>JANQHL010000025.1 GCA_028277085.1 Flavobacteriaceae bacterium
TCTTCTACTTCATGGTTGTAATCATCTAAATCCAATCGCGAGGTCCTCAGGTATAATCTATAGGCCTGCTCCATCCTTCCCAACTTAGCTGCCTGAATACTGTGTACACAAGGCGACAATGAGGATTCATGGACGGTAAAAGGTTCATAAAAATCAAAATGGCGTTCCAATTCTTCCAGGGTAAAATGCTCCTCAAAAAAATAGAAGCCTTGTAACACATCTGCCTGCTTAATGTAGGGCGAACGGAGAATACGGTCCCAACTCCATTTTTGGTTAATGGGCCGTTCCGATTTATCCAAATCCTCGGCCTTAATCATTTCTTTATCCAAAAAACCATCCTGTTGCAGATATACCTGATGTTTTTTGGAATAGGGAAAGAACATGTTATTAGCGACATTTTCCCATTCTTCCGTCTCATCGTCAGTCAATTTAGTGACCCCGATAATCCGCTGGTAATCCTCCGGATAGCCTTCCTTTACTTTTTCCAGCTGCTCAATAGTATAATTGATAGTCCATTTTGCCATGTAGTTGGTATACCAATTATTGTTCACATTGTTCTCGTACTCATTGGGACCCGTAACCCCAAGGATCACATATTGTTTCTTTTTTTCCGACCAGTTGGCCCGTTGATACCAAAAACGAGCGATTCCAATTAGTACCTCCAAGCCCATTTCAGGAATATAACTGTAATCTGCAGTGTACCTATAATAATTATAGATGGCAAATGCTATGGCCCCATTGCGGTGGATCTCCTCAAAGGTAATCTCCCATTCATTATGGCATTCTTCACCATTCATGGTTACCATGGGGTAAAGGGCTGCCCCATTTTTAAAGCCAAGCAATTCCGCATTTTCAATTGCCTTTTCCAGATGATTGTACCTGTACTTCAACAAATTCCACGCAACAGTCTGATTCTTGGTGCACATATAAAAAGGTAAACAATAGGCTTCGGTGTCCCAGTAGGTACTGCCTCCGTATTTTTCGCCGGTAAACCCTTTGGGACCAATGTTCAATCTGGAATCCTTTCCCAAATAGGTCTGATTGAGTTGAAAAATGTTAAAACGAATCCCCTGCTGGGCCTTTACATCGCCCGCGATAGTAATATCACTCATCTCCCAGATTTGGCTCCAGGCTTCCTTTTGCTGTTGCATTAGCCCTTCAAAGCCAAGTTGGGAAGCTTGATCCAAGACTTGATTCGCTACTTGAAGCAATCTATTCTTGGGATGATTGCGATCCGTTGTATACCCTCCAAACTTTGTCAGTACTATGCTTTCTCCCTTAGCTACCTTTTGCGCGAAATGCAATGCGATGTATTTATCGGTTTTTGTTCCTACCTTACCAGCTACCGAATTACCATGATATTCTACCATGGATTGCATAAACGTAGCGACTGAAAAATGGGTTTTTAGCGTGTGGCTTTCGATAAATGCCCGGTTGTCTTCTGCCTCAATATTGGTGGTATTCCAGAACTGATCATCCCAATTACTATCTTCATTGTGAATACCACTATCCAAATACGGATGAAATTCTATTTCCACATCTCCACTAACAGGAGCCACCTCGTATTGTATAGCGCCTACCTCGTCCAGGTTTAAACTTAAAAACCGGGTGGTGTTCACCTCTAATACAACATCATTCGGCATCGTGGCCACAAAACTACGGCTGTACCAGCCTTCTTTCATATTAAGCTCCCTCCGAAAACGATCTACTTTTTTACAAGTAGACAAATCCAACGGTTCTCCGTCGGCTAAGACATTAATTCCAATCCAGTTTGGTGCATTGAGTACTTTAGCAAAGTATTCGGGATAACCATTTTTCCACCATCCTACACGGGTCTTATCGGGATAATAGACTCCCGCTATATAGCTCCCCTGAAATGTGGTGCCCGAGTAGTGTTCTTCAAAGTTGGCACGCTGGCCCATGGCTCCATTTCCCAAACTAAAAAGGCTCTCCGAGGATTTTACCTGATCGGCATCAAATCCTTCTTCAATAATGGACCAAACATTTGGTCTTATATAATCTTGGTTCATAGCGATTGGCTATATTGTTAAATAAGCGATTCAATTTCAATAAAATCTTTTAAATATTAGCTTTTGAATTCTTAAAATTTTACAGGAAATGATTCCCTGGTATTTTAAGAACGGTTGGGCTTTAAAAAGAAATTATTAATGTTCTGGCAGCACTGTTTCATGTCTTCTACTATACCGCGTAAAAAATAATAAGGCGGCACCCCTAAGAGGTAATTCCTAAAAACTTTTGAAAACTGTTGTGCATACTACTCCAAACTAGAGAAGAAAAACGGGCAGTACGCTGGTCAAATATATTATTTTATTTTGAAAACAAGATCAAATGGTAGATTCTCTCTCAATCAGATTTGTTTTAACGATCTTGGTGTAAAAGGTATCCTCATCTACTTTTTCTTCCAATCTATCGATCAGCATTGTCGCCACCGACGCTCCCAGTTGTAGGCCATATTGATTAACGGTGGTTAACTTGGGTCGGGCGTATTTTGACAGTATACCATTTGAAAAACTAATAATCGAAAGGTCATCAGGTACTTTCAGACCTAGCTTTCTAGATATGTTCAAAGCTGCAACAGCATACATTTCGTTAACCGCAAAAATGGCATCAAAATGTATATCGCTGGCAATCAGATTTTTTATATGTTGTCCAATCACCCTCTCTTGTCGCTCAATAGTTATGTTGTCAGGCATTTTAAGAATCAAATCCTCATTTATCGTTATTGCATTGCTATCCAAAGCTTCCAAATACCCTTTGGTGCGTTCCCTACCGATACCCAGGTAGTCCAATGTGGTGAGCAGTAGAATTTTACGCCTTCCTCCGTCTATCAATTTCTGCGTGGCCATCCTAGCCGACTCCCTGTCATTCACCATTACTTTATCGCAGTCTACCTCTTCAACCACCCTGTCAAAAAGTACAATGGGCATCCCCTGGCTAATAATTTCCTTTAAATGGTGATAGTCCCTTTTGAGTAAAGTTTCCTTAGCAATGGAAACCATAAAACCATCTACACTGCCATTTACCATCATTTCCATATTGATCACCTCTTTCGCAAAAGACTCATTGGATACTCCTATGACCACGGTATACCCTCTATCGTTAGCGGTTTGTTCTACACCGGTCATCACCTTGGCAAAAAAGTGATGCGTGATTTCCGGAATGATCAACCCTATGGTCTTGGTTCGTTGGTTCTTTAGACTGAGCGCAATGCTATTAGGGCGATAGTTGTAAAGTTTGGCAAAAGCCTGAACAGTTTCCCGGGTTTCCTTGCTTACATCTTTATTGTCCTTCAATGCCTTTGACACCGTGGAAATGGAAACATCCAGTTCCCTGGCAATCTTCTTTAAGGTCATTTTTGGCTTCATGTGAAGAATTCTTATCGAAATACGAAATTAACAAAATCACCCCTAAAAATCACTCCATTTTTACCAACTTCATAATTAAGGAGTATTACTATTGATAAATTGAAAAGTTATGAACCTGAAAACGTTGTAAATGACAAAACTGATATTTGTCAGCTATTTTTAACCTTTTCTTAAGATAGATTTGGAAATTAAGAAGAAAAACGGGCGAGTATTTACGCACGCAAGTTAGCCAAATTAAATAAACAAACTCATTTTGACTTTATGAAAAAACTTAAAAAGTTTTTCGAATTGTCACTCCTGTTGATTCCGTTATGGGGATTTTCCCAGATAACCGTAACAGGGAACGTGACGGAGGCCACTACCGCATTGCCCATTCCAGGGGCAAACGTAGTGATCAAGGGTACAGTTATAGGTGCCACCACAGATTTTGATGGTAATTATACAATTGAAGCTAACCAGGGGGATATCTTGGTATTCTCCTACATTGGTTTTGAAAGCCAGGAAATCGCTGTGACCGGTAGTGTGCTCAATGTAGTTTTGCAAGAATCTACCGAGCAGTTGGATGAAGTAGTGGTCATCGGTTACGGTACTACTACAGTTAAAGATGCCACAGGGTCGGTAGATCTGGTTACTGCAGAAGACTTTAACCAGGGTGTTGTCGTTTCAGCAGATCAGTTACTGGTAGGAAAAGCGCCGGGGATACGAATTACCAATAATGGTGGTGCTCCGGACTCAGCTCCTAATATTAGGATCAGAAGTGGAGCTTCGTTAAGTGCGAACAGCTCGCCGTTAATTGTAATCGATGGAATCCCTATTGATTCAAGAAACGCTGCCGGAGTCTCTAACCCGTTAAATCTAATTAACCCTAACGACATTGAGAGTTTTAGTGTGCTTAAAGACGCTTCTGCCTCTGCCATTTATGGATCCAGGGCTTCCAATGGTGTCATTATCATCACCACGAAAAAAGGAACTTCCGGAGAGGCCAGGTTTAATTTCTCTTCCAATATGTCCGTTGCCAAAGTAACCGACCAGATTGATTTATTAGATGGAGATCAATACATAGACTTTTTAGACATTTACAGTAATGAGCTTTCCCGCTTAGATCCCAATGCTGCCACCCGCCTGGGTGTGCCGGTTGGATCGGTAGCAACAAGTGAACCTAGTAGGGTCATTACGGTATTGGATGAAAACGGGAACGAGGTCCAAAGGGAAGTGTTCAATACCAATTGGCAGGATGCTATTTACCGAACAGCAATTACCGCAAACACTGATTTCAGCGTGCGTGCCAATCTGTTCAACAAAATTCCCTTCAGAGCGTCTCTGGGATATAGCGATGTGCAAGGTGTGGTCCGTACCAATGACCTGGAGCGGGTAACCGGTTCCATTAAATTGACTCCTACACTATTTGACGATCATCTGAGGATTGATATCAACGCCAAAGGAATCTATACCGAAAAGAATGCCGTAGACGAGGAAGGCGCACTGGGGAATATTGTACGTTATGATCCCACCAAGCCTGTTTTTGATGGCAATTCTCCTTTTGGCGGATTCTATAACCTGGTATCCGACGGTTCCGCAGGAGTAGAAGGCACCTTACTTGGAGGAAGTAACCCCCTTGCACTCCTTGTTCAACGTTCACGGCCTGAGATCAACCGCAGGCTATTGGCCAATATTGAATTTGATTACAAAATGCACTTCCTGCCAGAACTACGGGCTGTCTTAAATCTGGGAACTGAGGCTTCAAGGGCACGTATCGAAGAGCGTTTTACGGATAATGCCATTTCCACCTACAGACAGGATAACATAAATGGTGGGTTCGTGTTTAATCCAGGGGTAAACTATGAAGAAAACCAACATATTACCAATATTACTTCAGACGCCTATCTGGTATATACCAAAACATTGGACAACAACTTTTTACGCAATTTTGATGTTCAGGGGGGCTACCTCTATCAAAACTTTAAAAATGACGGCAACAAGGTGCAGTATCGCTATAACGTAGACACCGGTCTTCGGGAAGTGGAGCCCAATCCTGGAAATCCTAACCGGCGTTTCTTCAACGAATGGAACTTACAGTCTTTCTTTGGAAGAACCAACCTTAACTTCTTTGACAAATATTTACTCACGTTATCCTATAGACGTGATGGCTCCTCCCTATTTATAGAAGATAGGCGCTGGGGTGACTTCCCTGCAGCAGCATTTGCCTGGAAAGTAAATGAAGAAAACTTTTTACGAGATGTGGCTTTTGTAAAAGCGCTTAAGCTGCGATTAGGTTGGGGGCAAACAGGACAGTCAGACATTGTGGACATTTCAGGAGTAGGGTTTTATCCCGCACTACCCCTTTTTGATATTGGTAGCGGTACCAGCCAATATATAGATGGCGTAAACATCTATTCGGCTAGACCCTTTAATCCGGACCTCACCTGGGAAACCACCACCACCTATAATGCGGGCTTGGATTTTACCTTCTTTAATGGCGGTCAACTCAGTGGGTCTTTTGACATCTTTATGAGAGAGACTGAGGACCTATTGGTACAAGCACCTGTAGCGCCAGGACAAGGCTTTACCAACCTGTTCCCCCAAAACATTGGATCCACTGAAGGGGAAGGTTTTGAATTATCCTTGGAAGCAGCTCCTGTCCAAACTGAAGACTTTTATCTGAGTTTAAACGGGAATCTAGCGTATAGCCGAACCGAGGTTACCGATTTAGAAGGTTTAGAGAGTATTGAAGCCGGAGAATCAGGGATCCCAGTCGGAACCGGGGTCTTCCTGGCAAGGCATGCGGTAGGTGAGCAGGTCTATTCGGCATGGGTATTCCAACAGGTCTACGATGACGAAGGAAGGCCAATATTAGGTTCTTTTGTGGATTTGAACGGAGACGGTCAAATTACCAATGACGACCGTTATTTTAAAGCACTTCGTCCCAACTGGACCTTTGGTTTTGGATTGAACGTCAACTACAAAAACCTGGACCTGGCTGCAAGTTTTAGAGGGCAACTGGATGGGCAGATATACAATGCGAGACGATTGACTTCCGGTTTCATAGAAGCCGCCATACCAACGGATGCCCAAAGTTTGACCAACGTGCTTGATTTCTTTTCGGGTGCAGCAGACGACAGATTTATCAACAGGCAGGGAAATGTGCCGTTTTCTGATTATTTTCTCGAAAGTGCAGCCTTTCTTCGTTGTGAAAATATAACATTAGGTTATAACTTTAAGGAAATTCTCCCTGATGCTAACCTAAGAGTCTTTGCAGCGGTAAACAATGCCTTCCTGATTACAGACTATGAAGGACAGGATCCGGAAAATTTTAATGCCATTGATAATAATTTTTATCCAAGGCCTAGAACCTATTCCCTAGGGTTGAATTTTGATTTTTAAAAAATGTTACCTATGAAAGATAAAATGAAGTTTAACGCAATTTTACTTGTCTTGCTCATAAGCGGATTGGTTTCTTGTACCAATGACCTGGACACCGAACCTATTGTGGAGCAATCACTAGATCAAATACTGGACTCCGATCCTAATGCCGTAGATGGTATTTTGTCCAGAATTTACGCCTCCTACGCGCTATCCGGAATAGATGGTTCCGGAAGTCGTGATATCCAGGGGGATGATGCCGGAGAATCGCCCTTTTTGAGGGGGATTGTAAACTTACAGGATTTTTCGGCTGATGCCATGAAAAACCGTTGGGGTGATGATGGTTTGGATCAGTTGACCACTACTTCCGCCTGGGATGAGAACAACAAGTTCTTCCGCTATCTGTTCAATAGAATCTATTTTACTATCCCACAGTGTAATAACCTATTGATCATTCTGAACAATGAAGATTTTGAGGATGAGGAAGTGGTGCAAGCTGAGGTACGTTTCCTACGGGCTTTGGCGTATTATTACTTAATAGATGTTTTTGGAAAAGGCGTGTTGTCTACAGAAGAGAATTTTGGGGGTACCGATCTTCTACCTGAAGTCTCTCGTACAGAATTGTTCAATTACGTAGAAAGTGAGCTTTTGGCCATAGAATCCCAATTAGCCGAAGCGCCAGTGGCCTACGGAAGGGCAGATCGCGCTGCCGGCCAAATGCTTTTAGCGAAATTATATCTCAATGCGGAAGTCTATACCGGAACAGAGCGTTATGCGGATGCCCTCACCTATATCAGCAGGGTAATTGACGAAGGGGGGCATACCTTGGACCCCGATTTCGTAAAACTCTTTTCTGCGGATAACAATACCTCCCCGGAAATTATATTCCCCGTATTGGCCGATGCTGTAATAAGTCAGAGTTTTGGCAACACCACCTATCTTGTCAACGGCAGTTTAAGCACGGAAACGATGAATCCAAATGATTTTGGTGCCACAGACGGTTGGACTGGCCATCGTTCCTCTAAATCCTGGTACGGCCTTTTTGGTTCAAGTGCTGTTGCCCTGGCTAACTCGACCGATGTTAGAGCATCATTGTTCTGGACCGATGGTCACAATTTTGAAATGGACGACTACAGAACCTGGACCGATGGTTTCCCGGCAACCAAGTTCAGAAATACCAATGCGGATGGATCCGGAAGTTCGACCCAATTTTCGAGTACGGATTTTCCCCTTTTCCGTTTGGCCGATGCCTATCTCATCTATGCGGAATGTGTGTTAAGAGGAGCTGGCGGGGATTCAAACACTGCCTTGGGCTATGTAAATGCTGTACGCTCCAGAGCGGGAGCAACTACCATAACCTCCTCCGAACTTACCCTGGATTTTATTCTTGACGAACGGGCACGGGAACTCAACTTTGAAGGCCATCGCCGTTCTGATCTTATTCGTTGGAACAGGTTTACTGGCAGTAACTATATCTGGCCGTGGAAAGGTGGTGTGGCAAGTGGAACTTCCATCCCTGAACACTACAACCTGTATCCCCTACCGATTTCGGCTATTCAGGCCAATCCTAACTTAAGCCAAAATCCTGGTTTTTAAAAATTAAGCAAAGATGAAACAACTAAAAATCATACTAGTAGCACTGTTAGCACTTGCAGGACTGGGTTCTTGTGAAGACGATGAAGAATTAGTAACGGTTACTGCTCAGAATGGTTCTACGCTATTAGCAGTCGATATCACTACTATTGAATTGGATAGGGTAAACACCGCCAATCCGGTCATTACCTTAACCTGGGAAGATGCGGATTACTCCGTTCAAACCCCTGTAAGTTACCGCCTGGAGTTTGCCAGTGACGATACATTTACCAATCCTAGTCAAAGCGCTGTAATTACTGACAACGCGATCACCTTATCCGTTGATGAAATAAACTCCTTTGCGAGTAGGGCTGGCTTACCTCCTTTTGAATGGAACGAGTTGTATATCCGAGTGGCCTCATTCCTGGGAAGCGTGCCAGGATCAGTGGCTACTTTTTCCAACGCAGTTAGCATCAATATTTTAACCTATTACAATTATCCCTTTGTGGATCATTTTTTGGTAGGTCCAGCCAGTGCTTCCGGTTGGGACAATAACAACAACAATGCGGTAATGTTTAGGGATGCCTCTAACCCTGGTCAGTTTAACTACACCGGGTTTTTCAATAGTGGGCCGTTAAAGTTCCTGGAATTAAGAGGTTCATGGACACCGCAGTACGGTGAAGCAGAAGAAGGTAATCTATCCTACCGCCCCGCGGAAAATGTTGATGATCCTCCGGCAATCAATAATTTGGAAAGTATGGAAGCGGGATATTATACGTTCTCAGTGGATGTAGACAGGCTGACGTTTACCCTTTTGACTTACGAAGAAACACTTCCCTCACCATTGAGCAGTTTGACCGTGAATGGTTCTGCGCTGGCTGGTGAAGCCACGCTTACACCATATGCCGTTGGAGGGGAAGTATTTGATCAATACATTTGGTATATCCCCAGTGTGCGATTGATCCCCGGGGAGTTTACATTTACTGCTAATGGCAGTAATGTCTGGGGCGGAACTACCCTGTTTTCCGGAGTAGCCACACCTAACGGAGGCAGTATTCCGGTTGATATCGAAGATGACTACGAGATTTGGTTCAATTCCATTACCGGGGACTATCATCTTATTCCAATAAATCTTTCCCAATCCTAAAAGATAATCTGTGATGAAAAAAATAGTTAAGCTACTAAGCCCATTAACGCTGTTATTACTGCTGTTTGTTGGATGCGAGGATGATGACACCGACCTGGAGGTTATTCCCTTACAAGAGGTTGGTTTTGAGCTCATTGTGCCAACAATAACCAACATCAACCTTAATTTTGCATTGCCGAATAATCCAGCGTTCACCTTATCGTGGAATGATGCTGCTGCCAGCAGTGCTACCTACACTGTGGAAGCGTCCGCTGAGGAAACATTTGCTTCCCCTATCACTCTGGGAACTACTCAAAACCGAACTTTTACGATGACCGTGGCAGAATTCAACCCGGTGGTCATAGGAGCCGGAGCGGAGGCTTTTTCTCCCTTCATCCTCCATATGCGGGTATCCAACGGGTCTGAAACCACGGAAACCGTGAGCTACAGCGTTTCAGCATTCACAGAGAATCCTCCCGAAATTTCTGGCCCTGATTCTGGAACATCGGTGGTGCTATCTGATTTTGATCCTACCGCCATAGCACTTACCATGGAGTTTGATGATCCTGATTTTGGGGATGAAGATGTAGTAAGCGTAGAATACACCTTGGAATTTGCCATGCCAGGCACCAACTTTGAAGAGGTATTTCTAAGTACGACTACCAATGAGCAAAGCCTGTCGTTAACTCATGAAGAAATCAATGACATTGCATTGGGTTTGGGGTTAACACCAGAAGAAGCAGCTGATGTAGAAGTTCGTTTACGGGCGGTAATAGAAAGTGAGTCAGGAACGTTGGAACGTTTTTCCGAAGCGATAACGATTTCCCTTACTCCTTATGATGCAACTTATCCTTTTAGAGATCTCTTCTTTGTAGGTAATGCCATAGATTTAAACGGTAATGGGGAAGTTGACAACGGTGACTGGAATAATGACCTAAATAATCCACCTTTGGTTAGAGACCCCTCAAACGCGAACAGATACCTTTATAAAGGTCCCTTCAGTGGTGGATCGGGTGAAGGATTCAAATTATTGGAAATCAAAGGATCATGGCAACCCCAATGGGGGCTATTCGAAGGTAACTTTGCTTCCAGCGAGGATTTAGGTTTTGACCCAGGAACTTTATCAGTTCCGGCCAACGGCTATTACGAGATTGAACTCGATATTGTCAATGCTACCTATACAGCAACTCCCTATGATATAAGTGGAGCCACTACGTACACTACCATAGGACTTATTGGCAGTGCCACACCCGGTGGTTGGGATGTTGATACTGATATGACCCAATCGGCATTTAATCCACACCTTTGGTTCATCAATGATATTGCATTGGTAGATGGTGAAATAAAGTTCAGGGCCGATGATGACTGGGCCGTTAACTGGGGTGGCGGAGTGGAATACTCCAGTCTTGGTGACACAGGAAATGACAATATCCCGGTAACTGCCGAAACCTATGATGTTTGGTTCAACGATTTGGACGGAAGTTACATCCTTATTCCAAATTTAAACGACTAGATACTTCTTTTTGTGAATCTAAAAGGGCTGTCCAATCAGCCCTTTTTTTTCCTGTAAACCCAACATGATGAAGCTAATTTTACGCTGTTTTTTCTTTGGTCTTGGGATGATGGTGGCCACAGCCCAAACCGTCTCCCTGTCTCCCAACCCGTTTGACGAAAACGAGGAAATTACGGTGACTGTTTCCAATTTCAACCCGCAAGCCGAATGGGGCGTTTCGGAGTTGTATCTATGGGCCTGGTATTTTGACTCCAACGGAGTAGAAGCTGGAAATGCATCCGCTACCGGAACCAATTTCAACAACTCGCCTGAAACTGCTCGTTTTACTGATAACGGGGATGGTACGTATTCCTATTCTTTTACGCCAACCAGTTTTTATAATGATACCAATATTAGCAGGATCGGGCTTTTGGTAAAATCACAGGACGGGAGCCGTCAAACACAGGACTTTTTATTTGATGTTGGTGTCTTTCAGTTAGTTTTAAATGCCCCCACGAGTAGCCCTGTGATCCTAAATGCTGGTGAGATCCTATCCATTGAGGCCGTTATTGGGCAACCTGCCGATTTTACGCTTACCGCAAATGGCGTCCAGGTGGATACGCAAACGGGAATTACTACCTATAGTACTACCTATGTTGTCAATGAAGCCACTTCTTTTGTATTGGAAGCTACCGATGGAACGAACACCGAAAGCGTCACCTTTGAGGCCGTAGTCCGGCCAACGGTGACCGAAGAACCGCTTCCTTCGGGTCTTTTAGACGGTATTAATCTAAATCCTTCCGACCCGACAAGAGCCACCTTGGTGCTCTATGCCCCGGGCAAGGAATTTGTTTATGTCATTGGGGATTTTAATAACTGGTCCATTGATGACACCTATCTGATGAAAAAAGACAGTGCACAAGATCGTTTTTGGTTAGAGCTGACGGGACTAACGCCTCAAACCAACCATACATTCCAATATCTGGTAGACTTGGACATCAATATTGCCGATCCCTATTCCACCACCATTTTGGACGAGTTCAACGATGGGTTTATTGAAGATGTTACCTACCCCGACCTCCCGGAATACCCCTCAGGTAGCACAACAGAGGCGGTAACCCTGCTGAGAACCGGCGATCCTGAATTCGTATGGTCCGACGCCACGCTGAACTTCGAAAAACCCAAGGTAACCGATTTGGTCGTTTATGAGCTCTTAATCCGAGATTTTGACGAACTCCATAGCTTTGACGCCGTTACTTCCAGACTGGACTACTTACAGGGTTTGGGTATCAATGCTATTGAACTAATGCCTGTGAGCGAATTTGACGGCAACGACAGCTGGGGTTATAATCCCTCATTTCATATGGCCCTGGATAAGTATTATGGTACACCAACTGCCTTTAAGCAATTCATAGAAGAATGCCATAACCGGGGCATGGCTGTTATCTTGGATGTAGTCTATAACCATGGAACTGGACAGCATCCTTACTTTCGTATGTGGAACACCAGCGGTGGTGGCACAGGAGGGCAGGCCTCCGTTGAAAATCCTTTTTTCAATGCGGAAGCCAGACATTCCTTCAATGTGTTCAATGATTTTAACCATCAATCCCAGGCTACCAAGGACTACGTGAACCGAACAGTACGATACTGGATTGAGGAGTACAGGATAGACGGGTTTCGCTGGGACCTGACAAAAGGGTTTACCCAGAACTGTTCATCCAACGATGACGGCTGTACCAATGCCACACAGCCAGATCGCATTGAAGTATTAAAAGGATATGCAGACACTCAATGGGCTGTAGATGAGGATTTTTATGTGATTTTTGAGCACCTCGGTGGAATACAGGAAGAGGAACAATGGGCCAATTACCGACTGGACGAAGGTAAGGGTATTCTTTTCTGGAACAAACAGACGGACCCCTACAACGAGGCTACCATGGGATATCATGAAAGCGGAAAATCTAATTTCTCAGGTGCTTCCTACCAGGTAAAAGGATTTGACATTCCTGCAGCCATCTCCTATATGGAAAGTCATGATGAGGAACGTCTTATGTTCAAAAATCTGGAGTTTGGAAACTCCGAAGGAAGTTATTCCGTCACCGAATTGGATACAGCCTTGGAACGTATGCAGGCGGCGGGAGCCTTTTTCTTTACTATACCCGGACCTAAGATGATCTGGCAATTTGGGGAACTGGGGTATGAGGTATCCATTAACGAAAATGGAAGAACAGGAAGAAAACCGATTCGATGGGAGTATCTACAGGATCCGGATAGAACGGCAATTTATGATGCCTGGGCGGATCTCATCAAACTGAAATTGGGTGAAGCTATTTTTGAGACTACCGATTTTACCCTGGATTTAGGAGCATCAACAGGCTTGAAGACCATCCACCTTACGGACAATACCGCTTCGGGAGACGCTATAAGGCACATCACTATAATTGGGAATTTTGGAATGATTGAACAGGCTATTACTCCAAATTTTCAAGAAGCTGGAACATGGTACAACCTCCTGGAGAAGAACAGTCCGATCACGATAAGCGATCCGGCGGAGCCCATCAGCCTGGCTCCGGGTGAATTTAGAGTTCTGGCCAACAACCCAAGTGCGGTAATGATAGACCCTAACGACCTGGATGGCGACGGTGTTGTAAATGCCAATGATAGCTGCCCCGATACACCTTTGGGAGCTACAGTAGATGTCTCGGGGTGCGCCATCTTTACATTGCCGCCCAACAACTTTACCCTAAGTACCACCGGTGAAAGCTGTCGTAATAACAACAACGGTCAAATTGCCATTGTGGCCGTGGAACCCCTTGACTATACGGCCACCCTTTCGGGCGAAGCTATGGCTAGCCAGCCCTTTACGGATACTGTTGCTTTTAATGATCTTTCGGCAGGTAATTACACTGTTTGTATTTCCGTTGCCGGAGAGACCGATTATAATCAATGCTTCGATGTGGTTATCTCAGAACCAGAAGACCTATCCGTAAGTTCTAAGGTTGATACCGATGGCGGGAAAGCTACCTTATCCCTAAGAGGAGGGTCGGTCTATGAGATCACCTTAAACGGACGCCCTTATCGCACCTCCGAGAGTAGCATCACTTTAGATCTAACAAAGCAGGTCAACACCTTACAGGTAAAGACCGATCTCAGTTGTCAGGGTATTTACGAGGAAACTATTATTTTGGACGGTTTGTCCATCGCCTATCCCAATCCTTTGGTTACCGGGCAACTGACTATTGAAATGGGTAAGATGGCAAGTGATTCGGTATCGTACGAAATCTTTGGTATCGATGGTAGACTGATTACAAAAACGCAGCAAAAAGTGATTAATGGTAGACTAATCGTGAATATGGAACAACTACCTGATGGACTTTATATTATTAATGCCATATCTTCTGAAAAAACACACCGCTTTAAAATTGCAAAGCAATGAGGGTCCCCAAATAAATGTCTGTTTTACAATTCTTAAATCCAAGATGACCTGAGCAAGGTTCTAAACGAAATACGATTAAATCAGAAGTTCAACGTAGATTCGCGCGTAATTATTGTAGGTTGAATGATTTCTGTTCTGTAATTACTCTCATCTTCACGCTCCACCCGTTCAATGAGCATTCTGGCGGCAGTTTCCCCCATCTTTTCCCCATGCTGCGCAATTGAGGTTATGCTTGGATTGGCATGTCTTGCCAATAAGCCATCAGTAAAGCCGATTATAGATACATCTTCGGGTACTTTTAATCCTTTACGCTGTAGCACGCGCATACAGTGGATTCCAAAAATCTCATTGACGCTTAAAACCGCATCGGGCACTATACTATTCAAGAAATCCGAAATCTTGTCTTCATCAATGTCCATAAATGGAAGTCGTAAGATATACTTTTCCTCAACCACCAGACCAAAATCCCGTAAAGCCTTTTCATAGCCCAGGTTCCTGTTTTTGCTAACACTAAAAAAGTCTTCCGTAGTGAGAAGGGCAATCTTCTTTCTTCCTTCTTTCAATAGCTTTTCTGTGGCCAAATAGGCGCCAAGAATATCATCAATAACCACTTTATCGCAGCGTATCTCATTGGTAACCCTATCAAACAAAACAAGGGGAATTCCCTGTTCGGTAACTTCTTTCAGATGATTAAAATCCTTTTTCTTCTCAGTACCTGCAGAAAGGGACATGATAAATCCATCAATGCTTCCGTTAGCCAACATTTCCATATTAATGACCTCTTTGTCAAAAGACTCATCAGACAGGCATACAATTACATTATAGCCCTGTGCGTTAGCATACTTTTCAATACCACGTACCACTGTGGTAAAAAAATGGTGAACGATATCCGGGATAATGACACCAATATTTTTGGTGCGCTTATTTTTCAGGCTGATAGCAATATTGTTGGGTTTGTAATTGTAAAGTTTGGCAAAAGCCTGAATCCTATCTTTGGTGTCTCTGCTTATTTCCTCACTATTCTTGAGGGCTTTTGAAACCGTAGAAATGGAAACGTCCAACTCTTTTGCGATATGTTTTAACGTAATTTTTTGCTTTAACATAGATTAGGATGTTAAATTTTTGAAGGTAACTATATCTGTCGTTTGTTAAAAATCTTGCTACAGAATTAACATGTAATACGTGCAAAACACCGCAAATTCCTTAAACAAACCAGAAAATAAAAAGCCGTATATTTGGGCATATTTTGTTTAATTTCATATATTTCATCACTGTTGCTTGCGAAATGTATAATTTGAGGTGTGTTGAATTACTATACCCCTACAATTTCAAAGTTATCAACACGAAACCGTTTTCGAAGCTTTGTAATATCGGGCTATACTTAGTTTAACACCTTTTTTATATATGTTTAACACTTGAATTTAAATTAACTAAACTTAAAATTTGTTTATCTATGAAGATTACGCTACTTAAAAGCTTGTTATTGCTTGGGGCATTTATATGCTTTGGCGCAGTACAGGCTCAGACCGTATCTGGTACTGTTTCGGATGCAAACGGTCCTTTGCCGGGGGCAAGTGTCGTGGTAAAAGGGACTACCAACGGAACCCAAACTGATTTTGACGGTAATTACACCTTAAATGATGTAGCTAGCGACGCTACTTTGGTATTCAGTTACATTGGCTATGCTACACAGGAAGTGGCGGTTAACGGTCAATCTACAATTTCTGTAACGTTACAAGAAGATGCTCAGGCATTGGATGAGGTGGTAATCATAGGTTATGGTCAGACTACCGTTAAAGACGCAACCGGTGCAGTGGCTTCTGTCTCCTCTGAAGACTTTCAAGGAGGTGTCATTTCATCACCCGAACAATTAATTCAAGGTAAGACTGCAGGTGTTCAAATCACACAAAGTAGTGGTGAGCCGGGCGCCGGAATTACCTTAAGGATTAGGGGTACAGGTTCCGTCCGAGCCAATAACAGTCCTCTTTTTGTGATCGATGGAGTACCCGTTACTAACGAAGAGACATCTGCAAGTGGTTCCGATTTAGGTACAGGTACAAGTGGCTCCAGAAACCCTTTGAACTTCTTGAATCCCAATGACATTGAGAGTATGAGTATCCTAAAAGATGCTTCCGCTACTGCAATCTATGGATCCAGAGGGGCCAATGGTGTTGTCATTATTACCACAAAATCAGGTAAGGGAGCTGGTACACAAGGCCAATGGAGTTTTAATTCTAATCTTAATATAGCAACGGTTAGAGAAACCTACGACCTTTTGACTGCTGATGAATTTCGTGCAGCAGGTGGAGCGGACCTAGGAGGAAATACCGATTGGCAGGAGTTTATCTACAGAACAACGGTTTCAACAGATAATAACCTTTCCTATGCCCTAAATTATGGTAAAGGAAATGTACGGGCCACGTTTGGATATGCAAAGCAATTTGGTGTTATAGAGGATACAGATTTAGAACGGATTACCGGGCGGATCAATGCGAATCACCGCTTCCTTGATGATAAGTTAAGGGTAGGGTTACAGGCTACGATCTCCAGAATTAATGACCAAAGACCTTTTGTCAGTAGGACTTCAGGAAGTACAGGAGACTTATTAGCCTCCTCCTTATATTCTAATCCAACGTTGCCTGCAAGTCCATTTGCGAGTGCAGCACCCGATAGGAATCCGGCGAATCTTTTGGCCTTTTATCAGGATATTGCAAATACTAACCGGTTTCTGGGTAACCTTTCCTTAGAGTATAGCTTTACCGATGAGTTATCTGCGAAGCTAAATCTGGGGTATGATGTCTCGGATTCTGAGCGTAGTCAGGTGGTTGGGCCACAAATTATAGCCCTTAACAATGGATCGGAGAATAATGGCCGTGGTGCTTTAAATAATTTGGAAACGGAAAACCGTTTAGTAGAACTCACCGTAAATTATACTAAGGAATTTGAGAATTCAAATTTGGACGCTTTGGTCGGATATTCTTTCCAGGATTTCAAAAGAGAGGGACAAAACATTTTAGGTCAAGGTTATAATGCTATTGAGTTGAATGATATTGCTGCCCTAACTGAGCGGGCCTTTCAAGATACCAGAAATTTAGCAAGTGGATACCAGGCCTATGGTATCGGCACCTTTGAAGATGAACCAGATCTGGGAAATCAATTTAGGATATTGAATCTATTCCCACAACCCAACATCACCACAGGAGATTTACCTAGCATCCCTATTGATGCACTTACTGTGGACACCTTTGACTTTACGGATGAGTTACAATCCTTTTTCGGAAGGATCAACTACACCCTTTACGACAAGTACTTGTTCACTGCCACTATAAGAGCGGACGGTTCTTCACGATTTGGTGGGGATAATCAATATGGTTATTTCCCCTCTGCGGCTTTTGCCTGGAAACTTAATGAAGAGGACTTCATCAATGAAGATACCTTTTCAACGCTTAAATTACGTCTGAGTTGGGGTATTACAGGTAACCAGGATGGTCTCGGATATGGTCAGTTTCTCAATAGGACCCGATGGGGAAGATTTAATGCTCCAACTCTTGATATTTCGGCCAATTCGCAGATCACGGCGCCGGCTACTCGAGAAGTTGCCTTTGCCAATCCGGAACTTAAATGGGAGGAGACTACACAATATGCGTTAGGTATTGATTTCGGTTTTTCTAACGACCGTTTCAGTGGTTCCATAGATGTTTATCGTAGAGAAACCCGGGATATTCTGTTAAACCTTCCTGCGGTGCAGCCGGCAACCGCTCCTTTTGCTTTTCAAAATGTGGATGGGGTGATTCTGAACCAGGGGATTGAAGTTGGGTTGGACTATGACCTTGTTCAAAGCGAAGATTTCTTTTGGAATGCTAATTTTAATATCGCTTATAACACTAACGAACTCACCGATTATAATGGTCCCGATATCCAAGCAGGACAAGTATATGGCCAGGGGTTATCCAATGCTTTCGTGCAAATCCTAACCAATGACAGGTCACTCTTCACCTACAATCTGCGGAATGTAGATGCCGATCTTAATGTGGATACAGATCCTAGCATTCAAGATGAAAATGGTTTGCCCACCATAAACGCTGGTTTCTCAACCACTGCGAGTTACAAGAATTGGGATGCTTCCCTTTTCTTCTCCGGACAATTTGATTTCCACGTATACAATAACACGGCCAATGCCCTTTTCGCCACTACCCAGACCGGTAGTAGAAATAACCTTCAAAGTGTTATTGAAAGTGGCGTTGTTCCTTCCAGCCAAAACCCAAGTACTTTCTTCTTGGAAAGAGGTGACTTTGTTCGATTACAAACAGCTGCGATCTCTTACAATGTTCCTGTAAGCGGTGAAGGAGCCTTAAAAAGTATGCGATTGAGTCTTACCGGGCAGAATTTGCTTTTGATTACGGATTATAGCGGTCCTGACCCTGAGGTAAGTACCACAGATATTCCCGGAAATACCGGAGGTATTCCTTCGGCTGGAATAGATTACCTGGCTTATCCCAGACCCCGAACCGTTAGTTTGGGTGTGAATGTTACATTTTAAAAAAAATTCCTATTATGAAAAGAATGACACGTTATTTTAGTTTAGCCCTTCTCGTTCCGTTGGCCTTTTCCTGCACGGATTTGGAGATAGAGGGCACAGACTCCTTGATTACCGAAGGATTTGCAGGAGTTGCTGATGTTCGAAGTGAAATTGTAAACATTTCCAACACTATTGCAGCAGGAGATTTAGCCGATCAAAATGGCCTCTTTGCGTTGCAGGAGGTATCGAGTGATGAGTATATCGTTCCTACAAGAGGTAGTGACTGGGGGGATAATGGCCGTTGGTTGTCCATTCATAGACATACCTGGGCTCCGGATCTTCTTGATATTACGCGAGCGTGGCAGGGACTTAACAGTATTACCATAAACGCGACACGGGTAATCAGTCCTAAAAGTACAGCTACCGCAGGAGGCGATATCAATGTGCAAAAAGCGGAAGCACGGTTTTACAGGGCGTGGGCAATGACCTGGATCCTCGATATGTGGCGCCAAGTACCTTATAGAGATATAGATTTACCCAACAGCGCCATTCCTGAAGTGCTGACCGGACAGGTGGCAATCGATAGTATTGCCACCGATTTAAATGTTGCTATTGCCAATCTCCCTACTGTGACGGCGGGGGATGCAATAAGTGCGAAGTCCAGCCCTACTAAGGCGGCTGCTCGCCATTTGCTGGCCAGACTTCATTTAAACAAGCATGTGTACTTGGGAACTACCCCTGATCCTTCCGATATGCAAGTGGTCGTCGACAACGTTGATGCCATTACCGCAGATGGGTATACCCTAGCTGCTTCCGGTGATTTCTTTGATATCTTCAGACCTAGCAACGATGTAGAGACGATTTGGTGGTCACCTGCTGACGCCGGACCAAGGACATGGCTAACCCTGCATTATAATCAAGATTTTCCCGGGTTTAATGACGGTGGGGGTTGGAATGGATTTACTACCCTTGCAGAGTTTTACGATTTGTTCGAGGGTGCCGCGGATACCAATTACCCCGGCGACGGACAAGAAGAGCGAAGAGGAGTGGTCCATGACCCAAGTTCTGCAAACGCAGATAACCTTGGCATAGGTTTAGGCTTCCTGATTAACCAGCAATATGAACAAGACGGAACACCTTTGGATGCCCGAGAGAATGTTGGTGGCGTACCCTTAGTGTTTACCAGAGAAACCGAGCAAGGGGAGTACGTTTCTCCGGATGATAATGCTGTCTTGGAAACCTCCGGAATCAGGATGTTTAAATACCATCCTAACGAAGAAGGAGGAGATAGAAGAAGACACATCGTGAAATATCGATATGCCGATGCATTTTTGATGAAAGCGGAAGCCATGTGGAGAATGGGTGGTGACCCAACGGCAATGATCAATGAGTTACGAACAACCAGAGGTGCTCAAGCTTTGGGTACAGTTGGTGAAGCTGATTTATTAGCTGAAAGAGGACGCGAAATGTACCAGGAACAGACCAGAAGAATGGATTTGATCCGGTTTGGTCAGTTTCTACGTGCTTGGAATCTTAAGGATGCCAGTGATGAAACTCGCCTAGTATTCCCGATTCCTATCGCTGATGTTTTGGCCAATCCTAACTTAACACAGAATCCTGGTTACTAGGATAGCAAGACTCTTAGCTTTGAAGAATAGAAAACCCGCTCCTTGAGCGGGTTTTTTTATGACTATTAATTCAGCAATTGCTTGATCAATGGCTCATCATTAAGACCATTATTAATTTTTTATTATCCATCTTTTTATGAAAGCTTAATTATATTGCGCTCCAATTGTAATAAAGAAATAATGTTAAGAGGGTAAGGGCAGCGTTGCAAATACGTTTTTGCCCAAAACACATTCCTATCGGTGAGAAGTTGTTAGCGTCTAAAAAACCAACCTCTTTTAATTCAGACGAAAGTGCATGTATTCAAACTATAAAATCAATGACCTACTGTACAGCTTGATACCTTTAAGAATGTGTTGAGTAGCTAAAAGGGCTATTCAAGACTTCCACCAACAGTATTGAAAAGATTTGAGGAGCTTACCTAGACTACTCCCTTCCTGAATAAATTCTTAAACACGGTTAATCTAAATATTCAAAATGATATTTCGCCTTTTAAAACTTTCAATTGTTGCTCTTGCAATTTTTTCATGTAACAATAAAAAGACACCGGAAGTTCAACTTGAAGAAAAAGACACCTTGTTCACCCTATTGCCATGGGAGGAAACAGGGGTGGATTTTGTGAACGAAGTTGAAAATCAAAAGGATTTCAACATCTTCAAGTATAGAAATTTCTACAATGGTGGGGGGGTAGCCATAGGGGATATCAATAATGATGACCTTCCGGATATTTATCTGACCGGAAACATGGTCCCCAATAAACTGTATTTGAACAAGGGAAATTTTAAATTCGAGGATATCTCAAAACAAGCGGGTATTGAGGGTACTAAACCATGGTCAACTGGTGTCACTATGGTTGATATCAATGCCGATGGCCTGTTAGACATATACGTAAGCAATGCAGGTAACCTGGAGGGAAACAACCATGACAATGACCTTTACATCAATAACGGAGACCTCACTTTTACTGAAAAGGCGCACGAGTATAATTTAGCAAAGACAGGGTTCTCAACCCATGCTTCCTTTTTTGACTACGACAAGGATGGGGATTTGGACGCATATATCCTAAACAATAGTAATATCCCTGTGAGCAGTTTAGGCTATGCCGAACAACGTAAAGTACGTGCCCAGGACTGGGAAGGAGTACCGCATATTTTCAA
>JANQHL010000034.1 GCA_028277085.1 Flavobacteriaceae bacterium
GCTTTTGGAAAACATGAACCACAACGTTAACGTAATCCATTAAAACCCATTCGGCATTATCTGCACCTTCAATATGCCACGGTTTGTCTTTACTGGATTTGCTTACTGTCTTTTGAATGGAAGAGACTATGGCGTTAACGTGGGTGTTGGAAGTTCCATTGCATATTACAAAATAGTCGCAGACTGTGTTTTCTATTTCCCTAAGATCTAGAAGGTTGATATCTAATCCTTTTACTTCTTCTATCCCTTCAATTACTAAAGCTATTAGATCATCTGCACTAACTTTGGTTTTCTGCATTCAAAAATTTTAGTTTCTACAAAGTTATTACTTTTTTGTTTTGCTCTATCGCGTTTTTAACATAACCTTGAAGGGCGCAACGCTCGAACAATATGAAAATTATCAAACTTGATGCCACGGAATCTACTAACCACTATTTGAAAGAATTAGTGGCCAAAAACACATTTGAAGATTTTACGGTTGTCACCTGTGAATATCAGAAAAAGGGAAAAGGACAACGTGGGAATTCCTGGATTTCGGAAAGAGGTAAGAATCTAACAGTGAGTGTATTAAAACACTTTTCTGGGTTTGATATGGCAAAGATCTTTTACTTGAATTTGGCGGTATCACTTGCTATTTTGCACGCCTTGAAGGGACTGGCAGTTCCCGGCCTGAAAGTGAAATGGCCAAACGACATAATGTCAGGAAACAAGAAAATATGCGGAATTTTAGTAGAAACTGTGCTAAAAGGAGGGCAATTAAAATACGGTATCCTGGGATTTGGTTTGAATGTTAACCAAATTGAGTTTGAAAATCTCACCCAAGCAGCTTCCCTAAAGCATATCACCGGAAAGCACTATGATCTGGATAGGGTGTTAGAACTGGTACTATCGCAGCTGCAACTTTATTTAGAGAATATCGATGAACATGTGGATAAATTACACCTGGAATACGAAAGTGCGCTTTTTAACAAAGACACCCCATCTATGTTTATTCGTAGTGGCACTAATCAACGTTTTAAGGGTACTATTGATGGGATCTCCCCTGAGGGTAAACTGTTGGTAGTTCACGAAGACGGTACCCAACTATCTTTCTACAACAAGGAAGTACAACTGATTTATTGACCAATCACGGTTAAATTATTGGATAGCGTATTGATAAAATTGGTAAGTGGTCCTTTGATCATCATGGCCATCATAGCATTGAATTCACCTTGAAAACTTAGTTGAACCTCACTACTGGTAGGGGTGATCTCTGCAATATCACAAGTGAGGGAAAAGGAAAGCTTTTGGCTGGCCGCTCCCAGGATTACTTTCTGATGCGGCAATTCTTCTTTCTTACGCAAGACGATTTCTGGCATTCCGCTCAATGCGAATCTGAAGGTTTTTTCATCCAACACCTCAAACTTCTTTATGTTTTCGGGCATCAGCTTTTCGAAGTTTTTAATGTCGGACAGAAAATCAAAAACTTCTTTGTCGCTGTTATTTACCGTCTTTTTATTTGTCTCAATATACATAGCTTATGGTTTCCATTGGTCCGGGGCGTTTTTCCAGGCCAATAGGGTTTGTAACTGTTCTTCTCTAAGATAATTGATGGCAGCAGCCTGGTTGATCAAGTAGGTGTAATCGCTCAGCGTGTGCAACGCCACAGCATTTTTTGAAAAATTCTCCCTGGCAATGTCAAATCCGTAAGTAAAGATTGCCATCATGCCCATAACCCTGGCACCTGCGGTTTCTAAGGCGGTTACGGCGTTAAGACTACTTTTTCCCGTGCTGATCAAATCTTCAACAACAACTACGGTCTTTCCAGGTTCTAAAAATCCTTCTATCTGGTTTTTTCTGCCATGCGATTTTGGTTGCGGGCGCACATAAATAAAGGGTAACTCCATAATATCTGCCACAAGTATTCCCAACCCAATTGCACCAGTTGCTACTCCGGCTATAACATCAGGAGTGCCATAAAGGTGTTGGATCTGCCGCGCCATCTCTGCCTTAATGTAATTTCTGATCTCGGGAAAGGAAAGCAGTATCCTGTTGTCGCAGTAGATTGGAGATTTCCAGCCGGAAGCCCAGGTAAAAGGACTTTCAGGACTCAACTTAATTGCATTAATTTGCAGCAACAGCTCTGCTGTTTTTTTAGCGCTATCCTTGTCTAAAATCATTGCGCAAATGTATAAAGTTTTTGTAAACGAGTTGCCACTTATACTTACCAACCAACCCTTGAACAATGGTATTGGTAATGTGTTTACGCTAGACACCGATTCGATTCACTATGCGATAACCTCGCTGTACAAGAAACGCTTGCAAGAAGCCTTTATCTACGAGCCGGGTAATGACATCCTGGAAAAGTTTGCCAGTAAGATTCCTATGGTTCTAGCGGCAGGAGGATTGGTGAAAAATAAGAAAGGAAAGGTGCTATTTATCTTTCGACAAGGAAAATGGGATCTACCGAAAGGAAAATTAGATAAAGGAGAATCTATAGAAGCCGCAGCCATACGCGAAGTAGAAGAAGAAACAGGAGTTCAAAATATCCAGGTCAAACGATTTTTACAAACTACCTACCATATTTTCAGAAATAATGGTCAGTATCGACTCAAAAAGGTCTATTGGTTTGAAATGTTTACGGATTATAAAGGGAAATTGATCGCACAAGCGGATGAAGGAATTACCGAAGTTAAGTGGAAAGGACCCAAAAAAGTGGAGAAAGCGCTTAGAGAATCCTACAAGAATATCCGAATTCTTTTTGAAGAAAACCTAGTCTTCTAAAAGTTGTTCCGTGGCACTTCCTTTCAAAATCCTATAAACAGGATACTGCATATGAGCTTCCTCATAATACTTTGAATGCTGGAAAATCCAGTTCAATTGCGCATACCAGTTTTGGGCAAAGGTGGTATCAATGGCCTTTTTGCGTTCAAAACTATCTCGCATTTTAGTGTTGGTAGCTAAAATTTGTGAGGCCAGGTCTTCGAATACGTAAGGAGAAAACCCTTCTTTTCGTTGCAAAACAGTGTCAAAGAAATTCCAGTTGAAAAACGAATCCACTGCCTCGGGTTCCAAAACTTCCAGAAGATATCTAAGACCATGCTGTTGCGTAGGAACAATAAAATCTCCTTTGTGGAATTTGACGTTCTTAATTGATGCCGCAACTTTCGTATCATAGTGTGGATAGTGACCTTCATATGGATTCTTGTACGTTTTAAAGTCGGCAATGCGGTAGGCTTCCACCTCCAGGATGGTGTCTTTATCCAGTTCAAAAAAATCGATTTCATTCGCAACTAAACGCTCCATGACGTTCTGCCAACCGCGTTTTACGATGTAGGCAGATGGGACTGTAATCACGTCTACTGCGTTAAACCAATTGCGGTAAGGGATCATTTTCTCAAAAGGTTTTTCTTCGTCGTACTTTAGTCTAGGAAACCCTGTAATCGAACTTGTCAGGGTGTCTGCCTTATACCCTTTGAACTTAATGGTTGTGGTCTGCGTGGTATCCACAACCCAGTGGGTAGGGTAGGAAGTCATTGCTAAATTCTTTTCAAAAGCCTGCTGTCGTAACTGTTTTATTTTTTTGAAATTACCATCAACAACTACCATCATTTCCAACATAAAAGCATAAGTGCCTTTTACACGTTGATCATATGGCTTTAGCATGTGGGTTTCTAGCATTACCCCAAAAGTATTCCAAAGGGTGGTATACCCTGTTGAATATCTGGGATGATCCATAAATTGTGTAAATCCGTTCTCCGGTGGCCGATTAAATACATTCACATAGGGTGTGATGTCCCAGTCCGATGCTTTTAAACGGTTTTCCAATTTTGGAATAATTTCATTAATTAAGTAGTCACCCATGGCACCTCCCAGTTTGTTGTGTTGGGTAAACAAATGTGTTAAGGTATATTGGTAATTCGCTCCATTGCTTACATGATTGTCTATAAAAACATCCGGTAGTGTTAAATGAAATATGGAGGCAAAGGTTTTGGAGTTTTTGGTATCCATTTTAACAAAATCCCTGTTGAGATCATAGTTTTTGGCATTTCCCCGAAACCCATAGGCAGCCGGGCCGTTTTGATTGACCCTTGTGGTGGTATTTCTATTGAGCATGCCTCCAATATTATATACAGGAACTGTAGCGATCACCAGATTTTTGGGAATTGCTATGGAACTTTCCGCCAAATCCCGAAACAATAGCATGGTGGCATCAATACCATCACTTTCTCCGGGGTGAATGCCGTTGTTTATTAATAGTACAGCCTTCTCTTCCCGGATTTTTTGAAAATTGAAATTCCCATCTGGGTTGTAGGTTACCAGATGAAGCGGATGACCGCTATCGGTCTCACCAATGGTCTGTACATTAATTTCCGGAAATTCCTTTGCCAATGATAAATAGAAGTCTATAACCTCTTGGTAGGTTGCGGTTTCGACTCCCTTTGAACGTTCAAAAGGGGTAGCAAAATTACTTTGGTCCTGTTCGGTATATTTTTTGCAACCCGACACCAAAAAGAACCCCAGAAGGAGTATCGGTAAAAATTGATAACGCATTTTCCAGCCCCTTAGACAATTCAGATCAAAATTAGGAAAACTCTGATTAGGAAGCCACTTGCAGATCTACCAGGTCCAGTTCATAGATCGGCTTGGTGATAAAGTCAATATGATGTTGCGCATCTTTAACATAGGATTTCCATTTCTCCCGATCCCGAATGTCTATGGAAGAGGTGATGATTTTGATGGTAACTGTTGAAGTATGGGAAAGCTTAAGAAATTCGTCAAGAAAGGTCCATCCATCCATTACGGGCATATTGATATCCAAAAAGATTATTTCGGGGAGTGGTTTATTCTGTTGTTGTAAGCAGGTGAGGGCGTCCAAAGCGGTTTTACCATTTTTGAACTCATGGATGGCCAAATTTTTATGAAGCTTGTCCAATAGTTTTCGCAGTCCAAAAATGGTTATGCTATCATCGTCTATGATATAAACAGATCTAATTTTCATCTTTAAAGTATACGCTAAAGGTGGATCCTTGGTGTACCTCGCTACACACCATTATGTTGCCGCCCATGGCCTCAATTTGATTTTTGGTGATGTAGAGCCCAATTCCTCTTGCATCTTTGTTATTATGAAATGTTTTATACATCCCAAAGAGTTTATTACCGTACTTGTTCATATCAATTCCCAGTCCATTATCTTTAATGTTGAAAACAATATGTTCCTTCTGTTTGCGAGTACTTAATGTAATTTCCGGGATTCTTTCCGGGTCTTTGTACTTTACCGCATTGGTCAGTAAATTGAGTAGAATGCTCTCCAGGTAGGCCGGTACCGCACTCAAGTGGACTTTGTCTGAAATTTGATTGTCAATTTTGACCTGATGCTGCTTAAGGAAGCCAGCCAAGCTCTCTTGTACCTTGGTTATCTCCTGGTTAAGATTAAGTGATTTCTTCTCCAAATTTACGTTGGTACTAATGGCTACTACCTCGTTTAAATTTTCCAAGGTTTGTGCCAGGTTTTCCGATGCCTTACTTAGCATCCCGAGGATGCGTTCTTTTTCATTTTCTTCTTTTTCTTTGATCAGAAAATCCAACAGCATGGAAAAATTTGCTGTGTGTGACCTTAGATTATGGGATACGACGTGAGCAAAATTGATCAATTTTTTGTTTTGTATTGCGGTGACATTGATCAAATCTCGGAGTTGATCTTCCTTTTGGATAATTTCTGAAATATCCATACTTATACCAATAATGCCTTTGCTTTCACCTTCCAGATTGAGCCAAGGAATCTTGGAAGTAAGAAATGAGGTGGAAGCCCCATTTTTCTTTATGCTTACGGTGCGTTTGCCAAGTATTGATTTCTTAGTTTTCATCACTTGCAGGTCCTCATCCCGGGAAATCTGTGCAACGTTGTTTTCGTAAAGGTCAAAATCCGATTTTCCTAGCAATTTTGAGGGGTCATCAACACCTAAATACTCGCATTCCGCTTTGTTGACCAGAATTTTACGAGAATCTTTATCCTTAATAAAAACGTTTAAAGGAAGATTGTCGATCAAAGTACGGAGAAGTCGTTCGCTTTCCTTTGTTTTGATTTCCTGTGCAACCTGTTCGCTTATATCCTGAAGGGTCCCAATGAGTCGAGTGATCTCTCCATTTTTATACAGGGGTTTACCCGCAGCGATAACCCACTTTTCATTTCCCTTTGCGCTTACGAATTGCAATTTTTCATTCCAGGACGTCCCCCGGTGTAACCCATTATGGACCAACATAGCTATGGTGTTCCTGGAATGGCCTTGTTTATAGAAATTTATTGCAGTGTCCACTTTTGGTTCATAGTCCGAAGGAACTTCATGAATTTTTCTTGTCATTTCAGACCAGATAAGCCGGTCCGTTGCAAGGTGATATTCCCAAATACCTACTTTTGTGATTTCAGATTGCTCTCTCAAAAGACTTTCCAACTTTTCATATTTCATCTCTTGCTCAAGTTGTCCTCCAATGTCCTCGAGACTTGTGATCGCCCCAATGATGTTTTCAGCTTCGTCGTACCATGGGAGTGCGGTCCATCTTGACCACAGTTCTTTACCGGATTTGTCCGTGGAATAATGCACGCCAAATTCCATGCTGCCTTTAAAGCATTTGTTTAATTGTTGCTCCCAGAGAGCATCCTCTTTATTATTCCAAAGGTGTAAAAGATTACTTTCTCTGGCTTCATCCATCTTGGTTTCAAAATATTCCAACCACATCTTTGAGGCGGCGACCAGTTCAAAATTTTTGTTGATAAATGCCATAGGATGTGGTAGCTGTTTGACCAAATAGTCAATTGAATGAATTCCGATAGCTTTCAAAGATGTAGGTTTTAAAATATAAGAAATAAAGTAATTTCTTACAAATATATATACCTATAACTACAAAGTAGGTGTTATGTTGTGTATTCTGCAAAAATGTGATGTGGGTTCTTGAATCCCAAAATGTTTAGGCTAAAGGGCTTTGTTCCCAGGTTCTGGTTCGGTTTGCCTGCGATGATCTGTCACAACTACAGTGTCCGGTACCAATCCTGTATAGTCGCCACCATTGCGGATCACATCCCGGACGATTGAAGAACTTATATACGATTTTCCCGATGAGGTTAACAGAAAGACCGTTTCAATTTCAGATAGTTTTCTATTGGTATGTGCTATAGCTTTTTCAAATTCAAAATCGGCAGGGTTTCGCAAACCGCGAAGAATAAAATTGGCATTTATTTCTTTACAGAAATGTACTGTAAGCCCTTCATAGGTTAATACCCGGACTTTAGGTTCGTTCTTAAAAGCCCCTTCAATAAAGTGTTTGCGCTCCTCAAGGGAAAACATGTATTTTTTCTCCGCATTGATCCCAATGGCAATAACCAGTTCGTCAAAAAGTGTAATCCCTCTTTTAATAATATCGTAGTGCCCAAGGGTAAGCGGATCAAAAGAACCTGGAAAAACTGCTCGCCTCATACTTTTAATGTAGGTATTCGCTTAAAAATACATATAAAATCGCTAGTTAAGCGCATCCTCAATAGCGCTTTCAAAGAGTTCCGCAAGAGACATCCCCGCTGCCCTGGCCTGTTGAGGTAGAATGCTTTCTTCTGTTAGTCCCGGTGTAGTATTCATTTCTAAAAGATAGGGTATATCCCCTACAAGTATGAATTCACTTCTGGTGTAGCCTTTCATCTTGAGTATCAGATAGATTTCTTTTGCTACTTGTGCAATTTGGTCCCGCTGCGATACGGAAATTCTGGCTGGAGTAATTTCCTGGGATTTTCCCAGGTATTTCGCTTCGTAGTCAAAAAAGTCATTTTCGCTGACTATTTCGGTCATGGGCAATACCATAACCTCGCTTTTATGGGTAATCACCCCAACCGAAACTTCCGTACCTTCAAGAAACGACTCAATAATGATCTCGTCATCTTCCAAAAATGCCTTGTGGATGGCCTCATTTAGCGCACTTTTCTCATAAACTTTAGTAATCCCAAAACTGCTTCCCGCCTTATTTGCTTTTACAAAGCACGGTAAATCGACAACGTCTATAATTTCGTTTTCTTTGATCTCATCGCCCTGGTTCAAATAATAAGATGTTGCGCATTGTATTCCATAGGGTTTTAAGGTGCTCAACAGGTCCCTTTTATTGAAAGTAAGGGCAGCCTGATAGTGGTCGCAAGAGGTGTGGGGAATTCCAAGGAGTTCAAAATAGGCTTGCATCAATCCATCTTCCCCGGGTGTACCATGGATAGCGTTAAAAACACAATCGAATACTACCTTACCCTGAGGCAAGGGTAAACTAAAATCTGCCTTATCGATCTCACAATGTACGCCCGAACTATCTATGTAGTACCAGGAATCCCTTGTTACAATGATGGGAAACGTCTGAAACTTGCCTTTGTCCAGGTGTTTTTCGACTACCGCACCACTTTTCAGGGATATTTCATATTCACTGGAGTAACCTCCCATAATGACGGCAATGTTCTTCCTCATGTTTATCTTTTAGACCTGACCAAAGTAATTAAAAAAGCTGTTTTTCTATATTTGTCCGAAAACTGGCATACATGAGGGACTTTTTAAATTTTCTCAGAAGTAGAACCTTTTTGATACAATTGGCGCTTGCTTTTTTGGCTCTAATCCTATTTGGGTTTTTGGCATTGCGATGGCTAAAAAGCACGACCCAACATGGCGATTTTGTAGTAGTTCCTGATTTTTCAAAAATGTCGGTGATGGAAATGCGGGAAGCTGCTGATAATTCAGGTTTACGGTATGAAGTACTGGATAGTACCAATTACAATCCGGAGTATCCTCGCTTTTCCATCTTAGAACAAAATCCACCCGCTGGTACAAGGGTGAAAAATAATCGGAAGATCTATTTTACCGTAAATCCTTCGGGATACAAAAAGGTTTCTGTTCCTAGAATAATTCAGGTTACACGCCGAAATGCCACCTCGATGTTACGCGCCGTAGGGCTGGATGTCCAGCGCGTTACCTATATTGATGAATTAGGTAAGGATATGGTGTACTACATCAAATTCAAAGGGAAGGAGGTCAACCCCGGAGATAAGCTTCCCAAAACGTCTAAAGTGGAATTGATCTGTGGTAATGGTACTATCCCAGGGAAGGCAATTATTCAAGCAGAATCCAAGGACTGATGACTGCATCTAAGCTTTCCGAAGTCGCTCAGGAAGAACTTTTTGAACACTACAGATTTAACGCCGCTAAGGGCCAGGAGCCACTTCGTGTAGATAAATTCCTAATGAATTTTATTGAAAATGCTACGCGAAATAAGATTCAGCAAGCAGCGAAACAAGGGCACATTTGGGTTAATGGAATACAGGTAAAACAGAACTACAGGGTAAAAGCAGGGGATGAAGTAAAAGTACTTTTTGAACATCCACCTTATGAACAGTTATTGACGCCTGAAGACATTCCTTTGGATATTGTTTTTGAGGATGATACTGTCTTAGTAGTGAACAAGCCTCCAGGCTTGGTCGTACATCCCGGACATGGCAACTATTCGGGAACCCTTGTGAACGCTTTACTTTATCATTTCAGTAACCTGCCGAATAACAGCTCGGGAAGACCCGGGCTGGTACATCGTATAGACAAGGATACTTCCGGTCTTTTGGTCATTGCTAAGACGGAACCGGCGATGACTGCCCTGGCCCAACAATTTTTCGAGAAAAGTACGGAACGTGAATATGTGGCATTGGTATGGGGTAACGTAAAAGACGATGAAGGGGTGATTTCAGGACATATAGGACGTAATCCCAAGAATCGCTTGCAAATGATGGTATTTCCCAATGGTGAATCGGGAAAAGAAGCGGTTACCCACTACAAGGTCTTAGAACGTTTGGGGTATGTAAGTTTGGTGTCTTGTAAACTGGAAACAGGACGTACCCATCAGATTCGGGTACATCTGAAACATATTGGACATACCTTGTTTAACGATGAACGTTATGGCGGGGATAAGATTTTGAAAGGAACCACTTTTACCAAATACAAGCAATTTGTAGAGAATTGTTTTAAGGTACTTCCTCGTCAGGGATTACACGCCAGGACGTTAGGGTTCAGACATCCAGGGACAAAAGAGTTCATGAGATTTGAAGCAGAACTCCCTAGGGATATAGCTGAATGCACTGAAAAATGGCGTAATTACACCAAGCATAGCCTTTGATATAAGAACTCTCAATAACAGTATTGAAATTCAATACCTTTCAGCTACTCGGATTGACCAAAACTCTGTTTATTTTTGACAAAAGGATTATGCACTTATGAAAATTGTTATTTCCCCGGCAAAATCTTTGGATTTTGATTCCAAACTTCCTACCGCGAGATATTCTCTACCCGAGTTTTTAGACTTTTCGGAAAAACTGAATAAGGTCTTGGCCAAAAAACGTCCTAAGGCGCTTTCGAAATTAATGTCTATTTCTGATGCTTTGGCGCAATTAAATTGGGAACGAAACCAGGCATTTACTACCCCCTTTACTCCTGAAAATGCCAGGCCTGCAGTATATGCTTTTAACGGTGACGTGTACCAGGGATTGGATGTGTATACCCTCCCGGAGGAGCAATTAGATCGTCTTCAGGATACGCTACGAATCCTATCCGGGCTTTACGGCCTGCTCAAACCTTTGGATCTTATTCAGCCCTATCGCTTAGAAATGGGGACGCCCTTAAAAATGGGCCGTAAAAAAAATCTTTATGAGTTCTGGCAGAAACAGCTCACTCAACATTTAAATAATGAACTTTCCAAAGGAGAGCTTTTTATCAATCTGGCCAGCAATGAGTATTTTGGAGCTGTGGATGAAAAAGCCCTTAAAGTTCCTGTAGTTACCCCTGTTTTTAAGGATTGGAAAAATGATCAGTTAAAGGTAATTAGCTTCTTTGCCAAAAAGGCCAGGGGTTCTATGGTGCGTTATATTTTAGACACCAATGCGCAGACGTTAGATGATATCAAAGGCTTCAATTACGACGACTATCAGTTTAGTCAGCAACACACTTTAAAAGAGAATCAACCTGTGTTTGTGCGATAGAATATTTCCGGTATTTTTTCGTTCTCACTAAAACAGTGAAAATGAAAACTATCTTTTCTTTTGTGGTTTTTGCGGCGCTTTTGGCAGGGATTTTTGCCTGTGAGGATCGTGACGACAACCTGGATGCCCCAAACATTCGAATCCGAAATACGAGTAATCTTCGATTCCTTAGTGTAGGAGTAAATAACGATTCCGTAATCTATGAAAATGTTGCGGCTGACGGTTTTTCCGACTACAAAGCCTTCATCACTGCCTTTGAAGCATTACCTTTTTCGGTAGCAACAGATTCTGCTACGTTTAACTTTACGCCACCGGCAACCGCTCAGGAGCCCCTTCCCGTAGGATTGTATACCTATGAAATCAATTTTTCCGAAGAGGGTGAGGTACAGTTAACGTTTAGGATAGACTAGACTAGGTAGCTCATTTGGTTTTTTCAGGCTGCACCTTGTTTTCTACAGCAGTCTTTTTCTTGATTTTTCGTTTGCGCCGGGCACCATACGATTTATTCGCAATCTTACCCCTTCGTGTTTTAATATCTCCCTTTCCCATGATCTATTGGTTGTGAATCTTTTTAAAATAAGGAAAAGCTGGCACATCTCAAAAATGGGTTTCTCCTATCTTTGCTTTTCATGTTTGTACATCAACATCCTTATCCACCTTTTCTTTTTCCCGGAGTAGAAAAACTGATAGTAGGCACACTCCCTCCCCCTCGTTTTAGTACCCGAATGCTTAAAGCAGGCGATGTTGATTTTTGCTACGGGAGTCGGGATGGGCAATTATGGCCTATCCTGGATCGTATTTTTCAATTGAACCTGAAGTTCGAAACGACCCCCGAAGCAATAACGCAACGCAAGAACTTTCTGTTACAACAGAAAATCGGTATTTGTGACATTGTGGAACGTGCAGAACGGCAAAAGGTGGATGCTTCGGACTTAGGAATGGAAAACGTCGAACTTCGGGAAATACTACACTATCTGGAAGCCTATCCTTCTGTACATACCCTGCTTTTCACGGGAGGAAACAGCAAAAATGGCCCGGAATACTTTTTTCGCAAACATTTAAAGCACCACAAAGTCACCTTGGAACTGTTGGATAATGCGGTGCCTAGAATTCATCAATTTGTACATCCTGCCACTCACAAACGAATCAAGACAGTGTCCTTAATTGCCCCATCAGGCTCGGCCAATAGAGCGGTGGGTAGTTTGGCGGCCTACAAACGGGTAAAGGATAAAAATCCTGAATTCAACACACTGGATTTTCGGGTGCTTCAATATGAAAAGTTTTTTTAATAAAGCCCGTTCGCTTTGTTAGGTTTGTAGGGTTCACTTGCTTAAATTGTGACAGGAATACAATATTTCCAGCAGTACACATTTAATAACGACCTTTAGGAAGTCATCAATCGTAATAGCACCTGACAATGAATGAAATGCAACTCGCCAAACGGTTGGAAGAATTCAAAAAATCGGTTACCAACAGGTTCAATATCTATAATAGTTTATTTCTGAGCCTTCCGTATGCAGACATGGAAAACGTAGGCATGTTGGTGCCCTTACTCTTTGAGCAATGCGACAAGGGGTTAAGGGCTGGAAAAAAGCCCCAGGACATTCTGGAGTCTTTTTTTGTCAATATTGCTGCCCTGGAGGATGAAAAGGCACGCATAGATTTTATGTTTCGCATCATTCAGTATGTAGAAAGACAGGTGGTATTGTACGACAGTGTGGAAGATGCTGCTTTTCCAAAGTTACAGGAGTACACGGGTTCACTTTCCATTAAAGACTATTTTGAACTGGTGGATCAAAGCAAAAATTGGGATAAAATTGCCAAAAAGCTCTCGACCTTTAGCGCCCGCATTGTACTGACTGCGCATCCTACTCAGTTTTATACCCCGGCAGTGCTGGATATTATCAAAGAATTGCAGGCCTTGATCAACGAAAACCGGATTGATGACATTGATATAACGCTGCAACAACTGGGGTTAACCTCTTTGATCAACACTAAAAAACCCACCCCTCTGGACGAAGCCAAGAACATTATCCATATTTTACGATATACCTATTACGATGCCATTGGGGAGCTCTTTCAATATGTGAAGCGCAATTTGAGGATAGAAGAATTTGATAACTATGATCTTATTAAACTGGGCTTTTGGCCCGGTGGGGACCGAGACGGGAATCCTTTTGTTACCGCAGCAATTACTGCACAGGTTGCTGACGAATTGCGCCTTACGTTGATGAAGTGTTACTATAACGACCTCAAAAACTTGCGCAAAAAACTCACCTTTAAAGGCTTGCAAGAACCTTTGTTTGTCCTTAACCAGAAGCTTTACCGGGCGATGTTTCAGGAGCAATACGAACTGCCCTATGAGGAAATTGTGTCCAGGTTGATGGAACTTCGGGAGATCCTGATACAGGATTACCATTCGCTGTATTTGGAGGAATTAAATGCATTGTTGGACAGGGTACACATTTTTAAAACCCATTTTGCCACATTGGATATTCGCCAGGACCACAGTAAACATGTGTTGGCCATAACCGCGATACTGAAAAAGCAAGGGGCCATCCAGGAAAATTTGGAAGAACTTACTGAGGAAGAACTTTTGGATTGGTTGTTGAAGCATGATCTTCAACTAGATCCCGATGATTTTGAAGAGGGGATCGTGAAGGATACTTTGATCAATATTGCTCAATTAAAAGAGATCCAACGGAAGAACGGAGAAGGGGGATGCAACAGATACATCATCAGTAATTCTGAAGACATTTTTTCCGTATTGTTCGTCTTCGCCTTGTTCCGCTGGAGTGGATGGAAAACGGATGAAATCACCTTCGACATAGTACCGCTATTTGAGACGATGAAAGGAATGCAAGCGTCCGAAACGGTAATGCAAACACTGTTTGACATACCGGTCTATCGCCAACACCTGGAACGAAGAAAAGATACCCATACGATAATGTTAGGTTTTTCAGATGGCACCAAGGATGGCGGTTATGTAAAAGCCAACTGGAGTATTTTGAAAACCAAGGAAACCCTGAGTAAGGTGTGCAAGAAAAATGGGATCAAGGCACTGTTCTTTGATGGTAGGGGAGGTCCACCAGCACGTGGTGGCGGTAAAACCCACCGGTTTTATGCGGCTCAAACCAAAGATGTTGCCAATCATGAGATTCAATTGACTATCCAGGGGCAAACCATCACCAGTACCTATGGCACAAAGCAACAGTTCATTCACAATGCGGAACAACTGCTAACTGCCGGTTTGACGAATAATTTGTTTGGGAAAGAACATGTCATTTCTGCTGCGGAACGCAAACTTATCGAGGAATTATCAGAATTAAGCTATGCAAAGTACGAAGCTTTAAAACAGCACGAACAGTTTATACCCTACCTGGAACAGCGGAGTACACTAAAATACTATACGAGGGCGAATATTGGGAGCAGGCCGGGGAAACGAGGTAGTAAGAAGCAATTAACACTATCGGACCTTCGGGCTATTTCTTTTGTCGGGTCATGGAGCCAATTAAAACAAAATGTTCCTGGGTACTTTGGACTAGGGACAGCACTCCAAAAATTGAAAACGGAAGGAAGAATAAATGAGGTGCGGAAATTGTATAAAGAGGTACCTTTCTTCAGGGCGCTAATGAGCAATAGCATGATGTCTATGGCGAAAACCAATTTCAACTTAACGAGCTACATGAAAGAAGATCCTGAGTTCGGAGAGTTTTGGAATATCCTTCACGAGGAATACCAGCTTTCTAAAAAAATGTTGCTTCAGATCTCCGGGCATGAAGTGCTTATGGAAGATGAGGCAGTTTCCCGGGAGTCCGTAAAGATTCGGGAGAAGATTGTCCTGCCCTTATTGGTAATTCAACAGAATGCGTTGTACCATATTTCCAAAGCGTCTGCGCATACCGAGCTTTATGAAAAGATAGTAACGCGTTCGCTATACGGGAATATCAACGCCAGTAGGAATTCTGCTTAAGGAATCTCGTAATAGGCGACCAATTTCTGGAGGCGATTCGTAATTGTGTTGATTTTATTGTCGAATGCCTTTTTGGAGATGGGCTTATGCAAAAGATCGTTGATACCATATAAGCCAGTGATTGGAGCATATTTTTCCAATGTGGAATTGATCAATACAGTAGACGGGATTTGTATGCTATGCATAAGCTGAAAGGCGTTGGTAGTATCCATCAGCGCATCCAGCAAAAGGATGTCGGCATTTTTTTCGTGAACAGCACGAATACCTTCAAAGGGATCTTCATAAGCGCCAATAAATTCTAACCGGGGATGGTTTTTCACTAAAAATGTGGTGGTCATCCGTTGAACGGATGAATCGTCTATAACAATGGTCTTAAAAGTCATGCGTAAAAAGATTTGGTGTAGGAAAGTTATTACAATCTTAGCTTTTGCCGTAAAATCGGGGTTAACGGCATATAATTTTCGTTGAAACGTCGTATTCCGTAGAAATCAGCCTATAACAAGCCATATCAAATCGATATTTTCGAAAAGCGTAACAGCAATATTATTGCTCGATCGTATTGGCCAAGATGTTGTAAAAAGCTCGGAGATGCTCTGTTCTTCTCTCCTAGAATGGAATCAAAAAAGATATTGTAAAAATCCCTTCAAGGGAAAAGTTTTGTTTGGCTGACAGTAATTATAATATCATGAAAAAAGAGGTATTACATCATAGAAATTTTCTACAGATGATACCGTAATCCGATTGAAAAATCTAAACGGGCACTACTAACAAGTCTTTCATTATCGGGTAGGCGAACCTCTGTAGTGGTACCCTCATTTGTGATTTCCACCCTTCGGAACAGGGTTGAAGTTACTCCTAGTTGCAATCCTATGGAAATGTTTTTGTTCAGTCCGATATTATATCCTACTGCGCTTGAAAGGCCTAGACCTTTCCCAGTGGTAACAATTTCGGAGGCATATGTTGTTGCCTCTTCATAGGAAATGTAGCCAATTGTAGTATTGAGGATCAACGCATTTTTTTGACTTTTATTCAGGAATCTTAATGAAACTAAAGGCCCGATGAAATAAACATTTACCGTTCCGGACAAGTCCGTAGTAATAGGATTTCCGAGTTCATCTGTGCCGCTTACATTAACTTCATTCCCAGATGATCTAAAATAATTGCCTAAGACTCCAAAACCCAGTGACTTATCAACGTAGTAGATATAACTAGCCTCGAGATGGAAGCCAGAACGAAGTTGGTCTAAGTAGCTTTCGAAATTAGGAGAATGTCCAGCATTTTGTCTTCCCGGATCATAGCTAAAGCCAGAATTTAGAGCAATCAGCTGACGTGGAAAGGCCTGAAAACCCGGAAGGCTATCTTTTGGAATTTCTGTGGTCTTAAAAAAGCCACGTTGATATGATGCCACCTCAGCACGGTCAATTAGGGTATTCTCGTAACTATTATTCTTTTTGAAAACAAAGAAGATATGGTCAGACGTTACTTTAGTGATTTTGCAATGAATTGAGTCGTTCGTTTTGGTTACAATTAAGTCTTGACTCCTCGCGGTTGGCATTAGCAGAATACCAAGCGCTAAAATCAAAAAATACTTCATAAAATGTTTAATTGGTAGTTCTTAGTATGGTGGCATCGATTCTGTGGCAGGTGCTCCAAAAATCTGGTTTTTTGTGTTTTGTGAGTTGTATGATATTTCCGCCGGCTTTACGTGCTTCTAGTTTTGCACGTTCCACAACTCTTTCATAGTTACATTTGACACTAAATCCTGTATCACGAATTTTGATCGTACCTAACACCTCTACATTTTTAGGTCTCGGATCATCGATCGCCAACACCGTCACTTCTTCGTTAAAAGCTAATGTTGGGTATTTTTTAAGCAACGCGGCATTGGAACTAGGGCTACAGGAATTTAAAATGACCAGTAAGAACAAAATTGGAAAAGTGCCTTTATCAAGAACTTTTTTGAAATGGATCATTAATCAGTTGGTTTCAGATATAACTTGAATTATTCCAATTCATTGCTTAAGACATTGTAAAAAGCTTTAATCCCATAGGCCAGTTGTGCTATTTTGAGGTTTTCGTTTGGGCTATGCTGATTGTTATCGGCATTGACCATTGGAACAATAAAGGCAGGTAGTTGTAATTCATTAATAAACGGCGCTATTGGAACAGTGCCCCCCATAATCCGAATCTGAACAACCTCCTGTTCAAAAGTGTCCGTCAGCGTTTTCACCAGGAATTGGCCGTAGGGATTGTCAAGATCGGTTCGGAAGGCTGGTGTAACAGTGCCCTCTGTGATAGTAACGATGTTGTCATGCGTTAAACGTTCTTCTTTTGTTGGGGGATGATCTAAAACATGGAATCCCTGTTTAGCTATATGCTCTTTCACCAACTTTTTGAGCCGGTTACCGTCGGTTTCAGGAACCAAACGGAGGTCCAACTCGGCGGTAGCGCTTGCCGGAACGATGGTACGAGCTTGATCTCCAATCCATCCTGAGCCTAATCCCCGGATGTTCAAACTGGGGTATTGCAGTGACTCCTGGTAAAACCCGCCTACTTTTTCCGCAGTTTTGAACTGCAATTTGGCTGCAATGTCTTGCTCGTCATCGGGTACTTTGGTAAGCGTTGTTACCACCTTCTCGTCAAGGGTTATCCCATCGTAATATCCGGGGATAACCACCTTGCCTTGTGCATCCTTCATTGAAGCCAATAGGCGCGCCAGGTGAAAACCCGGATTAGGGGCATAGTTCCCATAATGCCCACTATGTTGTGGACTTGCCGGGCCATACGCGGTTATGGAAAGAGTAGTGATGCCGCGGCAACCGTATACTATAGTAGGAAGGGCAGAAGGATGTGAAGGGCCGTCTGCGATCAATAGAAAATCGGCCTCCAGCAACTCCCTGTATTCCTTTACCGCTTTTGGTAAGGGTTTACTGCCTCTTTCTTCTTCCCCATCCAGAATGACCTTGATGTTAACACTGAGTTCCTTTCCTTCCTTTTTTAACAGATCAATGGCATTCAGAAACATAATAATTGGCCCTTTATCATCTGAAGTGGACCGCCCAAACAGCCGCCAATCATAGTTGATATCTACATCAAGGGTGTCAAAAGGAATCGTTTTAAATGCCTCTCCAGCGGGTTTTTTGAGCACCGTCTGATAAGGATTAGGTTGGTCCCATTTGCTGGGGTCTACCGATTGCCCATCCATATGCATATACAATAACATTGTCGGTTTGGCATCGTCCATAGGTAAGGCCGCAAAAAGGAGCGGAAGATTTTCCGTTTCCAGTTCTGTGGTGTTGAACCCTCTGGCGTTGAACTGCTTTCGCAACCAAATAATGTTATCGTCAATGTCATCCGGGTTAAGAGCATCATTAGGTAAGGCTACAAATTCTCGTAAATCCTGAATGGCTTCTGCCACCTGGGATTTGATGGCGGTGGAGTCTTGAGGATACAGAACGTACGAGCAGAAAAGTAGGCCGAAAAGCAATTTTTTCTTCATGGTTTTGATTTGATAGGATGATCGCCAAATTAACGAATTCCCTTGACAAATTCGGTGATAGTAGCGGTCCCATTTTGGGTAAGATGTTTAATAAAAGCCGAACCAATAATGGCACCTTTTGCTTTAGCAGTTGCAGCTTGAAAAGTAGCAGCATTGCTAATGCCAAACCCAATGATCTGAGGGTTTTTTAGTTTGAGGGAAGCTATGCGATCAAAGTACCCCTGCTGAGCAGTGCCAAAACCACTTTTAGCGCCTGTTGTGCTTGCCGAGCTTACCATGTAAATAAACCCATCGCTAGCGTTGTCAATTTTCCGGATACGTGCATCACTGGTCTGTGGCGTAATCAGAAAGGTGTTCAAAAGGCCATATTTTTCAAAGATCACTTCGTATTCTTCCTGGTAGACATCAAAGGGTAGATCCGGTAGTATTAGGCCATCTATACCAATCTTCTGACATTTTTTACAAAACGCTTCTACGCCATATTGCAGTACCGGGTTAAAATACCCCATAATGATCAACGGAAGGGTCACCTTCTCACGAATATCTTTTAATTGCTCAAAAAGAAGGGCTGTGGTCATGCCATTTTGTAATGCAGCCGTTGAGCTTTCTTGTATGGTAGGGCCATCTGCCAACGGGTCACTAAAGGGCAATCCAATTTCAATCATATCCACTCCAGCATGCTCTAGCGCTTCAATGATCGGAACCGTGTCGTCCAGACTTGGATAACCTGCTGTAAAATAGATTGATAGCAGTTTATGGTCTTCCTGGAGTTTTTGTTTGATCCGATTCATAATTTGAAGTAATCAATATAGGTTTGCAAATCCTTATCGCCTCTTCCTGATAGGTTAACAACGACCACATTATCCTTTTCGAATTTCTTATAGTCAAATATGGCAAAGGCATGGCTGGTTTCGATGGCGGGAATGATCCCTTCCATTTGTGAAAGCTCCAGCCCTGCAGTCATGGCTTCATCATCTGTGATCGATAAAAACTCTCCCCGACCACTTCTAAACAGATGTGCGTGCATAGGGCCAACCCCAGGATAATCCAGTCCGGCCGAGATAGAATAGGGTTCTGTAATCTGACCGTCCCCGGTCTGCATTAACAGGGTTTTACTACCGTGAATAATACCTACTTTACCTAAAGCAGAAGTGGCGGCACTTTCCCCGGAATGGATTCCTTTACCTGCAGCTTCTACAGCTATGATGCCTACCTCCGGAGTATCTAAATAATGGTAATAAATACCAGCGGCGTTACTACCTCCGCCTACACAAGCCACCACATAATCCGGATTCTTCCGGCCCTCTTTTTCTTGTAACTGCGACTTTACCTCTTCCGAGATCACCGATTGAAATCGTGCAACCATATCCGGATAGGGATGCGGCCCTACCACCGAGCCTATAATGTAATGGGTATTTACTGGATTGTTGATCCAATCCCGAATAGCTTCGTTGGTAGCATCTTTTAACGTACGGCTACCGGATTTTGCAGCACGGACCTCTGCACCTAACATTTTCATCCGGGCTACGTTGGGCGCCTGTCTCGCAATATCAATTTCACCCATGTACACGACACATTCAATACCCATTAATGCACAAACTGTGGCAGTAGCCACTCCATGCTGACCGGCACCGGTTTCGGCAATGATCCGGTTTTTTCCCAGCTTTTTAGCCATCAAGATCTGACCTATGGTATTGTTTACCTTATGGGCCCCGGTATGGCAGAGGTCTTCCCGTTTCAGGTAGATTTTAGTATTGTACTTTTCGGATAGGCGTTCTGCAAAATAGAGTGGGGTAGGTCGTCCTACATAGTCTTTCAACAGTTGTTGAAATTCTTCCTGAAATGCGGGTTCCTCCATGATCCGGATATAATTCTGCCGCAATTCCTCGCAATTGGGATACAGCATTTCCGGAATGTAAGCACCGCCAAATTCCCCGTAATAGCCTCTTTCATTAGCGTGATAACTCATGTTCTAGCAATTTTTTGAACGTTTTTAGTTTTTCAATATTCTTTAGTCCAGGTTGCTCTTCGAACCTGCTGTTTATGTCTATGGCATAACAATATTCCGATTTTGGGCTACGCAAGAAGGCCGCTATCCCTGTTTGGTTTTCCAGGCCTATGCCACCACTTAAAAAATAAGGTTTGGTAGAGGGATATTCCTTTAGCACCTCCCAGTTAAAGGCGTAGCCATTTCCTCCAGGCAATTTCCCTTTGCTGTCAAAAAGGAAATAATCGCAAACAGTTTCGTAGGGGAGTAGCACGGAAAAATCAAACTCCTCCCGGATAGAAAACGCTTTGATGATCTCAATGCGATCGTTTTTTAAGGGATGCTCCATTTTTCTGCTTTTACCGGAATTCCCCTGAAAACGATCTCGCAAGGCTTCACAATATTCCGGTGGTTCTTTGCCATGTAGCTGTACGGCGTCCAAATGATACGTTTGCACTTTCAGTAGTACCTCTTCAAGCCTTGCATCAACAAATACCCCTACCTTTTTGATATAGGGGGGTAGCGAAGGTAACTCGCCCGTAAAAACGCGGGGAGAAGGTTCCCAAAATATAAAACCAAGGTAGTCCGGTTGCAGCGCAGCCACTTCCTCGGGATTGTATTTCATGCCGCAGACCTTAAGTTTCATAGTTTTAACTTGGCAATAAACTCCGCTGCGCTTTTTGCAGGAGTATTGGTTTTCATAAAGTTTTCCCCAATCAAGAACCCTTGATATCCGAAGGTCTTGAGTTCATTAATAGCCTCTATGGAACTAATTCCACTTTCGGAAACCTTTACGAAACTTTCCGGGATTTCGTCCGCTAGCGTTTTACTGGTCTCCAGGCGTACTTCAAAGGTTTTTAAGTTTCTATTATTAACCCCCAACATGTCCAAACTGGGCATCAGGGATTTCTCCAATTCTTTTTGGTTATGCACTTCCAGCAATACCTCCATCCCCAAACTTTTCGCCATTTCGGACAAATTTTTAATTTGCGATTGCGTCAACACGGTAGCTATAAGTAAGATGACATCCGCACCATAAGCTTTGGCTTCCAGGACCTGATATTCGTCAATAATAAATTCTTTTCTAAGCAAAGGCATGGTCACCACCGATCGGGCCAATAGCAAATCTTCCAGGGACCCACCAAAATATTTAATATCGGTAAGTACGCTCATTCCGGAAGCACCCGCTTTTTGATAGCCTTTGGCTACCTGGGCAACGTTGGTATTTTGATGAATGGTACCTTTGGAGGGAGACCGCCTTTTGTGTTCGGCAATAATTCCTGTAGTGCTGTTTTTTAAAGCGGTAGCTAAAGAAGCACATTCCCTGTTAAACAATACAGACTGCTCTAACTGAGCAGCTGGAATTACCGCTTTTTTTAAGGCTACTTCCACCTTTTTATCAGCAATTATGTGATCAAGGATATTCATGCCGCACTCAATTGCTGTAATTTTTTCAATGCTTTTAATCCTTCTCCGTTCAGTAAGGACTCCTGGGCCTTTTCAAAACCGGCTTTTGGAGTGATTCCGTTTACTGTTGCGATGGCCATTCCGGCATTGGCACAAACCACGTTGTTTTGAGCAGTTGTGCCTTTCCCTTGTAAAATATTGAGAAAGATTTGAGCAGATTCCGCAATATCTTCCCCACCAACAATGGCTTCGGGGGAAATCTGATCTACGCCAAAATCTGCAGGATTTAGCATCCCTTCGGATCCATTGGAAATGGTTTTGGTAGCTCCGGTAAGGCTTATTTCGTCATAGCCGTCCAAAGCGTGGATCACGGTAAAATTTTTGCTCGTATTCTGGTATAGGTAGCCGTACATACGTGCCAGTTCCAAATTAAACACTCCTACCATTTGATTGGTGGGAAAGGCCGGGTTAACCATAGGCCCCAACATATTAAAAAAGGTCTTTACCGCAAGCTCCTTGCGTATAGGGGCCACATTTTTCATAGCCGGATGGAAAAGTGGGGCATGCAATACGCAAATTCCGCATTCCTCGATGGATCTCTCCAAAAAATCGGGATTGTTACTGAATTTAATCCCTAAGAACTCCATAACATTGCTACTGCCACATTTTGATGATACCCCATAGTTCCCATGTTTGGTAACCTTTATTCCCGCACCAGCCGTAACAAAGGAGGCTAAGGTAGAAATGTTGAAAGTGTCCTTACCATCTCCGCCAGTACCACAAAGATCAATAGGGTTATAGCTACTTAAATCCACCGCCAGGCAAAGCTCCAATAAAGCGTCCCGGAAGCCCTCCAATTCCTCAATTGTGATGCTCCGCATCATATACACGGTAAGAAATGCCGCTATCTGACTGGTATTGTATTCTCCCTTCGCAATGTTGATCAGGATCTGCTTGGCATCTTCCTTGGAAAGGATTTCGTGATTGATAAGCCTGTTTAATGTTTCTTTCATTCTTTATTTTTTGTCATACCTAAGGTCACTAAGCAAAACCGAGGTGTGAAGGGAATCTATTTTCTTGTGTTCTTTTTTGCTCGTCCAAAAAAGAACCTAAAAAGGACGTCTTTTCAGAGGAATTTTTTCTGCAAACAGAAAAACCGATTCGAAAACTTCGCGTCGTTACACTCCTGTCTTTCGAAGCTTTTCTCATCTATTCTGCTGAAAAGCGAATTCCACTCACACTTTCTTTCTACACTGTACTTGCTTTTTATACTCTTAATACATTTTAATTCTATTTTTCTGCGCTCCTATTTCATTGGTTAAGTCTAGGACTTGTTGAGCCAGTTTTCCAGTATTTTTTTTCCATAAGGGGTTAATATGGACTCGGGGTGAAACTGCACTCCTCGTACATCGTACGTTTTATGTTTCAAAGACATGAGCTGTTGGCTGCTGTCATAGGAGGTAGCTTCCAGTACTTCCGGTAAGTTATCGTCGACAACCCAGGAATGATAGCGGCCTACTTCGATCTCTTCAGGAATACCGTCAAAAATGTAATCCTGTCCTGTAATGTGAACCGTGGTGGCAATTCCGTGATATACCTCATCGAGGTTGATCAAAGTACCTCCATATACCTCACCAATAGCTTGTACCCCAAGACACACACCAAAAATGCGTTTTGTGGGACCATAGGTGTCAACAATGGCCTTCAGGAGTCCGGCTTCTTCTGGAATTCCTGGGCCCGGAGATAAGACAATGTATTCAAAAGGCGCTACTTCCTCAAGGGTAAGTTGATCATTTCGTTTTACAATTACTTCGCAACCCAGTTCTTCCAGGTAGTGCACCAGGTTGTAGGTGAAACTGTCGTAATTGTCTATCATCAATACCTTTTTCATAGCTAGATCGTTTCGGCAATTTCAAGGGCGTTATTTAGAGCCCCAAGTTTATTGTAAGTTTCCTGTAATTCGGTTTCGGGATCAGATGCTGCCACTAAGCCGGCCCCAGCCTGAAAATGAAGCGTATGGTTTTCGCTTAAAAAAGTACGGATCATAATGGCATGGTTAAAATTTCCCTTGAAATCCATAAATCCTATGGCACCACCATAGTAGCCCCTATTTGTTGTCTCGTATTTTTCAATAAGCTGCATTGCCCGATGTTTAGGAGCACCACTTAGAGTACCTGCTGGAAAGGTATCTGCCACAATTTTTAAGGTGGAGGTATCGGGTTTTTTAATTCCGGTTACTTTAGATACCAGGTGGATAACATGGGAAAAGTACTGCACTTCTCTATAGGTTTCCACATTTACGGCATTGCCATTTCTGCTCAGATCGTTTCGGGCCAAATCCACCAGCATTACGTGTTCGCTATTTTCTTTGTCATCTGCGGCTAATGCTTTGGCCAATTCAGCATCTTTTTCATCGTTTCCCGTTCGCTTATAGGTGCCGGCTATGGGATGTATTTCGGCCTTACCCTCCTTTACAACCAATTGGGCCTCCGGAGAACTTCCGAATATTTTAAAGTTGCCATAGTCAAAGAAGAACAAGTAAGGCGAAGGGTTTATAGATCGCAACGCCCGGTAGACATTAAACTCATCGCCTTTAAAATTCTGGGAAAACCTTCTCGACAGTACCAGTTGAAAAACATCACCTCTATGGCAATGTTTCTTGGCAAACTTTACTTGTTCGCGATAATCTGCATCTTCCAGGTTTGAGGATAACTCTCCTTCACGATTAAAGGTATAGGTGGCAAAATTGCGCACATTTAGGAGTTGAGCAATTGTCTCTATATTGTCTTTGCCATCTAGGGAATGGCAAAAAATATACGCTTCATTCTTAAAATGGTTGATCGCAATTATGTTTTGATACACCGCGTAGAAAACATCAGGAATAGCCACGGAGTTTTCCTTCTTCTCAATGGCTATGGCTTCAAAATAACGTACGGCATCATACGCCATATAACCGAACAGCCCGTTGGTCGCAAACTTAAAATTGAGTTCCTGCGCCTCAAAAGTCCTTGCAAATTCATCCAAAACAGCGGGCAGATCGGTGTCGGCTGTGATCTTTTCCCGGGTTTGTTTTCCATCAGGATAAGAGGTCAGGATTTCCTCATTTTCAACTTTGATAGAAGCCAGCGCATTGCAACAGATGTAAGAGAAGCTATTATCATTGGCATGATAGTCACTACTTTCCAATAAAATACTATTTGGAAATCGATCCCGAATCTTCAAGTACACGCTTACCGGGGTAATGGTGTCGGCAAGGATTTGTTTGTAATTGGTTTTAAGCTTGAATTTCATTTCAAATGGATTCAAAAAATTAAGGCTTGTCGTGATGACAAGCCTCAAATATTGTTATAGCAGGGACTAGCTCACGATCATTGACGCAAGTTTTTCCACCACCAGTTGTTATTCATTCCTTTCATTGGTGTAAATATAAAAATGAATTTGAAATTGACAAATGAAAAATCCAATATCAGTCTTAAGAATAAAAAAAGCAACCGTTTAGTTGCATAAATAAAAAAGAATCGTATTTTAGCAACCAATTAGTTGCGTATTAATCTTAAAACGAACAGTTATGAAAGACGTTATTTTAAAAGAACAAATTTTCAATCATTCGATTGATAAAGTGTGGAAGGCAATTTCCAATGAAGCGGAAATCTCCTCCTGGTTTATTAAGGCAGATTTTAAAGCAGAGAAAGGATACCGTTACACCTTTTTCTCTGAAGGTGAAAATTGTACTCAAATTACCGGAGAGGTAAAAGAAGCAAACCCCTATACGTTGATTTACACCTGGGTAGTGCAAAACACAGATACCATTACAACGGTGAAATGGTCTTTGGAAGAGGTAGGGGGGAAGACAAAACTGTATTTGGAACATTCCGGAATATCTGGTTACGAAGGGGATACTGCCGTTAACATGTTTAACAGCTTTGATGGCGGTTGGGACAATTGTGTGACTGAGCTTACTAAATTCTTAAACGCTGAAGTCCATGCAGGATAGTGTCACAGGGGTCCTTAAGGCTATTGCGGACCCAACACGACGTGAGATTTTTCATGCATTGATCTTAGCTGCAACGGCTCTACCGATCACCCATATTTCCAATCAGTTTGAAATCTCCAGGCAAGGAGTAACCAAACACTTAAAAACATTGGAGGAAGTGGGTCTTGTGGAAATTGAGAGCAAAGGTCGGGAACGGTATTGCAAGGCAAATGCCAATCCCTTAAAGCAGGTGAATCATTGGGTGAGTTTCTATGAAAAGTTTTGGGACAATGCTTTGGGAAACTTGAATTCTTACTTAGATGCAAAGTCTTGAGTAAATGAACTTATTTTTTGGTTTAAAAAACCCGCACAGCATGCTGTGCGGGTTTTCAAACACTAAACCACGGTACCTGATCTAGAATTCCAGATCAACCACCAAATCAAATTCGTCATAAATGGTTTTATCCCCCAGGTTATCAAAAAAGCTTCCGGAACCATAGCGGACATCGTATTCGGCTCTATCTACTTTTAAAGTAGCAGTTGCTTTGCTTCCGTAAATAGAAACATCGAAAGTAACCGGTTTAGTAATTCCTTTAATGGTAAGATCTCCGGTTACTTTGTAAGAGTTTTTGCCAGAGGCCGTAACATTGGTAAATACCAAACTAGCTGAAGGATGATTTTCCACACCAAAGAAGTCCGCAGACTTTAAATGTCCGTCTAACTTGTTTTTATAATCACCCTCCAGATCCGTAGTATTAATAGTTGTCATGTTTACTGTGAACTCGCCACCGGTTAATTTGTCACCATCGAACGTCAATGCTCCGGATTGTAATGTTACCGTTCCGGTATGGGAACCTGTTACTTTGTAGGCTTTCCAGGTGACGGTACTTTTCTCCGCGTTCACCTCTTTTTTCTCCTCTTCAATTGGATTGGCTATAGCAAAAACTCCAAAGGCTAAGGTCAATGCTAAACTTAATAGGGTTGTTTTCATGATTTTTAAAATTAATTTCTGTTTTTAGATTTATAGTAATGTGAATAATTCCTCTTTTGATTTCCGGACTTTAGCATAGTGCTGTGTTTCATCGGATTCCGATCGATATCCTATAGCAAGTACTACGGCGGCATTCTGATTCTTTTCCGTAAGCCCTAAAATCTCATTGTACTGTTCTGGCTCAAAACCCTCCATAGGACAAGTATCTATTTTTAGCTCAGCTGCAGCCTGCATAAGATTGCCGAAAGCGATATAGGCCTGCTTAGCAGTCCAGGTGCTTTTACTTTCTGAAGGCAATTCTAACAGCTTGGCTTTCATAAAATCGCCATACCCCTTTAAACCTTCAGCAGGGACGTTTCGGGTTTCAGAAACATTTTCCAAATAACCGTCCACCAATTCTGCCCCAAAATCACTTGCATTAGCAAACACAAGAATGTGAGAGGCATCCTCAATTTGGGATTGATTCCAGGAAGCAGGTCGTAATTTGGCTTTCAATGCTTTGTCCGTAATCACATAAATATGATAGGGCTGTAATCCATAAGAAGAAGCGCTTAAGCGAGTGGCCTCCAATAGTAATTGCAAATCTGCTTCACTCACTTCTTTAGTAGGATCAAATTTTTTTGTGGCATATCGCCAGGTTCTTGTCTCTAAAATGGTGTTCATGATCAAAATTTATCTAAAAGGGTATTTAATTGTATTAATTCAGTTTTAGTAAAATGTTGTAAAATCGCTTTCTCTACTTTTAAAATAGCCGCATCCATTTTTTCTAATGCAGCATTACCTTTTGGGGTAATGTAGATCTCGATCTTTCTACGATTTGCAGCACAGACCTCTCGTCTTACATAGTCTTTCGCTAAGAGTTTATCTACCAGACGGGTGGTATTGCTCATTTTTGAAACCATCCGCTCATTTAGGGTAGAGAGATTAGCAGGTTTGCCTTTTTGACCTCTTAGTATGCGCAAAACGTTAAATTGTTGTAAGGACACTTCATAGGGTTTTAGCGCATTGGTCAGTTCATCGTCCATCTTGTTGCGGACCAACTGCATATGGATAATAGTTCGCTTCCCAAGTGGAATGGCGCTGGAAGTTTTTATGACCTCTTCAACATTCATGTAGTTACAACAATTGTATATACAAATGTATATTTTTCTGCTCTAAACCTTTTCCTAAAGGAGGTATAAATTTTTGTTAAAAGACTAAAGGGGGGCGGTCCATTAACTAATTTTAAGCGGTTTAAAGAAAAATAATGATGCGTTTTTGTTTAGCATTCGTAGTAGGAGTTTTTATGTTAAGCAGTTGTGGGGATCACAACACTAAAAAGTCGACGGAGGTATCAGATGTTGCGCTAGTGGAAGCTTCCGAAGCGAAGACGTCCCCAAATGTTAATTTCCCTATCTATGATTTTGACGGAATGACTTCCTTATTGAACAAAAAAAATGATTCGACATACATTGTAAACTTTTGGGCCACATGGTGCAAGCCATGCATAGAAGAGTTGCCCAATTTTGAAAGGACATTTGCTGAACAAAAAGACAACAAAGTAGCGCTCATTTTGGTGAGTCTTGATATGCCTTCAATGTGGGAGAAACGGCTGGGTCCCTTTGTGGAAAAAAATGATTTGCAGGGAGAAGTGGTCATTTTGGATGATCCAAAGATGAATGAGTGGATTCCTAAGGTAAATCAGAATTGGGGAGGTGGAATTCCAGCTACCTTAATATACAATAAGAGTGGGCGTTCATTTTTCGAGCAATCCATGACATATGAACAGCTAAACGAGGAACTCGACAAATTCATTAATTAACTATTATGAAAACACTAAAGATTTTTGGGTTTATGGCCGCGATATTTTTAATGGCGGCCTTTACTTACAATTCGCTTGAAGCCGATGGTTATGCCATAGGCGATTACGCCACTGATTTTTCCTTGAAAAATATCGATGGCGAAATGGTCTCCCTCTCAGATTTTGAAACTGCAAAAGGGTTTTTGGTCATTTTTACCTGTAATACTTGCCCATATGCTGTTGCATATGAGGACAGGATCATTGCTTTGAATGAAAAATACAAGTCAAAAGGGGTTCCGGTGATTGCCATTAATCCTAATAACCCGGCTGTAAAATCCGGAGATAGTTTTGAGGCAATGAAAGAACGTGCCAAGGAAAAGGGGTTTACGTTTCCCTACTTATTTGATGATGGCCAGAAGGTGTATCCCCAATATGGGGCCACCAGAACTCCTCACGTTTTTCTTTTGGAAAAAACAGAAAAGGGCAACCAGGTACGCTACATCGGAGCTATTGACGATAATTACCAGGATGCATCCCAAGTGGAGGATAAATACGTGGAGAATGCCGTAGATGCTATGTTAGCAGGACAAGAAATAGAGATTACCACAACCCGGGCCATTGGATGCTCAATAAAAGTATAATACGAAAATTACGTAGTTTTAGGTCCGGGGCATTGCTTCGGACTTTTGTTTTTACCAAACTAAAACTGATACAACCTATGGATTTAAGCCAGGAAGAATGGGCAGAGCAGCTACAAAACGATGCAAATGCCTTTATCCTTGATGTACGGACCCCGGAAGAAGTGGAAGAGGGATACATCCCGGGGGCCACCAACATTGATATTTATTTGGGACAAGGATTTATGGATGAAATTGAAAAACTAGACAAGTCCAAAAACTACTATGTGTATTGTCGTTCAGGAAATAGAAGTGGACAGGCCTGTGCGATACTGAACAGTATAGGAATTGAAAACGCCTACAATTTGGAAGGTGGATTCATGGATTGGGAAGGGGAAGTAGCAGAATAAGATGGAAGCGCTTTCCATAATTGCCGAACTGAAACATAATCAGGAAGTTTTTCGCCATCTATTGCAGTCTGCTACACAGGAGCAGTACACCTTTAAACCGGATCCGAAAACGTGGTGCTTGCTTGAGGTGGTATGCCATTTACTGGATGAGGAGATCGAAGATTTCAGGGCGAGGGTGGAGCATGTACTCTCCCGTCCCGGTCAACCCCTTAAACCGATCAGGCCGGAGTCTTGGCCAAAGGAGCGAAACTATATGGATCAGGATTTCGAATCCGTTTTACAGCAATTTCTAGTAGAAAGAAGGGAATCTGTAGCATGGCTAAATTCCTTACAAGACCCAAAATGGGAACAAACAGTTGATCATCCCGATATGGGACCGCGAAGCGCAAAAAAGTTTTTGATCAATTGGTTGGCACACGATTACCATCATATTCGGCAAATAAATCGTATTCAGCATGCCTACCTGAAGTATACTTCGGGTGATGATCTGACCTATGCGGGCAAATGGTGATCAAATTACTATTTTCGCTATATGAGCGAAAATTTTCTTCATTTTATCTGGAAAACGCATAAACTTCCCAATAAAGGCATTTTTACTACAAAAGGGGAGCAGGTAACAATAGTTAAATCTGGAATGCATAACACCCTTGAAGGACCGGACTTTTTCAATTCCTTGTTGGAAATTAATGGACAGCGATGGGCGGGAAACGTGGAAATGCATTTAAGATCTTCCGACTGGTATGCCCACGGGCATGAGCAGGATGAAAATTATAACAATGTGTTGCTCCATGTAGTTTGGGAAGAAGATACTCCTGTTTTTAGAAAGGATGGATCTGAAATTCCCACTGTGGAGTTAAGACACTTTGTGAGTGCCGACCTGCTAAATGACTATCAGTCCCTTTTCAACCATTTTGGAAAGCAATTCATCAATTGTGAAAATGATTTGGAGACCGTGGATGCCTTTGTATTAAACCATTGGGAAGAGCGCCTTTTCTTCGAACGCCTGGAGGAAAAATCAAAACTTGTTTTCGAGCTATTGCGGACTTCAAAGAACGATTGGGAAAAAGTGTTGTTTTGTCTCCTGATGAAAAATTTTGGGCTCAACACCAATGGACCCGTTTTCCTGAAAGCAGCATTGGCCCTTGACTTTTCGATAATTAGAAAAATACAACATAATCCTTTGCAACTGGAGGCGCTTTTGTTAGGGAGTGTTGGGTTGCTTAAAAAGGGAGAGGAAGAGGATATTTATCGTTCACAACTTCAAAATGAATTTGAGTTTTTGTGCAAAAAGTTTGATTTAAATGCTTTGAAGCTGTTGGAAAGGCCAAAGTTTTATGGCTTACGACCCCATAACTTTCCTACTATTCGGTTAGCGCAACTAGCACAGCTATATTCCAAACAACATGGGCTTTTTCAAAAAATTATCAACGCAAAAGACAGAAATACGTACTACGATACCTTCCAGGTGGCGGCAGGGGCGTATTGGGACAGTCATTATGTATTTGGAAAAGCATCAAAAGGCGTCAAAAAGAAATTGAACAAAAAGTTTATCGATTTAATTATTAGTAATACGTTGGTTCCTTTGAAGTTCTGCTATGGCAAAAAAGTGGGAAAAGATATGAGGGAGACCATTGTTGCTACCATGCGTGAGCTCCCGGATGAGCGCAACACTATTCTGGATAAATTTCAAAAACTGGGCTGGGAAACCAATTGTGCTTTGCAAAGTCAGGCCAAGTTGCATTTACATGCCCATTATTGTACAAAGCAGAGGTGTTTGCAATGTTCAGTAGGAACTTTTTTATTAGGTAGAAATCTCTAAATTTAACCATGCGCTGGTTTTATAATTTGTTGTACTATTTTCAGAAGCGCGGTTTCGAGGTGTGCAGACGAATAGCAGAACGTTTGGGTATTCGCGCTCGTGTGGTGCGCACTACATTTATATATTTAACCTTTGTGACCCTTGGTTTTGGTTTTGCGCTCTATTTGTTCATTGCTTTCTGGTTGAGAATCAAGGATCTTGTCTACACAAAACGAACCTCAGTTTTTGATTTATAACTTATGATAAAGTTTTTCCGCTCCAAGATCGCATTGGCCCTATCCTTGATGGTAGTGGTGTTCTTTTTTGGAGTAGTAGGTTATCGGTATATTGCTAACTACACTTGGGTAGAAGCGGTGTACATGACCATAATTACGGTTACCACTGTGGGATTTTCAGAAGTCAGACCGTTGGATGCGGATGCTCAGGTATTTACCATAGTCCTAATTGTTAGCAGTGTTTTTATTTTTGGTTTTGCAATCTCTGTGGTTTCGGAATATGTCTTGAGCAGGAATACGTTACAAACGCTAAAAAAGAAAAGGGTGAGAAATACGATTAAAAATTTGGAAAACCATGTAGTGCTTTGCGGGTTCGGTCGTAATGGACAACAAGCTGCGGAGCGGTTGCGGGCCTACCAAAAACCATTTGTTGTAATTGAAAAAGACAAAGAAATCATCCAGGCAAATGAAAATGAGGTATTGTTTGTGGAAGGGGATATCAATGACGATGAAGTACTCTTGGAAGCAGGATTAAAAAAAGCACAGTACCTGGTTACCGCTTTGCCCGATGATGCACTCAATCTTTTTGTGGTACTTTCTGCCCGGCAGTTGAACAAAGATCTTTTTATCATAAGTAGGGCCTCTCAGGCAACTTCAATCAAAAAATTAGAGTTCGCCGGGGCAAACAAGGTAATTATGCCAGATAAAATAGGAGGAGACCATATGGCTTCCTTGGTTGTTATGCCGGATTTGATCACCTTTATGGATCAACTTTCCATGGAGGGGGGAGACACTACTAATCTTGAGGAAGTGGAAATAGCTGATTTCAACGAGGCACCAAGTTTTCATTCAATTCGGGATTTGGATTTACGCAGAAAGACCGGATGTACCATAATAGGCTACATAGATCCCGCCGGAAAATATACTATCAACCCTGAAGCAGATATGGAACTGGAACCAAAGGGGAAGGTCATAGTATTAGGCCGACCGGAACAGATAAGAAAACTAAATGAGATGTTCCATATCGAACACTTAAATACCGGTAAAATTTGACCGGGTTGAAATTTTTTAGGATATTGCCCGCTAACGATAACTTAACATTCCAAATAAACCAAGTATGAAAGTTAGATGCACTGCGCTATTTTCTTTCCTGATCCCTATGCTTTCCTTTGCTCAAGAAACGTCGGAAAAAGGGTTGGACGAAAGGGTAAATGACGCTTTTATGCCTTTTGCGGTATGGTGGGAAAGCTTCATTTTAACACCTATTCCTGTTGGAGAGTACAACTTACCGATAGTTTTGATTTTATTGATCTTTGGCGCTACTTTCTTTACGATTGCATTTAAGTTTCCCAATATTTCGAGGTTTCCGTTGGCCATCAATACGGTTAGAGGTAAATATGATGATTTAGATCACCACAGTGTGGAACAGACAGAGCTAAACGTGGTGGACGGGGATTTACTGCATACCATTAAAGATGAAAGCAAGGAAGGAGAAGTAAGTCATTTCCAGGCGTTGGCTACCGCAGTTTCCGGAACTGTAGGGCTAGGAAACATCGCTGGAGTTGCGGTGGCTATTGCTATCGGGGGCCCTGGCGCTACCTTTTGGATGATTGTTTGCGGTTTGATAGGGATGTCAACCAAGTTTGTGGAGTGTACGTTGGGGGTTAAATATCGCGATGTTGGCCCGGATGGAACGGTGTACGGTGGACCCATGTATTATTTATCCAAAGGGCTTTCGGAAAAAGGCCTCAAAGGATTAGGGAAAGTATTGGCGGTCATTTTTGCTGTCTTATGTGTGGGGGCATCCTTTGGAGGAGGTAACGCCTTTCAATCCAATCAAGCGGCAGTACAATTGAGTACCATGCTTAATTTACAAGGAGGTGCTACCGGGGTTATTCTTGGTATTATCCTGGCTTTTTTGGTGGGTATCGTGATCATTGGCGGTATCAAAAAGATTGCGAGCGTAACGGAGAAAATAGTGCCATTTATGGCGGTGGTATATGTTATCGCTTCTTTAATTATCATTTTTGCCAACATAGAGTTCATAGGAGATGCCTTCGGAATGATCTTTTCCGGGGCTTTCAGTCCCCAGGCTGGCTTGGGAGGAATTCTTGGGGTTATTATTGTGGGCTTCCAACGTGCAGCATTCTCAAATGAAGCAGGAGCAGGATCGGCGGCCATAGCGCATTCCGCGGTAAAAACTAAATATCCGGCTAGCGAAGGAGTGGTAGCCCTGTTGGAGCCGTTTATCGATACGGTGGTAATATGTACCATGACCGCTCTGGTAATTATCTTCTTTAATATGGATGCCGGAGCTTTCGATTATGGCAATGGCGTAGGAAGTACCGTTCTTTTGAATGAGAGCGGAACCTATGTTGGTGGGGTGGATTTGACATCCATGGCCTATGATTCGGTAATTCCGGGATTTAGATATGTACTGACAATTGCAATAGTTCTTTTCGCTTTTTCAACAATGATCTCCTGGTCATATTACGGGCTGCAATCTTGGAAATATCTCTTCGGAAGAGGCAAGACTGCTGATATCGTGTACAAAGTACTGTTTTTGTTGTTTGTTATTATTGGTGCCGGTGCCACCCTGGATGCGGTGATAAAATTCTCTGATGCTATGATTTTGGCATTGGTTTTTCCTAACATGGTTGGATTGCTTATCCTCTTTCCAAGAGTTAGGGAAGAGATGAATAAATACCTGTTGGACATTAAAGAATTTGTCAAAGGAAAGGCTTAGGCTTTGATAAATGAAATGGTTTAGATCCCACTTCGAGTATACCAAACAGCAACGAAGTGGGATTTTCTTTTTGTTGTTGGTCATTGTGGTATTGCTGGTGAGTTACGCCCTATTACGATGGAATTCTGAATCAACCGGTAATTCCTCTTTTACCGTAGACAAGCAATTACAACGGCAATTCGATAGCCTGAAATTGGCGTCCAAGAAAGAAGAAAAAAGACAACTCAAACCTTTTAATCCCAATTTTATTTCCGATTTCAAGGGGTATGTTTTGGGGATGTCCCCGGAGGAAATAGATCGGTTACACTCGTTTAGGAAGGAAGACCGCTATGTAAGGTCGGTGCAGGAATTCCAGAGGGTAACCCAGGTTTCAGATGCTCTATTACAGCAGATTTCCCCGTTCTTTCGGTTTCCGGAATGGGGCAATTCTGAAACCAAAAGAGCTTCTTTCAAGGATAAGAACAAAAAAAATAATGGGGCTGACGGGGATGTAGCGGTTAGGGACCTGAATACCGCAACAGCTTCGGATTTAGCGAGTATTAATGGTATCGGACAAGTCCTTTCAACGCGAATTGTAAAATTTAGGGATAGATTAGGAGGCTTTCTGGTGAATGAGCAGCTTTATGATGTTTATGGGCTGGAACCTCTTGTAGTGGAGAGGGCTTTAAAGGTTTTTCAAGTATTTGACCCTCCAGATGTTGAAAAAATTAATATTAACACAGCTTCAGTTAACGAGTTAGCAGATTTGGTTTATATTTCCTACGATTTGGCGAATAACATTGTTGATTATAGGGAGGGAAACGGGACATATACGTCATTTGACAATTTGTTTAACGTTGAGGGCTTTCCGGTGAACAAAATAGATAGAATAGCCTTATATTTGTCATATTAAACAAGTTGGTATGAATAGTGTGTACTTCAGCGAAGAACATCATCTTTTTAGGGAGAGTTTAAAGGATTTTTTACAAAAGGAAGTCGTTCCACATATTGAAAAATGGGAACAGACAGGAACCATTGAGCGCTTTATTTGGAAGAAGTTTGCAGATATGGGTTATTTTGGTTTGGCCACATCGGAGGAATATGGTGGAATGGGACTCGATTTGTTTTACACTGTTATCCTGCTGGAAGAACTGCAAAAGATAAATTCCGGTGGTTTCGCCGCAGCCATTTGGGCACATGTGTACCTCGCCATGACCCATTTGAATAAGAATGCCAATGATCAGCAAAAACGGCAATACCTGGAGCCCAGTGTTCATGGAGAAAAAATAGGTTGTCTGGGAGTTACAGAACCCTTCGGAGGAAGTGATGTGGCAGGTATGCGTACAACTGCTGTCCGTCAGGGGGATAACTATGTGATCAATGGATCTAAGACCTTCATTACTAATGGAGTATACGGGGATTACATCATTTTGGCTGCCAAAACCGATCCCGCTGCAGGTAATAAGGGGATAAGCATTTTCATTGTGGATCTAAAACGCCCTGGAGTTACCGCCAGTAAGCTTAATAAATTAGGATGGCGGGCATCGGACACAGCGGAACTGGCTTTTGACAATGTCGTAGTCCCTGCTTCCAATTTAATGGGAGAAGAAGGAATGGGCTTTGGATTTATCATGGAGGCCTTTGCGCTGGAGCGTCTGGTCATGGGAATAAATGCGCATGCTAGAGCGGAATATGCACTGGATTATGCGCTGCAATATATGTCCGAAAGGGAAACGTTTGGAAAACCCATCAATCAATACCAGGCGTTACGCCATAGATTGGTAGACCTGCATGCGGATATGGATATGTGTAAGCAATATAATTATGCCGTTGTGCATAAGATGGACCGAGGGGAATATGTTGTCCGTGAGGCAACCGTTTCCAAATTGAAATCGACCCAAATGGCTGATGAGGTCATATATAGCTGTTTACAATTCCTTGGGGGATACGGCTACATAGAAGAGTATCCAATGGCGCGAATGCTTAGGGATAGTAGATTAGGACCAATTGGAGGAGGTACTTCTGAAATACTCCGGGAGATTATTGCAAAAATCATAATAGATAAAAAAGAGTACAGACCTGTTTCAGATCAGGTACAGGCAAAGCGAGAAATTTTTTAAAAAGGATCGCCGTTATAAATACATTTGTATATTTGCACTCCAAAAATAAAAGAAAGGAGGTTGTAGCCAATGTTAATAATACCTGTAAAAGAAGGAGAAAATATAGATAGAGCGCTAAAGCGTTTCAAACGAAAGTTTGATAAAACCGGAACTATGCGCCAGCTACGTGCGAGACAGCAGTATACCAAACCTTCGGTTAAGCGAAGGGCAGTAGTGCAAAAAGCGCAGTATATCCAGAACCTTAGAGATAATGAAGAGCTTTAGCCTTCTTGATTCACGATATATCAAAAATCCTGTCCCCAGCGGCAGGATTTTTTATTTTCAATAGGTAATACTATCCTTTTCATACCTTTATGGTATGAGCTTACCGGCATTCGTTTCCTATCTTACCTTCGAAAAAAAATATTCCAAGCATACGGTCATTGCTTACGAAAGAGACCTCAAAGAATTTCTGCTGTTTTGTGAAACAGAATTGGGAATAGTTGACTTCAAGGAGGTGAAGTACGCCGTCGTACGCAACTGGATTGTACATCTGGTACAGAAAGGGATTTCCAATAGAAGTGTTAATAGAAAACTCTCTTCTGTAAAAGCTTTTTACAGATTTCAACAGAAAATTGGGACAATAACTGCGTTACCATTTTCAAACCATCAGGCACTTAAGGTAGAGCGGAAACTCCAGGTACCTTTTTCGGAGGATGAGATGTTGGCGGTTTTGGATAGTATCGAATACGGTGATGATTTTGAGGGAAAACGGGATAAACTGATCATTGAAATTTTGTATACTACCGGAATTCGAAGAGCGGAACTGGTACATCTGAAATTGGTTGCGTTTGACGCTAGGAATAACACCTTAAAGGTTTTGGGAAAACGGAACAAGGAAAGAATACTTCCTTTATTACCCGGGCTGAAGGCATCAATTTCCACATATCTTTTGGAGCGGGAAAAACTGGAAATTATTATGAATCCTGAGTTTTTGTTGTTAACAAAATCCGGAGCCAAAATATACGAAACTCTTGTTTACCGGGTTATAAATAAGTATCTTAGTTCAGTGTCCCCAAAGGTCAAAAAAAGCCCACATATGTTACGACATACTTTTGCGACACATTTATTAAATCGGGGGGCCGACTTAAACGCGGTAAAAGAGTTGTTGGGCCATTCTAGTTTGGCATCCACCCAAGTGTATACCCACAACAGTATAGCAAAACTTAAAGAGGTTCATGCTACCGCCCATCCAAGAAACAAAGAGCAGTAGTCTTTGTATTGTTTAACCTGTCTGTACCCAACAGACCCAAAAACGTGTTCTATGAAGGTAAACACACAATCTGTAAATTTTGTGGCTGATAGCAAACTACTCGGTTTTATCCAAAACCGAATGGATAAACTGGAAGTCTTTTACGATAAAGTAATAAGTTCGGATGTGTATTTAAAAGTAGATAATACAAGTGCAAAAGAGAACAAAATTGTGGAAATCAAAGTGCATGTTCCCAGGAACAAATTCATCGTAAAAAAGCAGTGTAAAACTTTTGAAGAAGCAGTTGACACTGCATGCAATTCTCTGGAGCGGCAATTAGTGAAAAAGAAAGAAAAAACCAGGGCTCAGGTCTAATTATTTTTTTTTGTGAGTTTGTTTTGAATAAACAAATAAATCTATACATTTGCAGTCCGTTAGAAATAACGGGCTTTTTTTTGTGTAAAAATGGCTGTTAAGCCGGTATAGCTCAGCTGGCTAGAGCAGCTGATTTGTAATCAGCAGGTCGTGGGTTCGAGTCCCTCTACCGGCTCGTAAGGTGCTAAAAATAAGGAGGGGAGATACTCAAGCGGCCAACGAGGACAGACTGTAAATCTGTTGGTTTTACCTTCGCAGGTTCGAATCCTGCTCTCCCCACAGTTGTTTGTCAATTGATACATGCTGATACAGGCAAATAGAAAAAGTGAAGGTGCTTTGAAATATTGAACAATTTTTTGCGGGAGTAGCTCAGTTGGTACCCGCCTGTACCGAACTGTACGTTCGGGCGGGGAGCGTCAGACGCTTGGGTTTCTTAACAAAAGCTTTCCGCTTCATTGAAATATTGATTTAATAAAACGCGGGAGTAGCTCAGTTGGTAGAGCGTCAGCCTTCCAAGCTGAATGTCGCCGGTTCGAACCCGGTCTCCCGCTCAAGATAGACAACAAACCTGGGATTACCGGGTGAGAAGTTTATCCCGAGCGAAGTCGAGGGAAACCCCGGTCTCCCGCTCTAAGAGTGACGAAGCTGTTCTTTTTGAACGGTAATCTCCTCCTTTCTGAGAAGGGTTGTAGATTGAACACTTTACGCCGACGTAGCTCAGGGGTAGAGCGTTTCCTTGGTAAGGAAGAGGTCACGGGTTCAATTCCCGTCGTTGGCTCGATAGAAATTAAGACA
>JANQHL010000135.1 GCA_028277085.1 Flavobacteriaceae bacterium
ATTCGAAGGCCCTATTCGGGCGACCCTTCCAAAATAGGCGCCCCTGGGATAAAGGCCATCAAAAGTATTTAGGGTACCATCTGTATCGCTGGCATCCCCACTAATGGCTTCGGTTTTAAGACCAAGTTTACTGCTCCGACCCAAAAAAGGAACGGGATGCTCAATATTGAAGGAGGTGGTCCATGCCCTGATATTTTGTGCTCCAAAACTCCCCGTCTGAAATACAAATTCGTTATTGTATTTCAATTGCTTCCAACTGCCAAAATGCCGTAAACCAATACTCAGTCGATTATCGTTTGCCGTCCCCGAATCCCAGGTTTTGGCTTCCTCTTCCTTGTAAAGGATATACATATCCGTACCCGCATTTGACTTCCATTGTTGTGCCCAATATACTCCACCCACCGATTCCTGAAAATCCAGTGCCTTATTGTCAAACACCCCTTGCTCTACCCGCACAGGTACGGCATAAAAACCCGTAATTGTGGTTTTTTCGTTTTGATACTGCAATTGTGCCATATCAAACGAAAGCCGCACATTAGGTCCTTCGCGAATATCTATCAAACGCCCGCTTCCCAATCGCATGTTTTGCCGACCAAGCAACACATTCCAGTTTTGATCAAAGTAGTATCGCGCAAACAGCTGGTTAAAACTCAACTCATCCCTATCCACGGGGGCCAGGTTTTGTTTGCTGGTGATCAAACTTGAGTTAAGCTCTGCAAACAACTCAAATTGCCTTCCAATTTTGAGGTGGGAATGGAATTGAAATCGGTTAAGAAACCAGATATCAGATTCTTCTAAATCTGCACTAAACTGTTCATTTATAAACGATTCCGTTTGGAAGCGGTAGCTTCCTCCAAAACTTAAGGTATTTTGACCCCCCAAGTCGGTTTGTTTCAGCTTTTGATAGCACGCTTTTTTGTCATTGGGATTGATCGAAATAACATCCTGTTGCCGAAGAAGTCTAAAATCAAACTGATTTTTGTTTTCTTCCTGAGCGTTCGCTATGAATATCAAAAAGAAGAAAACGACAACAAATCGGAATCCAGATCGCATTTCCTAATCGTGTTATCAATAGCACCCCTGCAACAAAAACGGCAGTCTGAGACTGCCGTTTTTCATTTGCTTTAGGCTTGTATAAACTGAAGGTCAATAACCAGCTTTACGTTGTCCGCAACAACTACGTTACCCGCCTCTGTAACTGCACTCCAGGCCAGGCCAAAATCCTTTCTGTTGATCGCTCCCGTAATTTCAAATCCTGCCTTGGTTTGTCCGTACGGGTCTACCGCGATTCCATTGAACTCTACATCCAAAACAATGCTTTTGGTCGTGTTCCGAATGGTCAAATCCCCTATCATTTTCTCCCCGTCAAAAGCGGTAGAGGTAAATGTCATTTCAGGATACGCTTCGGCATTGAAAAAGTCATTTGATTTCAGGTGATTGTCGCGATCTGCATTCTTGGTATTAATGCTTGCGATAACGGCCGTAAAGTCGAATTGTGCACTCTTGAAATCATCGGTTTCCGCAATAACCGTGGCATTGAAATCTTCAAAATGTCCGGTTACGGTAGAGATCATCATATGTTTTACCTTAAACCCAATTTCTGAATGGGCTGTGTCTAAATTCCATTTTGTTTTTACTGCTGTTTCCATCATTATGAATTAAAGTATTATCTAAATAGTTTTCTTTCGTATTCTGTAAATTACTGCACGTACTTAACCCAAATACAGCTTCCTAAAGTCGCCAGTGCGATATAAGGGTGACCAGTCAGGAGCTACATCAGGTAGTGGCGCTGGAGCATACCTTTCAAAAGCATCGTAGGCATGCACCACATTCCCGCCAACGGCGGTCAACTTAGCATGAGTTCGTGGTATCAAAGCATCCGGCACTTCCATAACATCTTGATTGAGGATGGCAAAGTCGGCCAACTGCCCTTCTTTAATGGCACCTTTACGCCCGTCATCCCCGGTAAACCATGCTGAGCCTGTGGTCCACAGTTTTATGGCTTCCTCCCTTGTTAAAATGTTGTCTTCCCCATACATCTGTCTGCCCCCTCTGGATTGCCCCGTCGCTAACCAGTGTATGGAATACCAAGGGTTGTATGAACTTACACGTGTAGCATCGGTTCCTCCTCCGACGGGTATACCCATTTTCAACATTTTCTTGATAGGTGGCGTCTGTGCTAATTTGGCTGCGCCATATCTCTTGACGAAGTCTTCCGCCTGGTACGCAATTCTGTTTTGAATAGCCACTCCCATATTGAGTTTAGCAATGCGTTCCAGCGTTTTTTCCGAGAAGGTTTCCCCATGGTCAATAAATGTGCCCTTGGGTAACTTCCCATCTCCAGCTGCGGCTACCTCTTCATAAATATCAAGAAGGATTTCCGCCGATTCGTTGTAGGTAATATGTTGCCTCCATGGCCAATTATTCTCTGCCAACAACTTGTAAATCGGCGTAGCCACCTCTTTAACATTAGCTTCAAGATTAGGCCTCTCCTGGGCAAAGATTTCGTAATCGTAAGCCGCCCATGCAATGTTCTCACCTCCGCCAATGAATCGGTACATATCATCACCATCGCCTGGTTTTATCATGCCAATCCATTTTTTGTAGTCATCATATTCACGACCACCTACCTGTGGAAACGTATGAATACCTACTCTTACCGTTGATAAACCCTGTTTATGAACGTCACCTATCACGTCATATGCATCAGGATACTGCATTCCACCACCTCCTGCATCAGAAATAGAGGTTAGCCCCAATACGTTCATTTCATTCATAAAATGACGAGTGCCTAATATTTGTTGTGCCTTGGATTTTGCTGGTAACTTTGTTAATGTTTTATACATTATAAGGCCAGAAGGAGCTGCTGTAATTATTCCTGTAGCCCTACCATTTCTATCCTTTTCTATTCTTCCTTTGTAATACAGGTCAATGGGTTCATTGTCATAATTAAGTACTTCTACCGCCTTTTTGTTCAACATGCCATAGGCATACAAATAGAAAATATACACCGGGTGGTCTGGTGCTACCTTATTAATTTCTTCCAAGGTAGGCATGCGTTTTTCCTTAAATTGCTCCCAGGAAAAACCACCAACCACTCGTATCCACTGTCCTTTTGGTGTATATTTCACTTCCTCTGCAAGCATTGCCAAAGCCTCTTCCACAGAAGTCACCCAATCCCATCGCAATTCTAAACCATAATGCAATCCTTCCCGAACACCATGGGTATGTGAGTCATTTAGCCCGGGTATCACCCTATGGTTTTTGGCATTAATGACTTTTGTATTTTTCCCTATCAATTCAGAAACTGCATTGTTCGAACCAACTCGGTAGTAAAGGCCATCTTTAATAGCAAAGGCCTCCGCAGAAGGTATATTGGGATCTATAGTGGTCACTTTGGCGTTTCGTACCACTAAATCTGCTGATCCTTTAATTTGAGAAAATCCATTACCAAATAAAGAGGGCATAACCAGTGTAGAGGCTCCGGCAGCGAGCGATCCTTTAAGGAAGTTCCTGCGATCTATAGTGTTTGCATTTAATTTTTTCATGATGTTTTGTGAAAATTGTAATGGTTAATGCATGTGTTTGTTAGAGTGATTCTCGTTGAGAATTTCTTATCAACTAAATTCACCCGCTTCCGAGGTCGTTATTTCGTAAGCGGGATTTTCAATTAGTTTTTTGTTTCGGCTTCCTTAGCCCACTGCTGCATTGTCTTGATGTAGTCAATACCCAAACCATAAGCGCCTCCATATCTTTTGGCTAGCTCATTCACTTCGATGTATTGGTCCGAACGTGCCCAATCTCTATAAATCTCTAGCATATATTGCATTGAAGTGATTGGGATCACTCCGGCCTGAATCATTCTAGCCATGGCCATATCATGTGCTTCTTGAGACACTGCTCCGGAAGCATCAGAGATAACGTATACCTCATAACCATCCTCGAGAGCCGACAAAGCCGCGAGGTTGATACATACTTCAGTCCAAAGTCCTGCCATTACCAGTTTTTTCTTTCCCGTAGCCTCTACTGCTTTAACAAAATTCTTGTCTTCCCAGGAGTTCATCGTGGTTCTATCAATGTATGTGGACTCATCAGGGTAGTACTCTCTGATTTCCGGAAAAATTGGTCCTGAAAATTGTTTTTCGGCCACTGTTGTAATAATTGTTGGTACCTCAAAAAGTTTTGATGCACCGGCAATCAAACCGGAGTTGTTTCTCAATTCTTCAATAGGTTGGGACTCTACAGCGAAAGCCATTTGACCTTCGTGGTCTATAAGTAACAATGCATGATTGGTAGGATTTAATACTTGCGCTGCGGCATTTGCAGGATCATTCACCGGATTTGGTGCATATTGTGTCCATTGTGCAAATGTCATTGTACTTACCAAAAGTGTTAGTGTAAATAATTTTAAGGTTCTCATTTTTAGCTATTATTTGTGTCGTTTTTAGACGGTTTATACTTGTTGTTCGTTATGCGATGGTCATAGGTACTTCCATCAGTAGGACCTCTGCATCGGAATCCGCAACGATATCAAGGCGATCAATATCCCAGAGGCCATAGCCATCTCTTTTGTTTAGCAACTGTCCGTTGATGGTCACGTCGCCTTCTATGACGAAGGCATATACACCATTACCGGATTTTTTTAAGGCATAATTTTGCGCTACCCCTTTCTCCAATTTTCCCAGGTGGAACCAGGCATCTTGATGAATCCATACCCCTGCATCTTCAGCATTTGGCGAAAGGATTTGTTCTAAGGTGTTATGACTTGCGTGCTCCTCTAGTGTGATCTGCTCGTAACGCGGCTCTACACCTTTCTTATTGGGCATTATCCAGATCTGAAGGAATTTTACCTGACGGTCGCGGTTAGCGTTCATCTCACTGTGCTGAATACCGTTCCCAGCGCTCATCACCTGAACATCACCTTGCTTGATAATTTCACTTCGGCCCGTACTGTCCATGTGCTTTAGATCGCCTTCCAAGGGGATGGAAATAATTTCCATATCGCTATGGGGATGTGTACCGAAGCCCATCCCTGCCGCAACAGTATCATCGTTCAGCACACGTAACACCCCAAAATTCATTCGCTCCGGGTTGTAGTAGTTGGCAAAACTGAAAGTGTGTTTTGATTGTAACCAACCGTGATTAGCATCACCACGAGTTGCTGCTTTGTGTAGTACAGTAGTTTTTGTCTTTGTTTCCATTTTTTTTATGTGATTAAATCCGACTTGTTTGATTTGGTCCTTGGAGAAGGTGGTGTCTCCTGATGCCGCTTTCATATAGTTGGCGATACCCAAGAGGGAAACCAAACCTCCCCAGGACATGTTTTGAATAAATTCTTTTCGTTTCAATTCTTTTTATTTTGACAGGGTATAGTAAGCGAAGGATGTGCCAAAACCCTATTGTATTGTCTTACAGGCATTTGCACAAATTATTTACATTGAAACACTTTCCCTTTTTGTAGAAATTTCTGTTATATGAGAAATATTAGCAGTACTTTAACAGGATAAAAACTAACCCAATGGACATTGCTATACCATTTCAAATCTTTCGTGAAAAGTTTTTAGAAAACCTTCCGTACAAAATCATGTGGATGGACGAAGCCGGGGATATTGTATATGCTAACAGCAAGTTTTTAAAGCGGTTGGGCTACCGGCAAAAGGAAGTGCAAGGGTTAACTATTTTTGATGTTAACCCGTCCACCACGGCAGAAAGCTGGCGCTCCCATTGGGAAAAAGTGAGCAATGAACATGTGTACAGCTTTAAAGCGGTACATCAAACCAAGAAGGGAGAGTATTACGATGTAGAAGTTTCTGCACACTTTTTCTCAAATAATGGAAAAAAAATCATAGCGGCAATCGTCAATGATATTTCAGAATCCAGTTTTTACAAAAATTTGCTGGATCATGCCGAACGGATCGCACATGTGGGAGGCTGGAAGCTAAACTTACAAGACGGTTCGCTTATCGTAACCAACGAAGCCCTTAAAGTACTGGATGTTCAAGACAAGGAAGCCCTGTTGCCCGGAAACGTGATCCATTTATTTAGAGATCATGAGCAGTATAAGGAGATATTACGTGGTGTAATGCGTAAGGCGCAAGGATATGACATCATACTCGAAACCAAAGCTAGTCCTCCGCGCTTTATACGTTGTGCAGGGCAAGCCATCCTAAAAGGGGAAAAAATCTTCAAGATCATCGGGGCCTATCAGGACGTTACCGAAATGGAAGAAAAACAAAACGCTTTGCGTTTGTTCAAGGATATTTTAGACAATGCGGAGGATTTGGTATATGTCTACAACAGATCGGGAAAGCTATTACACTACAGTCAATCCGTTGCTAAATATCTCGGCTTTTCACCTCAGGAATTGGATCGTTTTACCATTTTTGACCTTGATCCGGGTATTACCCGGGAATGGTGGGGGGAACATATGGACGATATAGCAAAAAACAAAGTACTACGCTTTGAATGGATGATATCGAGAAAAGACGGGACTAAGTTTCAGGCCGATATTACGGCCAACCATATTCACTTTCAAGGTATGGATCTGAACTGTGCGGTTATACGGGATATTACAGATCGCAAAAAAAAGGAGGAACAGTTGTTCAATGCCCTGGAAGAAATAAAATCCCTGAAAAGGCAATTGGAGCAGGAAAACGAATATCTCCAGACAGAGATCAAACGCAACATTAATTTTGACAATATAATCTGTACCAGCGAAAGCTATGCAAAAGTCCTGGAAGAAGCTGAGAAAGTAGCACCAACCGATACTACGGTACTGATAACCGGAGAATCCGGTACGGGAAAAGAGCTACTGGCCAACAGCATCCATCAAAACAGCAAACGTAACGAGCGGCCACTTATCAAAGTAAATATGGCAGCACTCCCTCACGAGCTCATCGAGAGTGAACTTTTTGGTCATAAAAAAGGAGCCTTTACCGGAGCAACTGCAGATAAGGTGGGTAAATTTTCCCTGGCAAGCGAAGGCACACTATTTCTGGATGAGATTGGCGAAATGCCTTTGGAATTGCAGCCCAAATTGTTACGGGTGCTTCAGGAGGGGGAATTTGACCCTTTGGGTAGCACTAAAACCGTTAAGGTAGACGTGCGTATCATAACCGCTACCAATCGGAACCTTGAAGAAATGGTACAGCAAGGTAAATTCAGGGAGGATCTGTTTTATCGATTAAATGTCTTCCCAATTCACAACATACCACTACGAGAACGTAAGGAGGACATCCCGCTTTTAGCACAATACTTTCTGGAGAAATATGCCGCAAAAGCAGGAAAAGCACTTCGCAGGATTTCCAAAAAAACATTGGATGCCCTGATGCGTTATCCTTTTCCGGGAAATATCCGTGAATTGGAAAACCTAATTGAGCGGGCTGTTATCATCGAAGAGGGCACTACACTTTTCCCAGGCACCTGGCTTCCCAACGGAAAGAGTACGATGAAAGTGGATTCGAAGCTAAAAACCTTTGAAGAAATACAACGACAACATATTATCAAGGTATTGAAGCATACCAATGGCAGGGTAAGCGGCCCACAAGGCGCAGCGACCATACTGGGCATGAAAGACAAAACCCTGTTTGCTAAAATGAAGCGCCTGGGTATTGAAAAGAAAATTGTAGTGTCCTAGTCAAATGTATAGCGTCGATATCACCTAGCATAAATCCAGGCCACGTCTATTTTGCTATTTCGGCAATTGGCTCAGGAACGATTGCGTCGGGTATTTTAGAAAGTGCTACCACCTCTTCCAAAAATTGATAGGTGGCCGTACTAACCGATTCCAAATCCTTAGAGGTCACATAGGAAGCCAATACATGATCCCCGGCATTAGGAAACGCTACCTTTCTTTTTTTCACTGCTTCCGTTCCCAGTTGCTCATACATCGTTAACATGGCGGGAACAGAAACCACATTGTCCTGAATCGAATCATTTTTATAAAAGTAGCCAAGAAAAACGGGCTGCGTGACTGCTGCGAAGTTTTCCGGCGTCATGGTCGTCTCCACCAACGCTTGAAGTTGGGTCAGGGCTTCTATACGATATTTTGTGGTCCAGTATTTATTTTTCAGGGGATCCTCCCGATCAAACTCGTGGTAATCACTTCCCTTTACTGCTTTGGCCAATGCTAAGCCCCAGTGACTGGTAAGCAGCTTGGCATTCGGATCAAATATTTCAATATTTGGAGAGTAGAGTACTAAGGCCGCAATATCTGGATCACCCCCGGCCAGATGGAGCGCCAAAGTGCCACCGGTAGAGGTAGCCATTAAAATCACTTTTTTTCCTAGTTGTTTCCCTATGGCAATTGCCTCTTTTGCCGATGCTATGAGCACATCTGCTGTGATGTCTAACATCGGTTCCTCTTCCTCCAGGCCATGTCCTGCCAAACGAGGCAAATACAGGTTGCAGCCAAAACGCTTCGCGGTATCCATATGCAGAGGGTCTCCCTCTTCCTGGCTTGCTGACCAACCGTGTAAATACACTATGCTATATTCGGTTTTTTGAGGGACGCTGTCCGCCCAAAAAAACCGAGCTTCATTATCCGCTCGGATATTTTTTATCGAGGCTTCCCGTTCTAGTACCTCCCGTTCCAATTGCATTAAATCGGGAGTCACTTCCGGCAACGACTTGTCCAGATCAGGGATTGCAACTTTAGGCCCTAAAAAAAAGGCAAGTGCTAAGACCACAGCCAACCCCAGTACAATTTTAACTATTTTGCTTAAAAACCGCATTCCTATACTTCGTTTAACCCACCTCAAAAAGAACCACTATCTACACCCACCAAAAAATGTACAGTGTTTGTTCACAGCAAACCAAAAATAGCATTTTTTACCACATCTATTTTTATGTAAATTGGCGACTAAAGCACTTGCCAACTTGTCCAAAGCAGTTCGTTTCATTAAAAGTTTGGGGCCTGGTCTTTTATTTGCCAGCATGGCTATTGGCACCTCACATCTGGTATTGTCCACCAAGGCAGGTGCCCAATATGGATGGTTGATGATCTTCCCCATTGTACTGGCTAATCTTTTCAAGTATCCTTTCTTTGAATTTGGAGTACGCTATACCCATGTTACACGTAATAGTCTGATACAAGGCTATCTTAACCTGGGAAAACGGTATTTATGGTTGTACGCACTGGTGACCTTAGTCTCTACCTTTACAATTCTGGCGGCCTTGTACGTAGTAACTGCCGGTCTCTTTAGCAACCTTTTCGATCTGTTCCATTTGGAAACAAGCTTTGCTGCCTTAGGGTTATTTGCCTTGATCAGTGCCCTGTTAATTATTGGAAGATACCAGTTTTTAGAGGGTGCCCTGAAAGTGATCATATCTATTTTGTTTTTCGCCTTGCTACTTACCACTGTTTTGGTCCTTTTTAAAGGTCAGGTACCCCAAAAGCCCGGGTTTACTCCTCCAGATTTTTTTAATGAAACCGGCGTCCTGTTTTTAATAAGTCTAATTGGTTGGATGCCAACCGCTGTAGAGGCCTCGGGATGGGTAAGCCTTTGGAGTGTAGAAAAATTAAAGAAAACCGACGTTACTCTAACGCTTAAAGCGGCACTAAAGGAATTCAATTTGGGGTATTGCTTAACTGCCCTATTGGCTATTTTTTTCCTGGTTATCGGCCTAATGACCCTTTATGGCACTGCAACCGAGTTAAGCGGTAACGCCGTTACCTTTGCGGATCAAGTGGTGCGGCTTTTCACCGCTCATATCGGCAACTGGGCCTATCCAATTATTGCGATTGCTGCATTTGCGACGATGTTCAGCACCTGTATGACTGCCCATGACGCCATTTCCAGGGTGAGTTTGGACGTTCTTGACAAGCTATTTCCCCACAACAGTAGCTATAAGAAAAAATCGTCCTATGTAATAGCAATTCTGGTGTTTGCCCTAATCAACTGGTTGGTTATTGCGGCATTTAGTGCTAATATGGGAGATTTGGTTGCTCTAGCTACCTTTGTCTCCTTCGTATTTGCCCCTCTTTTGGGTTGGATGAATCTTAAAACAGTAGTGGGCAAAGACATTCCTATACCGCTTCAACCGCAAAAAGGGCTGCGGGTGCTTAGCTACCTTGGTATGTTCTTCCTTACCGCTTTTGCGCTGTACTATTGTTGGATGCTAGTGGGTTAAGGGAGAATTCTAGTCAAAAAGGATATTGTCATTCAAAACCACAATGAGCGATCTTTGATTGTGTTGGTGTAACATCTCCAAACAAAAAACACCATTCGTGCAGTTATTGAGTATTTTATCTTCACCATATCCAATAGAATACAAAATCGTGCTACTTGGAACACCCTGGTTAGTTAAGTATTGTTTTATAGCATCTGATCTTGCCTGCGTTAGTCTAAAGTTATAGGCACTCCCTCCTCTGCTATCCGTATGGGTTTCTATACGAAGTTGCATCGCTGGGAACGCTTCTACCGCTTCGACTACTTTATCCAGCTCCTTAGCAATATCAGCGGTTATCGTACTTTTCCCTTTTGCAAAATAGAAATTGTTCAGTTTAAGTACAGTTTGATTCTCTTTTTCTTCAACCAAGTTATCATAGGCTACAACAGGGATATTCTGTGCTCCTGCTACCTGTTCTATAGCTTCACCTTTAAATTGTTGACTATACAAGGAGTATCGCTCCTTTGTGGTTTCTAATATCACTTCTTCCTGCCATGGTATTTCGATCCGATAATTCCCATCAGTATCGGTAACTACTTCCTTTATCGGATCTCCCTCAACGCTTAACACCTTTACCATTGCTTCGGGCACACTGCTCTTTGTTGCGGTGTTAATTACCTGCCCTTCCAAGACCAGGGTTTTTAATCCAGGTTTTTCTTCCACAAGGAAACCATAAATATCATCTCCCCCGGCACCTCTCGGCTGATTTGAAGAAAAGTATCCCAACAGACCTTCGCCCTCATTTTTAATAATAAATCCAAAATCGTCATCCGGTGAGTTAATTTGGCTGCCTAAATTAACCGGGATGCTAAAAATATCCTCTCCACTTATATTGGTTCGATAAATATCCATTCCGCCTAGTCCATAAAAGACGTCTGAGGCAAAATACAAGGTTCCTTCAAAAATGTAAGGCGCAATTTCATTTCCGGGAGAATTAACCCGTGGTCCCAGGTTTTTGGGGGCCGACATCACTTGCCCTTTATTCGTATACACGTAATAAAGGTCCGTACCGCCATATCCACCTTCCAGATTTGCTGCAAAATATAGTTTACCACTCTCCTGGTCATAAAAAGGATAGTAAAACGATGTCCCGAGATCCTTCCATACCATCCTAAAATTTCCGTTTAAAGGTTGCATGCCTATTCCCAAAGCATTTTTACCGCTGTCATCAAATTCCAATTCCCCCTCCCAAGTATTAGATAACACATAAAAAACACTGTTGAGGGCTTCGGAAAAATAGGGCGTTGCCTTATGATATTCTGACTTATTTATTTCTTCAAAAGGACTAACACTGGAAATGTTCCCATTTTGACCGATAGTCCCCTCAAAAATATCCAAATAGGCTTCTCCAGCGGGCGCATAGTTCTTTCGCTTCCCAACAGGTCTTCCGCTAGTAAACAGGAGTTTGGAACCATAAAAGGCAGGTGAAAAATCAGATTGAGGACTGTTGCTTTTCAAATTGAAAATTTGAAAGTCCAGTTCCGGTATTCCTTCTCCGGAACGAAGTAGCTGCACGTTAAAATCAGCATTCTCCATCAGCTCTTTGGAAAACTTTAGGTCTTCCTCTTTCAAAAAAGTGTACACCTTTTCATGGCCCGCTGTCCTTTCCAAACCTTGTAAAAGCCTGTTCAAATGAAAATCCGCAACCAAACTATCCCTAGCAAATAATTGCAGGTAAATCTCTGTAGCTTTATCGAAGCGTTCCAGTTTAAAATAAGCATCCGCCAGGTTGCGATATTGCTTTGTAGAAAGCGTAACCCCTTTGGCCAAATCATTCTCATATGCGCTTACTGCATCCTGATACGCATACGCAAAAAAATGATCATCCCCTTTGGATTTTCGATCCTGTCCCGAGACCCAGCTCACAGCCAGAAAAAAAACAAACACTAATCCTTTTTTGACACCCATTGGTTTCAAGTTAAAAAAATCGGGGAGAATCAATTTGTTTCGGTTTTCCTTTTAACTTTTTATTGTTGTTCCTACCTCTGTTAGAGGCGGAATCGCCTCTGCCCAGATAAAACTTTAAAATAGCCTCATGGGATCCGTTATTAAACTCCCCCAAATTATTGGTGTTGTAGTCGTATGAATAGCCCAGATAGATGCTGTTTGAAATTTGAAAACCGGCCAAACCACTAATGGCATTGTCAAAGCGATAATTTGCTCCAAGAGTAAATGCATCCAGGAATTGAAAATTGGCAGACAGGTTCACATTCAAAGGAGCGCCGTTCAAATAGTTGAATAATACTGCTGGTTTAAATTTCGTCCTTTCAGAGAGCTCAAATACATAGCCTCCGATAAAATTATACTGTATATTATCTTCAACTACGGTGGCAACTTCATCGTTGTAAATGCCATCGGTAAGGAAGTTTGGAATAGAAAAACCTAAATACCAGTCTGCGGTATACATGAAAAGTCCTGCCCCAATGGTGGGATAAAAGTTGTTGATCTCATTGGTATCTAAAATGGGTTCTATCGGATTTTGAAAGTTCCCCTCAGAAAAATCCACATTTAGAATAGACCCCCCGGCATCAATACCAAAGGACAACAGAATCTCATCTGAAAGATTCACCTGATAAGAGTACGCCACATCAATATAGGTCTGGGTAGCCGGCCCTAACGCATCACTGATCACGTTGAAGCCCATCCCCATTTTCTCATTTTCGAAGGGAATATTGATGCCAAATCGTAAGGTGCGCGGAGCCCCTGGAATATCTATCCATTGTGCCCGATATAATCCGGCCACCTCCGTATATTCCACAGAACCTACGTAGGCTGGATTAAAGCTTCCGATGTTATACATGTATTGCGTATACTGCGGTTCCTTTTGGGCCCGGGATTTCCCTGTAGCTAGCAATAGGAGTACAAAAACAAGTGCTAAAATGCCGGAACTACATTTCATCTATCTCTACAGTTTATCTAATAATTTGAATCCATCCTTTTATCACTTCAGAACCATCTCCTAAATCAAGAACGTAAAAATAGGTCCCCTTTGGTAGATCACCATTATCCCCTGTACCGTCCCAATCGTTTTCATACCCCCGCTCCTCCAGCACGCTATTGCCATAGCGATCAAAAACCTGCAACAAACTGTTTGGAAAATCTTCTGCACAACTTAAAACTAAGACGTCATTTACACCATCTCCATTAGGAGAAAACAGGTTGCAAATTGTTCCACAATCCTCACATGGACTTACCACTACTTGCACGGCAGCAACCGAGGTATTGTTCGCGGGCTCAAAATCAGATGGGACAGATCGCGTTAAGGTGGCGGTATTGGTAAAGTTACCTCCTTGGACTACCGTTCCTCGAATTTCCAAAGTAACGACTTCCTCCCCTACTAATTCCGGAATGGACCAAATCCCGGTAACGCTATCAAAACTGCCTCTGGAAGGCAGGCTGCTTTCCGGCACAAAAATATCAGGATTACTAATAACATCTTGAATTTCAATATCAACCACTCTATCCATGGTCAGATTAGTTACGGTTATGGTAAAGGTAATCGTTGTGCTAATCACAATGGCGGCAATATCTACCTCCTTTTGCACCTCCAAATCAATGGGCAAAGGATTGCAGTCCTCGGTTAAAAAAGGATCACAGGGATCCAACGGATCGCTGGGGTCTTCCGGGATTGCCTCTGTACTGGGATCGTCCTCTACCAATACCTCCTCACCGTCCGTAAGGCCATCATCATCGGTGTCTGCATCGTTCGGGTCGGTACCCAATTCGTTTTCTTCCGAATCCGTTAATCCGTCCATATCAGCATCCCGGATACAGGTGTCCACTTCGATCACAACATCCACCGCAATACCATCACAGGGAGCTTCATTGCTATCTGTGGTGAACCTAAACACGTATTGACCAATTAGTAATCCTTCAAAGTCCACATTATTGTCTGCATCAATCGTTACCGTAGTGTTATTTGGAGATTGAATGAGCTCCCATGTACCCGAAAAGGTACCGGAAAGTGTATCATCCAAATCCAACACTGTTGGGCCACCTTCACCTGTTCGGTTACAGGCAGTACTATTCTCCGGCACCGGGCTGGGTGCTGAAACTACTGTGGCGACCACTTCCTGTCGCTCAGAGGTACATCCATTGGCTGTGGCCTCTACATAAAAAGAAGTAGTTTCAGTAATGGAGGGGGTTTCAAAAGAATTTCCAAAATCCAGAACATTGGTTGAAGTAGGAGAGTCAAACCAATTAATAGTAGCTCCCACTGTTGCTGTCGCGCCAAGTGTTACCATTCCCGGTCCACATCGTATTCCACCGGCAGTTGACGTTATCATCGGCGTACGATTAAGCACCAGAGTGACGGCTACAGTGGGACTAAAACAGTCCTCATCTTCATCCAGAAAGAAACCAAAATACGTCCCAGCGATACTCACCTCACTTGGCACGTAGGCACTTGTTTGTGATTGATCTGAACTTAAACTCCAAATTAATTGTGCTCCCGCTGGTGGGCTGTTAAGGATATAGTCGTCCAAATCTGTATCGATGGCATCACAAAAATTGGTAGGCTGAGAAGTGTCCGGTGTAGGAGAGGGTAAACAATTATCATCATCCAGAATAGTGCCTTGCGCTATCCCATCATCTGCAAATTGCACCCCATTTGTTGGATTGCCCAGGTTTACTGTAAAAGTTTCCCCATTCTCCAGGAGGGTATCATCTACAATGGGAACATTGATTTCTTGGGTTTCCCCTGCCGTACCTGAAAACACTACAGTTCCTCCTGTAGCATCAAAATCATCTCCGGGGGTAGCTGTCTCTCCTGTTAAGGTGTAGGACACTGAAAACCCACCGGGTACTTCCAAATCCAGGGTCACCGGAAAGCTTAGTTCCCCGGAATCCACATCCTCGTTTGCCGCAATATCTGCAATGCTTATGGTAGCCTGGTCATTATCTTCATTGATTATATCCAAATCAGGAATATCTGCCCCTACAAAAAGATCATATGCAGGATCTGTAGATTCCACATCACCGGTAATTATGGTATACAAAACATCACCGTCATCTATAGTATCATCTACACCTACTATGGTAATTTCCACTCCAGTCCAAGTGGTTGGAGTAAGCACTACATCGGAAGGACCGGTACCTTCAGAAGCGTCGTAACCACTTAATGGAATGGTGACGTCGGCAAGAGGCGGTGTATCCAAACTGAATTCAAAGGTGGCCGCTCCTCCAATTTCCGTTGTGCGACCTACGGTTTCATCTACATTGATCCCGGCAATATCATTATCTTGATTGATCACGGAGACCAACTCATTGGGCAGCGGATCAAAGGCATCGTCACTGTTCGCATCATCCACTGCGATAGTAATGGTATAGGGTTGTGGTCCATCTACAACAGCATCGTCTACTCCGGTCACTGTAACCGTCTGGGGGGCATTCCAATTTCCGTTAGTGAAAGTCAGCGTCGCCTGGTCTACGGTCCCCTCTCCAGTATCTCCTGAAACTACATCGAATACAACATCCGTAGTGGGTTGCGAAGTTAATACCACTGTAAACGTCGCAGTCGTTCCCGTCTCCGAGGTAGCTCCCGAAATTGCACTGGCAGTGAAGCCTGCGGTATCGTCATTGGTGATCGTGCCCAAACCTATTCCGTCATTAATGGTTGCATTACTGGGGGCACTAAGGTTTACCGTAAAGTCTTCGTTCCCTTCAACGGTATTATCCCCAACCACCAAAACCGTTACCGTTGTACTTGGTGCCCCCCCACTTATGGTTCCACTACCTCCCGATATCGCTACATAATCACTTCCTGCCGTGGCACTGCCATCGGCCGTGTTGACCGTAAAGTCAATATCCCCTACGGCATTGCCTCCACCG
>JANQHL010000162.1 GCA_028277085.1 Flavobacteriaceae bacterium
TAAGATGCCTTAATATTTTTTTGTCAATTCCGTCTAGATCAAACAAATTGCTGCCATTTTTCATTTTAAAGCGATACTTTGAAATTCAAATATAACAAATGGTTACATCTATTAACCGGCAACAGAATCCGGATTATACCCCAAATAGGAAGTCTCGTATTCTTTGAATTGAATGCCCTGTGCTTTTAGTTCCGATAGAATGGGACCATAGATTTCTTTGGTGATCGGGATCTGTACTCCCGGTGTCGTGATCTTCCCATTCAAAATGTTGATGGTAGCCATAGCTACGGGTAGCCCTACTGTCTTTGCCATAGCCGTATAGGTCCTATCTTCACCCAGCACTACCATATTGGCATCCAGCTGTTTTTTTCTTCCATCGAGTTCATAGCCAAACTTATGATACATGACTATCATGTCTTTTTCATCTTCTCCAAGTGTCCAACTGTTTTCCAGAATATGTTGCAACGCCTGAGCAGGGGTGGCATTGGGGAATGGAATTTTCTTGTGAGGATTGAATAGATCCAATTCCTCCAGTTTCTCCCACATAATATCATCCTGATCAATCTTTAAATAGTGCCTGAGCTTTAACTCAACGGAATCTGTTGGGGAATAGGGTAGAAACAGGTTAACAAATTCCCTGAAAGACATTCCTTTAGAGTTTTCAAGATGATAGCTGTCGTCTGTCATTCCCAGTTGCACAAATATGTTCCAGGCACGGGAGAAACCGACTCTGCGCATGGTGCCACGGTATAAGGTCAGTACTTTCTCCAAACCATAGGCTTCCCGATACCAAAGGGAATCGCGGTTGGCGTAGGCCTCAAATTTCCCATAACCCTCAATATCCAAAAATTCAGTTCTCCTGAATAGCTTATGGTATGGGATATATTTATAGGTGCCTTCCTGAATAAACTTAGCAGCACCGCCCTGGCCGGCTACCACTACATTTCTGGGATTCCAGGTGAATTTGTAGTTCCAAAGGTTGGTATCGCTTTCCGGGGCTACCAATCCTCCCGTGAAAGATTCGAAAAGCAGCATTTTTCCCCCTTTGTCACGTATACGATCAATAACCTCCATAGCACTCATATGGTCAATACCAGGATCCAGGCCAATTTCATTTAAGAAAACCAAACCACTTTTCTTCGTATCGGGATCCAATTCCCGAATCTCATTGTTGATATAGGAAGCGGTTACCAGGTGCTTTTTAAAGTGGACACAGTCCCTTGCCACCAGGGTATGTAGTTTGGGAGGCAGCATGGAAACTACGATATCTGCAGCGGATATGGCCGTTTTTCTGGACTTTTCTTCCAGAACGTTCAAGGGAATTACACTGCAATTTTCATGTGAGGTAATTGCCATGGGGAAAGCCTTTGGATTGATGTCGCCAATAGTTAAATGTAAGGCTTCCGAAGCAGATTTTTGTACTAAATAATTCAGTAAAAATGAAGTAGACTTTCCTGCGCCAAGCACCAAAATTTTACGAACCATAGGATTAAATTACCTTTGTCACTGAACACTGCTAAAGTATCAAATCGTTATATTTTTAAAAGATTGACACCTTTAAGTTATGAACAAAACAATTTTGATCACAGGATTACTCTTTGGAATGTTGGCGGTAATATTGGGGGCTTTTGGGGCACATTCCCTTAAAAAGGTCTTAACAATAGAAGCGCTGGATACGTTTGAAACAGGAGTAAAGTATCAAATGTACCATGCACTTTTCTTATTGGTACTTGGCGGAATTACGACCCTCCCGGATAACACTAAAAAAGTCGTCTTCTATCTTATTTTGGCAGGCACGGTATTGTTTTCCTTTTCCATCTATCTGCTGGCTACCAACAAACTTACGGGTTTTGATTTCAGAAAAATTGGGTTTATTACCCCTATTGGGGGCACTTTGCTCATTTTAGGATGGGGATATTTACTTTTTGCGATCCTGTCCAAAAAATAGCGTAAACAAAACGTTGACAGAGCATACAGAGGAGCTATAATTTTTTAGTTTTGTACCCATCTTAAAAACCGTAGTATATGGCTAATGCTTCCCAGGAATCGAAAACCATTTCGCTGGCAACTTATGGAATCAATCACAACAATTTTCATTACCAACTGACTCCTGATGAATTACATGATAGTACCCTTAGAAAGGGAATGGGTACGGAATCGTCTTTGGGAGCGATTGCAGTAAGTACAGGGGAATTTACAGGACGGTCTCCGATGGATCGGTTTATTGTTAAAGATGCTATCACCAAAGATAAGGTGTGGTGGGGCGACATTAATATTGCCATTGAACCGGATCAGTTTGATGCCTTATATAACAAGGTAGTTGCCTACATGAACGAAAAGGAGCTTTTTGTTCGGGACGCTTATGTATGCGCAGACCCGGAGTATACAATGAACCTCAGAGTGATTAATGAATATCCCTGGTCCAATATGTTTGTCTACAATATGTTTCTGCGGCCTGAGGAAGAAGAGCTGGAAAATTTTGAACCGGAATGGACCGTTTTGAATGCACCGGGTTTTATGGCCGACGCCAAATTAGATGGGACCCGCCAGCATAATTTTGCTATCCTGAATTTCTCTAGAAAGATCGCATTGGTTGGAGGAACGGGGTATACCGGAGAAATCAAAAAAGGGATATTCTCGGCGTTAAACTTTATTTTACCTGTTGAACATAATGTACTGCCCATGCACTGTTCCGCCAATTTGGGTGAATCGGGCGACACGGCCTTGTTCTTCGGTTTGTCCGGAACGGGGAAAACCACCTTATCCACGGACCCCAATAGAAAATTAATTGGAGATGATGAACATGGATGGACCCCTGAGAATTCAGTGTTCAATTTTGAAGGAGGTTGTTATGCCAAAGTCATTAACCTTTCTCAAGAAAGTGAACCGGAGATTTATGCCGCAATTAAGAAAGGAGCTATCCTTGAAAATGTGATCATGGATAACGAGGGAAATGTTGCTTTTGAAGATGCTTCCATTACTCAGAATACCAGGGTGAGCTATCCTATCTACCATATTGAAAATACTCAGCAACCTTCCATTGGAAAGAACGTAAAAAACATTTTCTTCCTGACGGCGGATGCCTTTGGGGTATTGCCTCCTATCTCCAAATTAACCCCCGCGCAAGCCGCGTATCATTTCATTTCAGGATATACTGCAAAGGTGGCAGGTACCGAAGCGGGAGTTGTGGAACCGCAACCCTCTTTTTCAGCTTGTTTTGGTGCACCTTTTATGCCCTTACACCCCACAGAATATGCCGAAATGTTAAGTAAAAAGATGAAAGCTTCCGGGGTAGATGTCTGGTTAATCAATACCGGATGGACAGGTGGGCCATATGGAGTAGGGACACGAATGAAATTAAAGTATACCCGGGCCATGATAAGTGCTGCCCTGACAGGAAAACTAGGCTTGTATTCCTATGATACGTACCATATTCACTCCGTTTTTGGGGTAGCACAACCACGGGAATGCCCGGGGGTGCCTACGTCGGTACTTAGCCCCCGCGCTACCTGGAACAATGATGAAGCTTATTACAAGACTGCGTTTAAGCTATCCAATGCTTTCCGGGAGAATTTTAAGAAGTTTGAAGCCTATGCTAATGAAGAAATTCGCCGCGGCGGACCACAACGATATGCATTTTAAAAAAAGCCCCTTAACTAAGGGGCTTTTTACATAATCTTAGCTTTTTAGTCTTATTTATTGGCATCGGCAATATACTTCTGCAATGCCATGGTCATAGAAGGCGTTTCCGGTGTTGGTGCTTTAATATCGATACGTAGACCCGCCTCGGTTGCAGCTTTAACCGTGCTGTTTCCAAATACGGCGATTCTGGTGTTCTTCTGTTCGAAATCCGGAAAATTTTGCAATAAAGATTCAATTCCTGAAGGGCTGAAAAAGACCAAAATATCATAGTATACATCTCGCAAATCAGAGAGATCGCTGATAACGGTTTTATAAAAAATACCGCGTTTCCAGCTTAGTTGAAGGTCGTCTAAAAGTTTTGGGATCTCATTTTTAAGGGTATCCGAAGAGGGAAGCAGGAATTTTTCATCCTTGTATTTCTTGAACATAGGAATGAGGTCACCAAACAAACGCTGCCCAACGTATATCTTACGTTTTCTGTATACTACGTATTTCTGTAGATAGTAGGCAACAGCTTCTGATTGACAGAAATATTTCATGGTATCCGGAACCTTAAAGCGCATCTCCTCAGCGATTCTAAAAAAATGATCTACAGCGTTTCGGCTGGTAAGAATTATGGCAGTATATTCGTTAAGGTCAATTTTTTGTTGGCGAACACTTTTTGCCGTTTCTCCCTCTACGTGGATGAAAGGCCTAAAATCTACCTTTACTTTTGATTTTTCAATTAATTTAGAGTAAGGGGAGTTCTCCATTTTCGGTTCTGGCTGGGAAACCAAAATCGTCTTTACTTTCATAGATTTCAACTGTTTAAATAGCTGATAAAAATTACTAAGGGTGCAATTTCGAGAGTGCAAAGGTACAAAATAAAATAGAATATATTAGGTATTATTAATTTTTGGCGATTACGTAAAATAGTGCCCAGACCAATCAGATTTATAACCAAGATCAAGAAAACAAAAATATATCCCAGGGGTAAATAATTGCGAAAAACGTAAATGAGCAACAGATTTCCCAAAAAAGCCACAAGTCCGCTGTAGTTCAAGTAACTTATCTTTTCAAAGATCAATTCCATCATTAAGGGGGAGTTTTCAAAGAAGTACCCGTTACCCAGTTGAAGTGCTATTTTGACTAAAATAAAAGTGCATAACATGCCCACAATGATCCAGAACATTGCTTGCGAGTTGTTGGGGTTTTCACCTAGCCAATAACTCCGTGTCAGAAAAATGAATAAGGAAATATTGAGCACTTGAAAAATGGTAATTAAGATGTGAAAGCCATTAATGAGCTTAGCCTTCTTTTTGTTTAGGGTAATGTATTTACGATTAAATGGCAGTGTAATAAAAGTGAAGAAGGACGTCTTAAAAAAGTATTTTCCCATGGTGATAATTACCAAACCGGCAATCAGAATTAAAGTAATCCAGTCCCAATTTGGTATGTTTCGATAAATGGCATCCATTATTTCACTTTTATGCTTTCGCTGTTGATACCCGGCCGTAAATCGTTTTCTGTTATACTGAACTTAATATACTTGGGATATTCTTTTGTTGGCTTGGGGAACCGGCAGTCAAAAGAAGTCGTATCCATAGGGGCTAAAAAATCGTTTTTTGATAAAGTAACCTCCAATGGAAGTAGCTCTATGATATCCTTGTATTTATCCAAGTAGGCAATCTTCACCTTAATTTTTTCGAAGGGTATGGTGTCGGAATACGGGTTGTAAATCTTCAAAGTCTGTCTTTTCCGAGTAAGATCCAATACATCTTCATCCAGAAAACACCGAAGTTTTCTATACGATCTAAAATTGTCAATGTACCACCCAAAATACCTATTACTTCTGAAGGGAACATAGGTAAAGTCTCCTGAATCGGCAAAAGGGGTAATAAAGGCAATGCGTTTGCCCTGTACCTCTGCTTCAGCCTTATCTATACTATATTGGTTTTGACGATAGAAGATATTGTTAAAAGAGAAGGAAGTATTCCCCGTATAAAAAGCATACATGGGGGCCCTACGGTAACTGTTTTCAAATACCACCGGTGTATCTCCCACAATACTGTTTACTGTTTTTACCCATTCTTTAGGGCCGTGGGTCTCATATCCCATAAAAGGAATCAACGGTTGATACACTAACCAAGCCCTTGCATAGAACAGCAAAACAAGACTGAGCACTCCAAGGCGAAACATCCATTTTCTGCTCTTCTCGTGCGCTATTAAATAGTGAAATGTCAACACCATCATAGGAACACAAATTACAATGACCCATTGTGCCTGTGCCCTTCTTTGAAAACTCGAAAGAAAGAAGAAAAGGATAATCCCGTAACTTAAATAAAGCAACGATTTGGTAAAACGATCTTTCGGTTTTGTAACAATGAGTGCCCAGTAGAACCAAGGGAAAAGCAGGCCAAAGTTGACAATAAGGTTCAAAAGATATCCTAATGTGAATTCCGAAAAATCATAAGGTTGGTTAGGGCGCTCAAAAAGGTGGTATTTAACAGATACAAAATCGTTCTGATACAACCAGTTTAAATGTGGAAAATAGGCTAAAAGCGCCACCAATACCGCAAGCCAGGCGAATTTGTTACGGAGCAATGAAAGATTGGAAAGTAGCACAAAAAAAACAATCAATACCCCGTGGTACTTGCTGTATAATAGTGCAGCGATTAGCAAGCCCAGCAGAATTGCCAACCCGACATTTTCTTTTTCGAGGAACTTTTTATAAACAAGCAGGAAAAGGGCGGTAAAAAAGAGCAATGGCGTATCCGGTAAGGTCAAAAACCCATAGGCATTAAAGAGTACCATTGCGAAAAGTAACAGAAAGAAATGGGAAACATACTTTTTCTTCTCCGGAGGGGTTATTAATAGCCATATAACTAGCGATGTCGCCGCCCCCAGAAGACAACTAAAAAATCGTACCCCCAGCTCCCCCTTAAAAAAGAGGGCACTTAGTTTTACCATAAGTGCAACCATTGGGGGATGGTCAAAATATCCCCAGGCCATATTTTGAGCATAGTACCAGTAATAGGTTTCATCGTAGATAAGTGGGGTAAAATAAGCCTGAACGAGGTTGATCAGCAAGAGTAGTCCCAAAAAAATAACGAAGGACCTTGAAAACTGGTTTGCCATCAATGAACAATTTCAGCGGTTAAAGTTAAGCATTCTCACAAAGCAACTTCCCGAACAACAAAGAAACCTCTCGCTATAAAAGCGTACAATACACTATTTTTACGGTTTAAAGTATGAAGTAGTGGAATCGGGACTGGTGATTATACCCACCTTCAATGAAATTGAAAACATTGAAGCAATTATTAATACGGTCTTTGACCTTAAAAAAGACTTTCATATTCTGGTGGTTGATGATAATTCCCCAGACGGTACTGCCCAGAATGTAAGACTATTGCAACAGCAGTTTCCCGAGCGTCTTTTTTTGGAAGTCAGGACGCAAAAGTCCGGTTTAGGCACAGCGTACATCCATGGCTTCAAGTGGGCTTTGGAACGTGAATACGAGTATATTTTTGAGATGGATGCGGATTTTTCCCATAAACCCAGCGACCTCCTACGGTTGCACCGGGCTTGTCTTAATGGAGCTGATGTAGCCATAGGCTCCCGCTATAAAAAAGGGGTCAATGTGGTGAATTGGCCATTGAGTCGTATTCTGTTGTCCTATGGAGCTTCGTTTTACGTTAGGTTGATAACAGGAATGCCCGTACACGATCCTACGGCTGGATTTGTATGTTATCGAAAACGTGTACTGGAAACGATTGATTTGGACGCAGTTCGCTTTATCGGGTATGCCTTTCAGATTGAAATGAAATTCAGAGCCTATCTTAAGAAATTTAAACTTGAGGAAGTTTCCATAATCTTCACAGACCGAATTAATGGCAAGTCTAAGATGAATTCCAAAATAATTTGGGAAGCTGTCTTTGGAGTAATTGCAATGAAATTCAGGAGTATCTTTTTCAAAAAATCATTTGGATAATGGAGCGAATACTGCTTAAGAATGCAACAATTGTAAATGAAGGTCAGATCTTTGAAGCAGATGTATTGCTGGAAGATAATTACATAGAAAGAGTAGCCCCGGCGATTACTTCTCCAAATGCAACCGTAATAGATCTTAACGGCAGTTACTTACTTCCGGGAATTATTGACGATCAGGTGCATTTTCGTGAACCCGGACTGACTCATAAAGGAACTATCTATACCGAAAGCAGGGCTGCCGTGGCAGGAGGTATCACAACCTATATGGAACAACCCAATACCGTCCCACAAACTACTACCCTGAAACACCTGGAGGAGAAATTTCAAATTGCTGCTCAAAATTCTTTTGCTAATTATTCTTTCTTGTTTGGAGGCACTAATGACAATTTGGAAGAACTAAAGCGTTTAGATAAAAAACAGTGCTCCGGGGTCAAGCTGTTTTTAGGATCTTCTACCGGAAATATGTTGGTTGATGACGAAGCCGTTTTAGAGCAGATTTTTTCCAATACCGAAATGGTTATCTCGGTACATTGTGAAGACGAAGGGACAATACGAAAAAATCTGGAGCAGTATCGATCCAGGTTTGGGGAAGACATCCCTATTGCCTGTCATCCTAAGATCAGAAGTAAAGAAGCCTGTTACCTTTCTTCCTCTAAAGCCATAGCGTTGGCAGAAAAAACAGGGGCTAGATTACATGTGTTTCACCTATCTACCGCTAAGGAGCTGGAGTTGTTCACGAACACTTTACCGCTGGAAAAGAAACGGATCACAGCGGAAGTATGTATTCATCACCTTTGGTTTTCAGAGAAAGATTATGAGCAAAAGGGCACCTTTATTAAGTGGAATCCTGCGGTAAAAACGGCAACGGATCGGGAAGGCCTTTGGGAGGCGCTTCTTGACGGACGCATCGATGTTATTGCCACAGATCATGCGCCGCATACTTTGGAAGAAAAGGAGAATGTCTATACCAAAGCTCCTTCCGGAGGGCCTTTGGTACAACATGCGCTAGTGGCAATGTTGGAAAAGCACAAATCCGGGGGTATTAGTTTAGAGCAAATCGTGAAGAAAATGTGTCATAATCCGGCGATATTATTTGAAATTGAGAAAAGAGGATTTATTAGGGAAGGGTATTACGCAGACTTGGTACAGGTAGCTTTGGATTCGCCATGGGAAGTGACAAAGAGCAATTTGCTTTACAAGTGCGGGTGGTCTCCCTTTGAAGGGATTCGTTTTGGCGCGCAGGTACAACGCACTTTTGTAAATGGACATTTGGCTTATGATCACGGGGTCATTTCAGAAGATCGCAGGGCCATGCGGCTAACTTTTGATCGTTAATTTAGATATGAGGATTGCACTTTTTTTATGTGGTATTGTTTTAATGGCTGGTTGTAAAGAAAAACTGATTGATCCGCCGGAAAATCTGATTCCCCAGGACCGTATGACCGATATATTGTACGACCTGGCCGTATTGAATGGGATTAAATCTACCAGCGAAACGCTACTGCCAAACTATGAGATAGAAACAATGCCGTATTTATACAAGAAATACGGGGTAGATAGTGTGCAATTTGTACGGAGCGATCAATATTATGCTTCCATACCTCAGGAGTATCAAAAAATGTACGAGGAAATAAAAAGCAGATTAGAGGAGCAGGTAAAACGGATAGATGCTGCCAGAAAACAACGCAACGATAGTATAAAGAAGCTAACGAAGAAGGTAAGGGACAGCCTCGAACAATAAAAACCGCTTACGCCCTGGCCAACTCCTTTAAAAAAAGGGTACTGCAGTGCTGCACCGTTTCTTCCAGAGGGGTATATTGAAAATCCAAATGATTTTGAAGCTTTGAGGTATCATAGACTTCTGTCGTTTTCAATTGCCGGGCGATCACTTTAGAAAGTCTGCGTCGTTTTCCTAGAATTTTGACCCGCAGCCAGTCCCATCGCCAGAACAAGGAAATCATCCATTGCTTCAATTCGCGGGAAGGAGGTATCGTATCCAATCCTTTTGCAAGAAATGCACTGAACTCCTGAAAACTAAGATTTTTATTAACCAGGATAAAACGTTCATTGGTAACGGGGTTGGACATAAGCTGAACCATTGCGGCCACCACGTCTTCTACACCTACAAACCCGGTGCCCCCAGGCAGGTAGTATTTAGGCGCTTTATAGGCAAAGGAAAAGAAGCTTCCACTACCTTTTCTCCAGAAACCAGGACCGACGATTACACCTGGGTTTACAATGACGACTGGAACCCCTTCCTGAGATAAACGCCATACTTTCATTTCTGCCAGGTGCTTGGAAAGGGCATAGGTAGTGGTACTAGAAGCGTCCGACCACTCGTTCTCTTCTGTAGCTATTTTGCCCGGGAGGCTGGGACCAATAGCCGCAATTGAACTGGCAAAACAGAGCTTTTTGATCCCCTGATCCCGACAGAGATTGACAATATTCTCGGTTCCTTTAACATTTACAGCTAACAGCGCCTTGTCATCCTTGGGGTCAAAAGAGACTAAAGCGGCACAATGGTAGACCTCAACGATGCCTTGAAAAGCCGTTGCTAGGGAAGTGATGTCTAATAGGTCCGCCTCAACCCAATCAATTTGGTCAATAAGTTGTTTTGGTTTTTTGGAATAATACGAAAATACTTTTTCGGCAGCCGTAATACTCGCCTGGTTGCGATAGGTGGCTCTGACGGAATGTCCGGCCGTTATCAATTCATAAAGCAGGTGGGCTCCCAGTAAACCCGTACCTCCGGTAACCAAAATCATATTCAAATGTACCTATTTAAGGGACATTTCGTAGCGGTAAAGCGCTAAGATTCTATATTTGCAAGGATTTTCCAGAAAGTGCTATGGCTAAAAATTTTGTTGCTGAATTACAGTGGAGGGGGATGTTGCACGATGCAATGCCCGGAACAGAAGAACACCTGTTAACAGGAATGCAAACTGCATATGTGGGAATAGATCCCACTGCCGATTCTTTGCATATCGGGCACATGGTAAGTGTAATGATGTTACGGCACTTTCAGTTGGCGGGGCACCGGCCGTTGGCACTGGTTGGAGGGGCAACCGGAATGATAGGGGATCCCTCGGGAAAATCAGCAGAACGCAATTTACTGGATGAACCCACGCTGCGCCATAACCAGGATGCCATCAAAAAACAGCTTTCCCGATTTTTGGAGTTTGAGAGTACATCGCCAAACGCTGCAGTTTTAGTAAACAATTACGATTGGATGAAGGACTTCTCGTTTCTGGGATTCATTCGTGATATTGGGAAACATATCACTGTGAATTATATGATGGCCAAGGATTCTGTAAGGAAGCGGTTATCTACCGATGCCAAGGAAGGAATGTCTTTCACAGAATTTACGTATCAGCTGGTACAGGGCTATGACTTTTTGCACCTATACCGGGAGTATGATTGTACCCTTCAAATGGGAGGAAGTGATCAATGGGGAAACATAACCACGGGGACGGAACTTATACGAAGAATTGATGGCGGTAAGGGATATGCGCTAACCTGCCCGTTAATTACCAAAGCCGATGGCACAAAATTCGGGAAAACCGAAAGTGGCAATATTTGGCTGGATCCGGCACGTACTTCGCCTTATAAGTTCTATCAATATTGGCTAAATACCTCCGATGAGGACGCTGAGAAATACATTAAGATTTTTACATTTCTCTCGCAACAAGAGATTCAGGATTTAATCCAAAAGCACAGGGAGGCGCCCCATGCCAGGGAGCTACAGCGGAAACTTGCCGAAGAAATTACGATCATGGTGCACTCCAAGGATGATTTGGACAATGCTATTCAGGCGAGTACAATTTTATTTGGGAAATCTACCTCAGGGGATTTAAAACAATTGGACAAGCAGACCTTTTTGGATGTATTTGATGGGGTGCCCCAAGCCGAACTCCCCATTTCCGAGTTGGAAAACGGCCTTGATATGATCGGAGCACTTTCGGCCAAGACAGGGTTTTTGAGTTCCAATGGAGAAGCCAGAAGGGAGTTGAAGCAAAATTCTATTTCGGTGAATAAAGCAAAAGTGAAGGAGGATTATGTGATTTCAAAGGTGGATTTAATCAATGATCAATTTGTCCTCTTGCAACGGGGTAAAAAGAACTACTTTGTATTGGTATTCGAATAGCACGCAGCGTGTACTGCTTTTTGTATCTAATACGCGAATTCCAAATCTTCTTCAATGAAAAAGTCAATCTATTTTTTCATACCCGTACTTCTTTTTATTTCCTGTTCGGATGATGATACGGTACTACCCGATAGGGTACTGGATGGGAAGTGGATCCTAAGTGAGGTAAGTTGTTTTTGTCTTTTTGACGAGGATTTTGACTTTAGCCAACACACGCTAACTTTTGAAAGTGAAGAACAACAGGCTATAATTGAAAATTCAATTAACACCTTTTTTATTACCGCACTACCTGGAATATACCCCTACAGTGCAAATCGAGACATCGTAACGATAAATAATGATCGAGAATACCGTTATGAAGTGTTGGGTGAAAGGTTAACGCTTACGTATATTGATCATCCGGATATTGCTGACGATGAAATTACCTTGATGTATAACAAGGATTAATAAACCATCAGATTACAACCTCGGAGTTCCGCTTGATCAAATCGTCCTAAAACTTCAAAGGTCCCATCTTCGTACACTTTGCCAAGGTCCTGAGTAGCAACAAATGCACAAGAATGCACATTGGCCAGGTCTATGATATTCAACCCTCCGGTTCTTCCAGTGGTTTGAGTGGATAATGGGTCTTCAGGATCCCTGCAGAGCACCTGCATCCATGGAGGACATTTGAACACCCCCTGCCCTGTTGAATAGGCCTGGGAGAGTAGTTCCGTCATTCCATATTCCGAATGAATGGTATTAACTCCAAAAGACCGCTTCAAAATGGTATGTAGCTCATGGCGTATCATTTCTTTTCTTCTACCTTTCATCCCACCGGTTTCCATAATGGAGGTGTGTGTTAGTTTTCCTTCAAAGTCTTCGGCCAAATCAAGAAGGGCAAAGGAGACCCCAAGTAATAACGTCTTGGTTTGCTGTTGTTCCAGGACCCCTATTTTTTCCTTAAGCTCCTGTAGGTTATTGAGATAAAAGCCGCTATAGGGATGGTCGGATTGATCAATAAGATCCCGGGCCATATAAATTAAAGAAGAACCTTCCCGCTCAAGATAGGAAGGCAGCAGGGCCAGGATACAGTATTCACTGGCCGGCCCATAAAAAAGTGAAAAAGCCTTACGATAGCTTTTTTGATATAGTGCGATATCGGCCACGAAATGTTGACTTGGGGTAGTTCCGGTAGTACCACTGCTGGTAAAAACGGCGGTATTAACAGGAGCGCCACTGATCACTTTTTTGGATTTGAAGAATGCAATAGGTAAAAAGGGAATAGCCTCAAGGGTTTGTACTGCGGCGATATTTGTATTAAGATGTTGGCAGAACGAGCGGTACACAGGGTTATGCTCCGCCTGGTAATGAAAGAGCTGGAGGGCTTTATTACGGAACTCCTTTTGGTCTTTTATGTGGAATATGGAGTTTGCCTCAAAAGGGATCATCACACAAAATTAGCTAAAATAAAAAGCCCCGGCGTATTAGCCAGGGCTGGATTTAGGGTTAAGTTCAGCTAGTTATTTGACCACTAATTTACGGGTCATGGTGTGTTTGTTTTCGGTAACCTGCAATACATATACCCCAGGTACAAGCTTTGCAATGTTTAACGTATTCGTTGTTATTTTTTCTGTCAATACCACCTCTCCAAAGACATCGAATATTTGTATCGCTTTGGTGCCATTGGTCTCGGTAGTAATGTAAATTTCTTCTCCATAGACGGGATTGGGGTACATCTTAAATCCCCCTACGGTTTGTGCTGGTGTATCATTGACACTGACCAATTCCTGTCCGAATGAAAATAGTGGTGCCATAAATAGAATTAAGTAGATTTTCTTCATACATACCGATTTGGGATTCAGGCACTATAAAGGTATCGAAAGGGGCTGCGAACCCATAGAAAATGTTGTGAAACGCTAAAGTTTGTAGGTAAGGGTGGTGTTAAGAGGGGAAAGGTCGATGTAAAACACCTTAAATCAGCAGGGTACTATTTGATCACGAGTTTTCGGGTAGCTACTTTATCCCGCTCAACGACCCGTAGAATGTACACCCCTTTGTTCAAATTGGAAACATTGAGTTCATTGCCTAAAAGGGTGGTTTGTAGTACTTGAGTGCCTAATACATCAAAAACATGGATCTGCTTGGGCGCGTTAAGCGCAGTTTCAATGTAGACTTTTCCGTTAAGGGTGGGATTGGGGTACAATTTAAATCCTTCGATGTCACCTGAGGTCTGGGATTGTTGTGAAAACCCCAAAACACATACAAAAAAGAAGATAACGAGGTAAAGTTGCTTCATAAAGTACTGGTAACAAAGGCTGTGCCACAAATATAGCCAAATTGACTGCTTGTCTTAAGAAGAGGTAAGGAAAATCCTCACAGTTTTCGATGAACTGCATAAAAAACCCCCGTTAATGCGGGGGTTTTCCAATGCCACTATATTCAGTTTACATATACCTTACGTGTGCCTTTCTCACTTTTAATAATGTAAATACCAGAATTCAATTGATATACTTCACTGTTTTCCTCATACGGACTGGTCACTGTCTTAGAGAGTACTTTCTGTCCGCTGAGATCGAATACCTCAATATTGTATGCTTCTAACGGACTTAACCCAACGTCATTTAAGTTTGCTCTTAATGCAAAGGGACCTATTGGCGGTTCTATGCCGAATTTTGGTCGATTATTCATAACAAAAGAGACAACCTCAGCATTAATATATCTTTCATCGGGAAAAAACCAAAAATAACCTGAACTGACCACTTCTGGGCAGAAAGCACCATTGTAAAAGGCAGGTATAAAATATGTGTAATCAAAGGTTGCGGTATCCCCTGGGTCCAAATTAGTACCATCATCTAAACGTCTAAATTCACAATCTCCCCAGAATGGATCCGGGTCAAAGGCATTTGGATTGTTATTATAGCCGTGAATGGCGGTAACCCTGCCTCGGGAACCACCAATATTTTTTACTTTTACTTTGAACTCTATTTCCTCTTCTCTGTAGAACTTGATTACGCTAGGATAGCTCAAGCGATCTTTTGAATCAAAAAGAGTTTTTTTATTCTTATTGTCGTCTTTTCCTTTAATAATCACTTGCTCAATTTCAAACTCAGGAGGTCCTTGTTGAACCGGACAGCCATTATTGGATAATGGTCCTACCTCATTTGGGCATTGGTCTTGACTATCAGGAACGCCATCATTATCTGCATCTGGTTCAGGTATAGTGTAATAGAGAAAGCGATCATTTCCCCCATATTGGACCAATAAGGTAAAGGATTCTCCAATTAAATCACTTCTTGAAATAGCAGAGGACCACCAATAAGACCACATAGCTTTGGTGAAATAACTTGGAAAATTTAAATTATCATCACCCTCGCGGTTCCATCTGACGTAAGATACTAAATCCGTGTTTTGCGAAGGTTTAGAGGTTTTTGTGCCAAGGTAAACCCATAGTTTTATTTCATTAAAGCCATAGTTTCCCCTAATATCAAATTCATAATCGAATCTGTCTTGAAATCCATAGGATTGATTAGGGTTTGCGGTAACAACAAAATTTCTGACATCAGGAAGCTGTGAGAATGCATACTGGCAGAGTAATAATACGGTTACAAATGTAATTTTTTTCATGAAATGGGGTTTTAAAAGTTAACTCAATATAGCAGAAAAGGACTACAAAAATCAATACCTTGTATTAAGCTATTGTAAATTTCGATAAACGAAAAACCCCGCAGTAGCGGGGTTTTAGCTAGGACACAATTCGGAATATGTCTATTCGGAACTATATTACTCTTTGTCCAGATTAAAGTATTCCATTACCTCGTTAAAATCCCTGAGATCCAAGTCTTCCAGCGTAAGTCCTTGCAACGCAGCTACTTTAACAGCTACAATGTTGATATCCCTAAAATTCAAAGGATTCCCAAAGGGTTCAGCACTACTAAATTTTTCGGCCTGAAGCTGCACTTTGATGTCATTAGATTCACTTGAATTCTGCAATGAAGTGTAATAGATTTTATAGTCTTTTTCTATGTTAACATTCGGAATAGAAAACCAGTTGTTTTCCTCTTCCTCTGCAGAAGTATAGAATATCAGGGTTAAACGAGGTTCCCAGGTTTCGATATCGCCGATATATCCGGGGATGGTAAGATCGAGATTCATTGAGTCCGTAAACATTTGCGACCCAAATTGAAAAAGCAATGCATCGTCATTTACGGTTTCAATTGACTGAGTTTCAACTGCTATTGGCTCATCGTCTGTTGAACAGGCAATAAACAATAGGCTAATGAACAGTATAATGCTGTATATTATTTTTTTTGTTGTCATGATAGAAAGATGTTTTTTGAATATGGTGAATACCTAATTGTTTAATTGATTCTAAATCGAAGTGCGAACACGTTATTATTTTCATTGGTTTCCTGGTTGTTTTCCGCATCGTCTACCCGGACCAATAGCCAAAAGTTACCACCAAAGGCATTAAAATCTGAAACAAACAGGGCACCCGATGCAAGACCGATACCTCCGGAATTGATTGCGGGTAAGGAAAAGGTTTTTATTCTGGTATCCGAGCCGCTTTCAAAGGTGGAGTTAGCGGAAACGTAAATCCCAACATTTGTTGAAGTTGAGGTTATGGTTCCGGTATTATTTACTATAACGTTCATGTTGGCAATCCCGGTAGGGGCATTAAGAAAATGCCGGTCGGTTCCTATTACGCTAAAAAAGCTATCACAATTAAAACAATCACTGGTTATTGAAGAACCATTCAGGTTTATAGAGAGTTCGGGATCTCCGGGACAACCATTATTGGATGCAGGGCCTGCTTGATTAGGGCAGTCGTCTTCTGAATCGGGAACACCATCCCCATCAGCGTCATTGTTGGGAACCGTGTAGTACAGAAAACGATCGTTTCCCCCATATTGGACTAATAGGGTAAAGGTTTCCCCAAACAAATCACTTCTTGAAATAGCAGAAGACCACCAATAAGACCACATAGCTTTGGTGGTATAACTTGGAAAATTTAGATTATCATCACCCTCTCGGTTCCATCTGATGTAAGATACTAAATCCGTGTTTTGCGAAGGTTTAGAGGTTTTTGTGCCGAGGTAAACCCATAACTTTACTTCATTATAGCCATAATTTCCTCTAATATCAAATTCGTAATCGAACCTGTCTTGAAATCCATAGGATTGATTAGGGTTTGCGGTAACAACAAAGTTCTGAACATCCGGAAGTTGCGAAAAACCTTGTTTCACCAATAGTAACAGGAAAAGCAATAGAATTTTTTTCATGATAGAATATTTAAGATTTTACGCATCAAAATTGAAGATAAAACCTACAAATTCTCTTGATAAAAATCATTTTATGGTAATGCCCCTATTATAAAAGAGAACATATAGTTGCCAGGAAAACGGAGCCATTTGATAGCCAGTAGCATAGCATTTTAGGCTGCGATACTGCTGTAAATAAAGCGGCAATAACTTTACTGTTTCTTAATGTCTGATCTGAGGCCTAAGAACGGCAACTCCGGATTTAATGATTTTTTAACCTTGATGATTTTCTTGGCGCTACGCTCCGGTAATTCCGATTGTTATATGCCTTGAGATGAACGGGAGCATTAAAAAAACCCCGCATTTGCGGGGTCTTTGAAATTAAAATAGAGAAACTAAAACTTAGTACTGTAACTAAGCGAGAATGTTCTGCCGGGCTCGAGAATAGAGAAAATCTGTCTGGAGGACCGGAAAGATTCAAACTCACTTAAGATTTCATCATCCAAAATATTCGAAACCCGTAGGGTTATCTTATTTTGTTTGTTTTGACCAAACGCCTTACTTAAATTAAATTTCAAGTCATTAAAAGGTCGTGTAAATACATCTCCCACGTTACCATCACTTACGATTTCAAGCGTGGGGCCTTGAACGTTGTAAAAAAGCCCGCTTTCCCAACCACTGTCTGGGTTGTTATATCCGAAGCCTAAATTCAAAATAAACGGTGCCTGTCCTTGTAACTGTCGTTCGGTTATTGGGGTCTCACCATCCCTCAGGTTGTCCGGATCTGCGCGTCGTTCCCGTTCAAAAATCCCTAGATCCTGATTGGATTCAATCAACGAATAGTTGCCAGTAAAGAAATAATGATCCAGGCCAATAAAATCCAAATTTTTACGGGCTTCCAACTCAAAACCTAATACCGTGGCTTCCCCGAGGTTTAAGGGAATGAATTGGTTGGGAGCTCCCTGGATAAAACTGACTTCGATCGGATCTTCCAGGGTCTTGTAAAAAGCACTGATTGCTATAAAGTTGGTGCCTTCACCGTACGACTCAAAACGAAGGTCATAATTGTTGATATAGGTAGGCCGGATATCCGGGTTACCGTTAAAAATGGTATTTGAGATGGGGTCAATAATCGCTGTAGTTGAGGCTTCTTTGAAAGAAGGCCGGGCCGTGGTCCTACCGTAAGAAGCTCTTATTTTTTTATTCCCGTCTTCATCCAGATCAAAAATCAAGTTGGCTGTAGGGAAAAAGTCAGTTTCGTCCAAAAAGCGTTGATCCGTAATGGGATTGTTATTAACGTCAAAACCATTATACTCCAGTTGAAATTGTTCAACACGTACCCCTAAGATAGCGTTGAACCATTTTGTAAATTTAAATTCTTCGGATATATACGCTCCTAAAATGGTGATTTCCGAATCAAAGGAATCCGAAGGGTTGGAATCTTGTCGGATAAACGTTCCTTGTCGCGGATCATCAGTAAGTATATTTTGAGGGGCCAGGATGGCATCCGGATCACCTTCAAAACGAAGACTGAATTCATTATCGCCATCTACATTAGGTAATGCGAACTGGTCTACTACAAATTCACGATTTTTAAAGATATAAGATCCACCGAACTTTATTTTGGCATCGTAACCAAAAAGCTTGTGCTTTCTTGAGATATCTACTTTTCCTACGTAGTTCACCTCATCAAGATCCCTCCAAATCCGCAATGGATCCCCTGCCTCACTGGGGTTAATGGATCGTATACCGTTGGATTCATTGATAAAAAACGGAGTGACCCGGAAATCCTGATCATAAACCCCAGCCCAGGTAACAGCGCCGCTCCAATCTACATTCCAAAGTCCTTCGGAACCGGAATGTACCCCATTTAAAAGGATATTGGTGATAGCGCGTTCGGTAAATAGTAATGAGGTACGCTCGCTAAGATTGGAATTCAAAATGATATTTTGCTGGGTAACGAAGGAGGACTGGGTTTCCCCATTTTGAATATGCAAAAAGTTCAACTTAAACTTATTACGTTCCCCTTTTACCGTGACCCCACCCAAGCCGGTTAATAACACATTGTTAGTGGAAAGATTACCAATATTGGTTCGGTCCGCTTCTAACTCAAATACCGAATTGTCCTGGCTTCTTCGGAAAACCTGTCCATCAATAAAGTTTTCGTAAAATTGGGATTCATTTCTATAAGATATGGCTGCCAGATACCCCAGACGCCAGGAGCTATCCTCATTCAAACTATATTGATTTCCCCAGTTAAAGCCGATGTTAGAATCCAGGAAAGTAGTTGAATTTTCCAATCCCATTTGTGGTTCCAGCGATTGCGTCAGTCCGCGAAGTTCAGCGTTATTGGAAACGGGATCTAATCCAGAAATATCCTGATTAAAGGGTAGATCATTTGCACTGTTGGGAAAACCAAATGCACGACCACCGCTATCGAAGGTTTGGAAATTGTCATTAAAATGAAAGTTGCTGTTGTAGGCCGTACCAACAGATAAGTTGTATTCCTCACTGGTAGGGAAATCTTTAGTGACAATATTCACTATACCTCCGGTGAAGTCAGCAGATTGGTCTGCTGTAAAGGATTTTACAACGATAAGATTATCCAACAAACTGGTTGGGAAAATATCCAACTGTAAGGTATTACGATCCGGGTCTAAACCAGGGATTTCCAAACCGTTCAGGATGGTTTTGGTATACCGGTCACCAAGTCCCCTAACAAAGACAAATTTCCCGCTTTGCACAGAAACACCTGGAACGTTTTTTACAGCACTCGCAATATCACTTGCGCCTACCCTTTTTATACTTTGCAGGGATAGACCATCTACGAGCGCAACGGATTTCTTTTGTAAATTCAGGACGGAAGCTTCGGTGTTTTTAGAAACGGTAGTAGTTACGACCACTTCTTCCAACTGATTGGCAGCTGCGCCAAGGGTGACATCTACCACAACCTCTGCTCCTGAAGTAACAACTACCTCAGTAATTTCTTTGGTTTGATATCCCACATAAGAAAATACAATGGTATATGTTCCCTCTTCTAATTCCAAAGAGTATTTTCCATCAAAATCTGAAGTGGTTCCTGTGGTAGTGCCTTTCACGAAAATATTGGCAAAAGGTAAGACATCATTGAATTCTGCGTCGTTTACCGTACCGATCACAAATCCGGTTTGCGCTGAAACTGCGTAGAGGTTACCTAATAAAAGCAATGCCAAGTAAAGTGCTTTTTTCATGGTA
>JANQHL010000273.1 GCA_028277085.1 Flavobacteriaceae bacterium
TAGCTTTCTTGTCTTCACTTTTCATATCAAGATTACTGACGAAAAAAATACTCAGAACTTACGTAATCCAAACACTGGTATTATTGTTCGTAATTTCAATATTAGCTCTTTTCCTAACATATAAAATTGGCATTTCTGATTGGGGTGATGTTCTTAAATCGATCAATACATTTATACTTATTCCAATTATCTGCGGATCTTACATTTCATCAATTACCTTGACAGCTACTTTATCGAGAATAGGATTCCGTTCAGCAAAGCCTATCCAATATTGTATTTTAGACATTTTTGCTTCAATTTTAGTAGTTGCGGTTGCATTCTATGTTTTTGCATTTTTCTCATCATTTTTAGAGGCTAGGCCTGGGGTTACATATCTAAGAATAGAAGACATAAAAAATGCTCTAATTGGTGGTGAGCCAAGTATGCTATGGGTTGCTATGTTGTTTCTTGGAATATCATTACCGTCCTCACTGCATTTATTTGTAGCTGTTTTTTCCCTTGCGGGACTGATTCCAAAAAAAATCAAAATAAAATTGATAGAACTATTGGAACGTGATGATTCCAATAAACTGGGTTATGAGAATCTTTATATTGTCACTGTCTTTTCTTCATGGGTAACCTTTTTTACAGCTTCCGCAATGTTTGTTTTGATTTTTATGTTAGTTTTTACTTATCAAAACATGAATGAAATAAGTTCTTGGCTAAGTCGGTCAATCTAATTGTCTTGTTTGATTATCTCATAAACTCAAATAACAATGAGTTCCATCGGATATGATACTCATTTCTATGTTTATTTTGACTCTTTGATAACATCCGCTTCATTTTTCTAATATAATCAACTCTATGAAATCTTTTCTGCTTTGAGTAACTCGATTTCCTAGGAAACACCAGTTTTTGCTAGAGGTAATTGTGTTGGAAACTGGAGTATCACTATTTAAAAAACCGTGGTATAAAGACCAGAACCTAAATTCTAATTAACCTATTTTATTGGGATTTCAGTGTCTTCACATTTTTGTGCTCACCGAATAGGTAACTTTTCATTGGCAGGACCGGATTAACCGCATTAAGTTTTCAAAAACAATATTTTTGGTATTCAAACTGAGGTAAGGATGTAATGTAGATATATAATTACCGTTATAGCGGTAATTAATCAATATTATCGAAAATTATTAAGACTTTTAAGTGTAAAAATACTATTTTTACTGCTATAACAGTAAAATATAGCAAATTCTTAGTAATTGGAGGCCTTATATTATTAAATTACTTATTTTTACTGTTTAAACAGTAAAAATGGATGATTTCGATTTGGGCCTTATGGTGAAAGACCATCGTAAAAAAGCAGGGCTCACCCAGCTGGAATTGGCCAATTTAGCCGGAATTGGGAAGACCACCGTTTTTGATATTGAAAAAAACAAGGAGACCGTCCGTTGGGACAATCTTCTGGCGGTGCTTAGGGTCTTGAACATAAAGATAGAATTTAAGAGCCCCTTGACCCATTAGGTATGAGAAAAGCAGTAGTATACGTCCATGGAAAAAGAGCAGGAGTCCTTACGGAGGTCTCCGTTAACGAATATCATTTTGACTATGATCGTGATTACGATAGCGATGCCATCTCGTTAACTATGCCCATTAGTCAAAAAAGGTACGGTTTTAAATCCTTCCCCGCTTTTTTTGAAGGTCTGTTGCCCGAAGGTATCATGTTAGAGGGGTTACTGAGGATTTCCAAAATCGATGCAAAGGACTATTTCTCCCAGTTAATGGCAACGGGGGCTGATTTGGTCGGGGCTGTAACCGTAAAACCATTGGATGGTGAATAGGTGCCCGATCACATACGAACTTTGCGGTACAGCCAAATATAGTCCGCGCGGACTCAAAATGATCGCCCCCAAGTTACTTGATTTGAAGGATTTGCCCCATACGGCCGCCGAATTGAGACGGGAAGCGGCAAACAGGGCTAAAAAACTATCCATCCAGGGCGTACAGCCCAAATTAAGCGCAACGGTTTCCGTGGTCGATCAAGAATTCAAAATTGTAGATCAATTTGGAACATATATCATCAAGCCGCAAAATGATCTGTTTCCCCAATTGCCCGAAAATGAAGACCTGACCATGCGTATGGCCAAAGCCTTTGGTCTAAATGTACCCTTTCATGGAATGGTCTACGCCAAAGACGGTAGTTTATCGTACTTTATCAAACGTTTCGATCGCCATGGCAAAGGGAAAAAATACGCTGTCGAGGATTTTGCGCAATTGACTGGAAATACGAGGGACACCAAATACAGCTTCACCATGGAAAAATTGGTTCCGGTCATTGACGAATTTTGCTCATTTCCTTTGGTCGAAAAGGCCGATTTTTTTAAAAGGATCATCTTTTGTTATGTTACCGGAAACGAGGATATGCACCTAAAGAACTTTTCCCTGATTACAAAAAATGGAAAAATAACCTTGGCACCGGCTTACGATTTCTTGAATTCTTCGATTGCCATCAAAAATCCCGATGAAGAAATTGCATTGACCCTTAAAGGAAAAAGAAGCAATTTAAAGGCTTCGGACTTTATAGAGTATTATGCGAAAGAGCGATTACAACTCAATGAAAAAACCATAATGGTAATACTTGGAGAAATGCAGGCAAGAATACCCGAATGGAAGGAGTTGATAGAAATCTCGTTTCTTTCAGATGATATGAAAGCGAAGTATTTGAATATGTTGGAATCGAGGTCCGGTATGTTTTGACATTTTTGTACTCGCTGAATAAATGACTTTGAAGTTTGAAGGGATATTCCATATTCGAATATGGAATACTGTACGATTTGAATTTGAAACACTAAGGTGTAGTAGATAGTTTGCAGTATCGATTAGTAATGTTTCGAATGGATGTTTGGGTATTCATACCAATATTCATCACTAAGGTAAACTCGCAAAATTTAGTCGGAAAAGGGACGGCATAAAGCCGTTCGTTCCTCCCTATTTATTCCGTTTCCTTTCCGCTCCAAAATTTTGTCTTCCGTTTGTGTCTTGCTCAAATATTGTTTAATCTAAATTTCATTACAATGGAAACAAAAACAAAGCCTTTGAGCAAAAGCAGAAAAGCAGCCACGACTTCAAAAAAGGAAGTAAAAGACAAATTGACTGCGGCTGCCAAATCCACACCTGTTAGCGGAGAAACGGTCAAGACTGAGACAAAAGAGCAACAAATGCAACCCGTTAAGGAAGTGGTGAATCTGGACGACCGTATCCAGAAGTTTGAAAAACTAAGGGGATTGGCCAACAACAGGGAACTGTTGGTAGGGAAATTGAACGAGCTTACCAAGTTCAATTACAATCACGACGGCTCAAGCCAGTTCACTTTAAGGGATTCCAATGGACTGGAGTTCAGGACTACCAACACCAATTTTATCCATTTGGTAACCTCAAAGCTTCAGCAGACCCTGGAGAGTAGAAAGCAGGAAATCGAGGCACGGATTCTGGAATTTGAACTTTAAGTGGCCCTTACTTCAATTAGGAAGCCTACCCAGCCGGGTAGGTTTCCCTTTTTTTTGTTCATACCCAATGAACCTTACCTCAAAAAGCCTAAAAATCCTTTGTAGTGATTAGGAACTGATCCGTATGTCCCCTTACAGAATGTATTGGAATTTGAGCCTTTGCACATAAATATGCGTTTGGTAATGACCGAAAGCTTTCTTTAATAACAGTAAGATGCTATTCGCAAAGGGCGGTTTTTTATCGTGAGCGGAATTTCAGAATCCGGTAATTGAAATCAGGTAAAATGTACACTTTTATACTTTTTTGGCTATCGGTTTCCCTTTCAATCCAGCATGGACCAAATAAGCAATGTATTCCGCGAAGGGCTTGATATCCTGTCCAAAACTTGCACTTTCCAGGGCATTCATATACGTGTCCCTTTCTTCCACGGGGATTATCGTCCATGGGTAACCTCCGGAGGCCAACATGGTGTTCATCAGAAATCTCCCCATTCGGCCATTGCCATCAACATAAGGATGTGTGTAAACAAATATGAAATGTCCCAACACGGCTCGCACACTTCCCTCTTCTTCATTTTCCAGTAATTCGAAAAGCAGCGGCATCACATCCCTGACCCCATCTTTATTCACTGGTGTGTGCTTGGATTGGCCGATATATACCTGAATGTTCCTGTATCCCGCCAAATCGGAAGCCTTCAGCAAACCAATGGCCACACTTGGAGCGAACAATTCACGATACCAATCATGATGGTCATTATCGACAACCTTACCGGCATTTTCACCATTCAAAATTTGTTCGACGCTTTCTTTTACAAGCTTGAATGCCTGCCAATAGCCTCGTGCAGCCATAGCATCTTTTTGTTTCCGGTCCGCTTCATTTTCTTCGGTATCCCAAGCTCCACTCCGTACACGTTCAATAAGTTCTAGTGATACAGTGTAACGCTCAATGGACAGGGAATGGTAGGCATCCATAGTATAGATTTCTTCGATATCTTTAAGATAGTTGCCCTTATCCTTTGGAATCCCGGGAGCTTTTGGAAAAACGGCAATGATGTCTTTTCTCATGGCCTCCCACATCAGTTTTATGCGATTCACATAAGGTGAACGTTCCCTGAAATCCAGCTTAATGGGGGTTGGTTTTTCAAAGGGGTCGGTTTCCCTAACGTCATAATCCGCCGCCCTCATGGTCTTCAGGATATTGGCGGCAATCCTATCCTGTCCCAAATTTCGATAGGCACCGACCAATCTACCGGCAATGGTTGAATGCCCGCCATCCAGTAAAATCTCCAGAAGTTCCGATGCATCCTTAATCATCATCAGGGCCGTTCGCGTTTCTATGGGTTGTCTGGTGAATATGGAAGGCGTGGAATGGATGAGCGATGAAGGTAGGTTTACAATCCTGACACCATGCTTTTCCTCTATTTCAGCAACATTCGGCAAGGGTGATTTCATTACAAATAACGATGTGCCGAACAATAAGGCCGTTGGAGAGTTGTTTCCCTTTGTGGAGCGTATGATCAATTGGGTTGGAACAGAACTGTTTTCGGCATGTAGCATTAGTGATTGTTCGGCAGATATACAATAATCATCACCGTATCTATCCTCCAAATACCTTCCACAGAACCCCCAAAAGGAGGAATACCAGGAAGTACTATCACCTTGTTGCTCATCATGGGGAGTAGCAATATACCAGCCTTTAATGACTTCACGGATAAATCCATTTTTGACCAATCTTTCCCTATGTGACCTACTCAGATCTGAGGCTTTTATGGCAACCAACCCTTCGTCCTGAAGGACTTTCAGTTTTTCCAATGATGCTGCTAATTTTTCTCCTGGGGTGGCCATTGCGTTAAGGTATTTGTGCTAGTGTTATTAATTAATGCTGTACTCTTGTTATTAAATAGTGTTGTTCAAATATTATTAATTGATGCTGTGCAAAAATTATTAATTAGAGCAAATATAAGCATAATACCTTAGCTAAAAGTAGGTTACATAAGGCGAACAGTCATAAAAAACAAACCATCTACTGCAAACAAAAAACCGCATTCAGGCTAATCATCTCCAAAAAGGATTTCGAAATTGGAAGTTCAAAGGCTTGATTTTCTTTTCACAAATATTGGCAAAAGCTACTTTGGCTTTTGCTCAATAATTCCTGAAAATCAAGCCTCTGTTCTAATCATTTTAAGGGGTTTATAATAAAAGAGGCCCTGGTTGTTTTTCGGGGCATCGAAAAACAGGCAGGACATAACCCATTCTAGCTCAAAGCCCACATGCGGCGGTCGCTTAATTTCCCATACGCTCCCTTGCAAGCGGTTTTGAAAGAATGGCTAATGCCCTTATGGAACTTGTCAAGACCAAGCCATGGTTTTGAAAAGAAATAAGGCTTTCACTGCCTTGTTTTTAGCCCGTTGGTAAAAACTACGTTGCAAACCTTCCTGATTTCTTCCCAAAAGTCTTGACAAAACCCACCGCTTTTATTGTGCTACGCTCGCAAGAAATCAAACAAACACCCCTTAAAATTCAATTGAAGTTGAAAATCAAAACAGGGGAATTATTAATCCTGTCTGCCGATGTATCTGCCACAGGTGGACAAGGCAGGCTTTAAAATCATTTAGTTATGGGTACAATTAAAAATCATGTACAGTTGATCGGTCATTTGGGAGAGGATCCCACGGTGACGAATTTGGAAAGCGGTAGGAAGGTTGCACGGTTCCGCTTGGCAACAAACGAGTATTACAAGGATGCCAACGGTGTGAAACAAACAGACACCAATTGGCATACCGTTGTTGCCTGGGGCAAGACGGCGGAAATCGTCGAGAAGTACACTGCCAAAGGCAAGGAAATTGGGGTAACGGGAAAACTAAAGACCCGAACCTACACCACCGATGATGGCAACCAACGCTATGTAACCGAGGTAGAGGCCAACGAAATCCTTTTGCTCGGGGGCAAGAATGGTAATTCTACAGAGGGATAACAAAAAAGAAAGAGGGCATAACCGTAGAAAGTACTGCCCTCTTTTTCATCATTTCATTCACGATTAAATAAAGAAACAATGAGAGACAAAGTTAACGAAATAAAAGTAAGCTACTGCGAAAAATTAGGGGTAATCGATTCTAAGCCCCTGAAGGATTCCGGGCAGGTCGCCCAATTGCTGTACGAGAATTGGAACAGGGATACCATTGGTCTACACGAGACCTTTAAGGTTTTGCTTTTGAACAACGCCAACAAGGTCAAGGGTACTTATCAGGTATCCACAGGGGGTATCAATGCTGCCCTGGTGGATTTGCGTATCCTTTTTGCGGTCATTTTAAAGACGGTTAGTACCAATATTATTTTGGCCCATAACCATCCTTCAGGGACACTAAGACCAAGTAAAAACGACAAAGAAATCACTAAAAAGATAGAAAAAGCCGCTGAGCTTTTTGATGTAAAAGTGCTTGACCATCTCATCATTTCGCCCAACGGAGACTATTTCAGTTTTTCCGATGAAGGACTGCTTTAAATCCGAGTATCATGATAGAACTCAATTACAGCAATCTTGACGAGCAGACCCAGGCCTATCTTCATTCCCTGTCCAAAAAGGATGTGGAACTGCGGTTTGGGCAACAATTATGGGCGCACGCCAAAAAGTACGGTCTGGACTATGACGAGCTCTTGGAGGCGGAAACCCAACGAAACCTGTATAATTATAAGTACGTATTCAATATTTGAACGCCAAAATAGCCCAAAGAAGCCCATCCATTATGATGGGCTTTTCCTATGCGAAATACCTTGAAAAACTTATATTTACCAGGTATAAATACACGGCCGATACCCCGATAAAAATCGGGACAGATTTGACTTTCCCATCGGTAGTGAAAGCAATTTTTTTAAAAAAGGCAAGCCGTCCTGGGACGGGCTTGTTCGAATATTTTGGTCCCGCACGCGGGACAAAACGGAGAAGCAAGAGGGTAACAGGCTCCGCCATGTTACGTTCATTAATTTCATTTTCAACGCATTGAAAATGAAAGTTTTGCGATAGCTGGGCCTTTTGAAAAGTTGAAAAATCGATTGGTTTTTTACTAAAAACGGTGGGCAGCCCCCGAAAAATGGCAACTTTTTTACTAAAAAAAGGAAAAGAAACTTAAAAAACAATGGATGAGGAACTTAAAAAAGAGCGGTTTGAGACTTTCAAGATAAAAACCTCGGTCGCCCGAAAATTCAGAAGGTTCAGTAGGTCAATTGGCCAATCCCAATCGATGACCCTATTGTTGATGCTCGACTTTTTTGAGCTGAACCAGCTTTCCCCTAAAGAGCACATGGGACCAAAAATGCAGACCCTGGCCAACCTGATCAAAAAACGGAACAATGCCATTATTGCGATTATGAGGGATATCGAAAAGAACCAGACCAAGCCGACCGTGGCCATGATGCACGCCCTTTTTGAAGGGGAGGGGGAGACCGACAAAAAGCCGATACTGACCGAACGAAAAGGCACCGACAAGACCCTGGAAGCCGAACTGGAAAACTGGAAAAACAAAACGGGACAGCCCCGTACCGATAAAATTTAAAAAGGACAGCATGTACATTACCATCACAGCCCAGAGCAAGGGCGGCAATTTCCGGCAAAGCGTGGCCGATTTTGTCCAATACCTCGAAAAGGAAAATGAGGACCTGGAACCGTCTGACCTGGGGCAGACCGAATTGCCACCCGAGGAGCGGAAAATCGAACATTTCTTCAATCAATATGAGGAGAATATCCCGACCAGAAAGGTGGTCCATGACATCGACAGCAACACGGCCAAGCTCATGAAAAAGGATCCCAAGTTCTATTCCATCACCGTAAACCCCTCCCAGTACGAGCTGAAACGCCTGGAAAACAGCAGCGAGGATCTGAAGCGGTACACCAGGGAACTGATGAAGGAATATGCGAAATCCTTTAACCGTACCATCGACGGGAGGCCGGTCACCGTGGACGATATTGTGTACTATGCCAAGATTGAGCACGAACGCACTTATAAGGGCACTGATATCCAGGTGCGGGAAAACCAACCCTATGCGAATCAAATTTTAGAGCTGAAACACCAGATGCGAAAAATCCAACGGGGTGAAACCAAGGGGAATCTGGAGCGTTTAAAGCTCAAAATCGCCAAACTGGAACAAAAGGCTCCGCACCAATCCCGAGGCCTCGGGAGTAAACGTATTGTCCAGGGTATGAAAAAAGAAGGCAACCAGAGCCATATCCATATCATTGTTAGCCGCAAGGATGCCTCCAACCGGTACAGCCTTTCCCCAGGGAGCAAATACCGGAAATCCGAAGTGGAAATGCACGGCAAAAAAGTGGACCGGGGCTTTGACCGGGAACGGTTTTTTGAACAGGCCGAAAAGGTGTTTGACAAACAGTTTGCCTATCAGCGCAACTTTGCCGAACGCTACCGCTCCCGAAAGCTATTGCTGATCGATCCCAAACTGTATTACAGTACGATCTTGGGCCTGCCCGCCAATGAAAAGGCACTTGCCCTGAAGATCTTGGGAAAATCGGGCATCCCCATGATGCCCCATATCCCCACCAACAAGGTACAGTTAGCTCTAAAGACTACCAAAGCCCTAAAACGGGGGGCGGAAGTGGCCATCAACTCCAGTTCCATTGGGATATAAACGATAACCAATAGGAGCATGTGGGAACATTGGAAATTATGGATTGGTCTTTTGGTAGCCGGAAGTGCGGTACTCCTTATCCTCTACAAAAAAACCCGTTTTGCCTTTGGGTACAGTATCCTATTGCTTTTGGGACTGGGTTTTGGGACACAGTGGTTGGGAGGGTTGGCCTGGCCATCCGTACTGTTGGGACTGGTCTGCCCTTTGTTGTTGGTCAATATGGTCCTTTATGTTCACTTGGACAAGGATGCTACCGATAGTGCGCCTACCCCGTTTACGGTGGTCCTTCCACACCTCAAGGGCAAGCTGGTCCTGCAAAACATCCGGAGAGGGATTTCCCTTATCGCCTCCGCAGGCAGCGGCAAGACCGAGAGTGTGGTAGCCCCCGTGCTCGAACATTTTGCGGGCCATGGCTTTTCGGGGGTCATCCACGACTATAAGGATTTTGAGCTCACTGAAATAGCCTATCCCCTAATTGATGACAAGCTCACGGATTTCTACTGTATCGGCTTTGACCCCATCCACCATAGGGTCAATCCCATTGCCCCCTGTTATATGGATTCTGAAGAGAGTGTCAACGAGCTTTCCCGGGTCTTGGTGGAAAACTTATTGGAGCAAAAGGAATCCGGGGCCATAGGAAGTAACAAATTCTTTACCGATTCGGTGGAGGGCCTGTTGGGCGGGATGATCTGGAAACTGCGGTCGGACTATCCCCAATATTGCACATTGCCCCATTTAATGGCCCTCTACCAATATCTGGACATGGAGAGCCTGGAGGCCTTTCTGAAGGGCAACCACACCGCCAAGGCGATGGCCGATGCCTTTATCAACGGTATTAAATCCGAACGGCAAACAGCAGGGGTAAGGAGCACACTTTCCAATGCGCTGAAAAAAATAAGCACGAAACGCAACTTTTATGTACTCTCGGCGGATGAAGTGCCGCTCAATATCAATGGGCGGGAACGGCCCACCATAGTCTCGGTGGTGAACAACCCCAAATACGAAACGGCCTATAGCCCTGTGATTGCCACTATCATCCATACGCTAACCAAACAGATGGCGGTGCGAAAGGCCCGGCCCTCCTTTCTGCTCATGGAAGAGGCCCCAACCTTGCGCCTCTTAAATATGCACCGCATTCCGGCCACCTTGCGGAGCTATGACATTGCCACGGTCTATGTCATGCAGGACAAAGTACAGAACGATATGCTCTATGGGGAAAAGGCCAGCCGTGCCATTCTAAGCAACCTTTCCTATCAGTTCTTTGGTAAGGTGAACGACCCCGATACGGCCCGATACTACGAGCGATTTTTTGAGCTGGTGAAAAGACCGACCACCAGTGTCAACCGCAGCCGGACCATCAATTTTGATACCCGGGTGACCACCGGGGAGAAGGAAGTGAGCAAGATACGGGCGGATGTCTTCTTTCGGCTAAAGCAGGGGCAGTTTATCGCCTTTGCCGACGGTAAGGAGCAAAAAGTCCAGTTTAAGAGGCCCCAACTGCAGCGAGGATTGCCCCCAACAAAAAACCAGGCCGATATCGACCTGGAGGGAAATTTTTACCGTATCCATGCAGAGATTCGTGCCCTGTTCGGGAAATAACCTAACGCAATCGAACGGTCAGGTTGCGACTGCCATTGGTTTCCAACACCTTAAATTGAAGCCGTTCCTCTTTGTTCAAGGTGAACTTGGGATAGACCACGACAAAGTGATGGGTAACACCGGAACCGATGACTTTGGGCTGATGATGGGTATACAGGGGTACAATAGGCAATTCCTGATAGGAAGCCTTCCGTTTTTGAGTGCCGAGGACTTTCAGTAACTGTAATTGGCCCAGTTCATAGGGGATGGCGGAACGGTTGTGAAGCTCATAGACGATGTACACGCTGTTCTCAAAGTAGAGGCTTTCAGCTATCCGGATACGAAGCCCCTTTTGCCCTTTGATATGGTGAAAGGAGCGGTTACCTTCCAACAGCTTTTGACAGTTTTCGGCGTAGTTATTTTTAGAGCGAGTTGTAGTAGCAATACTATCGGTTTCCTTTTGGTTGATTGCTTCCTTTTGGTGCGGGTCTTTGAGCTGCTGTAATACCGGAATAAAATGGTGCAATCGGTCCAGGTCTTCCCGATAGGCCAACACAAAGCCATAGAGTTTTCCATCTACAGTCCGTACCAAAAGATTGCTTTCCCTTCCCGCCTGGCCCTGCAACAATCCCAAAGTTTCGGCTGTTTCCTGGTTAAAACTAAAGGCGAAATCGGCGGAGCCGATGATGCCTTTTTGGATGGGGCTTTCAAAGGATAGCGACACCACCTGATGGGCATTGGCATAGAGGGTATCCAGGACCTGCCCCAGCACAATTGTTGGACTAAGTAAAGCGAACAAAACGGAAAATAAAGTGATTTTTTTCATCATGTTTTTTGTTATTGATTGGTATTTGATTGTAAAAGCAGCCGATGGCCATCCAAAACGGTTACTTTCAGGTTGCGCTGTCGTCGTTGGAACACATTCTTTAGGCCCCTGACCTGGGGCAGTCCGGCAATATTGATATCCTGTACCACATCCTGGGTAACCTCCCGTGTGGCCTCTTCCCGTAGTGAATTTTCGAGATACAACCCTTCCATGCCGTCCTGCAGGTCATAGGCGGCCAGTTCCAAAGAAAGCCCACCGATTTGGGTCAACTGCACCAATACCCGGTTCGGCCGAAAACGTACCGTCCCAAATAGCAAAGTATTCGCAGGAAAGTAATGTCCTTTTAGGCTAAAGGCTTCTACCAACCGTAATCGGATACGGCTGTTCTTGCGCAACACCTGTTTGCCGTCCACTTCCGCCAGTAGCTTGGATATGGAATTCGCGTCAACCGCTTTGGGATTCGCCGCGAAGAATAGATGGTGTCCCAGGGCCAATTCCTGGGCGGAGTGGGGCAAGGGAAGGGTTTCCTTCGGATAGGTCGATTCTTGTGGATGAGTGGTTTCCTTTTCCAAAGGCTCGGGCTGCTTTTCAAAATCGAATTGATAGTCTGCGGTATAGTTACGCTGACTTTGGAGGCTGTCGATAAGGCGTTGCTTTTCGTATTCCATATAATCCGGATTGAAATAGCCCTTGTCGTCCATCATGTGTTCGGGATAAACCGAAGGGGCAGTCTTTTCACGCTCCTCTTTCAGGGCATCGATAGCCTCCAGTTTGCTCGAATATTCAGATTCGGTGTCCTGCCATTGGGGAATCTCGGGTTGGGTCAGGGTGTTTTTGGTTTCATCTTCATCATTCAGTAGGGTATAGCCATAAGCCCCCAAAAAGATGAGAATTGTGGCGATGACACCTGCAAATACAATCTTGTTCTTTTCCAGTTTCATGTGCTATTATTTTTCGTTGGGGATTTTTCTCAAAGTTTTTTCAAAGAAATCGGTAATCAACAAGCCATGAGGATTGTTGGGAAAGTGGCGTTCCACCTGAATGAGTTTCCCAGTAGTGATAAGTTCATATTGGTCGGTTATCATACCGCGTTTGATCTTAAAAAGGGTGCGGGTGGTAAAGGGAAGCGGCACGGCTCCCAGTTCGATTTGGGAATCCACCTGGATCACTTCCTGTACCAGGGAATATTGGATCAAACGATTGTAAGTGCCTTCCAGTTTCTTTTGACGGTACAGCTCATTTACTGAACCGTCGCCCCACCATAGGGCCTTTTCCATGTGGGCCTCAAAGGTGGAGGCATCGATACCGTAAAAAACCTGATGGAACCGTTCCAGATGGGCCAATGCCTCCACCTCTAGTTGCTGCTTTTGGTCGCCCCATTTTAGGGGCAATACCTCGCCCTCGGGGTCGATGGTAAAGGCGTTCTCAAGACTTTCCTTGTGCATCTGGTAGGTCATCCAACCGGAAAACCCACTGCTGAGAAAGGCCATAATCACCACACTGATGACAATGATACGGTTGATGCGAAACAGGGTATGGATGTTCTGATAGGAGAATTTCATAGGCAGTATAGTTTAGACCCGATTTGGGCTTTAAGAGCTAAAAAGTTTAAGGGTGAAGGAGGTGGCTTTCTTGTACAATCTGAATTTGAGAAAAACGATAAAAC
>JANQHL010000096.1 GCA_028277085.1 Flavobacteriaceae bacterium
TCCTCCCTGGCAAAATGAGAGACCAAATCTTTATAGGAGTTGCCAAAATAATCGGCTAAGGTGGTGCTCACATACCTTTTCCGATAGTGCTCCATGCTAATCACAGGAAAGTAGCGGTGAGTGTTCCCAAAAGCCTCGTGATCTACAAATCCTTTTTCCTGGAGGTTCCGGACAATGGTAGACAAGGTGTTATAATGGGGTTTGTCTCCGGGAATCTCGACAAGGATTTCTTTGACGAACGCTTTTTTAAGGCGCCAAAGGATTTTCATAATTTCTTCTTCTTTGTTCGTTAGCTTCTCCATCATGTCTATTTTCATTCCAAACATAACACTGCTTTTCTAGTTATACAACTATTTTTGTAGTTATTTAACTATTTATTTAGTTTTTCTTTTCTGAAAATTCTCGCATTATCCTCTCTGGCATAGGCTATATTTGCCGTTCAGAACAGCCATTTATGCTTGACGTCTTTTTAATTGTTGCTGGATTAACCCTTTTAATTGCTGGGGGAAATTGGTTGTTAAAAGCGGCAGTTGCACTTTCCCTGCGTTTGGCGATTCCCAAAATCGTAATTGGGATGACAGTAGTTTCTTTTGCTACTTCCGCTCCTGAGCTTATCGTTAGTATCAAAGCAGCCCTGGATGGCTCTCCGGACCTGGCTCTTGGTAATGTGGTAGGTTCCAATATTGCCAATCTTGCCCTGGTGTTGGCAGTTACCGTCATCCTGGGGAGTATTAATGTGCGCAAGAGCTTTTATACCACGGATTGGCCCGTGATGATGGTCGCTTCATTACTTTTTGTAGGGTTCATTTATTTTGATGGCGAATTGCAACGATATGAGGGCGCGATTATGGTGGTAGGTCTCTTCCTGTTTTTGGTCTATTTATTGCGATTTCAGAAAACGGCCGTGGTGGACGAAATGCCTGAAGATGATGAGCTATTACCGTTTTACAAAACGCTATTGTTCCTGGTAATTGGGGGTACTGCGCTCTGGGGAGGCTCAGAATTACTAATAAGTGGGGCAAAGAACCTGGCCGCTTCTTTAGGAGTAAGTGAACGGGTCATCGGGATTACAATAGTTTCTGTAGGCACCAGTATCCCGGAATTGGCCGCTTCCATTGTTGCCATACTTAAAAAGGAGAAGGCGATTTCTGTGGGGAATTTGATTGGCTCCAACATCTTCAATCTGCTGGCGGTTTTGGGGATCACGTCCGTAATTACACCGATCCAGGTAGTTGACCAGCGGTTGTTGACCAGCGATATTTTCTGGATGTTGGGGATTTCTTTCCTGATTCTTCCCTTGGTCTTTTTTCCAAAAGGATTGCGTCTGGGATGGCGGGATGGTCTGGTGCTACTGGGCTGTTATGCTGTTTTTGTATATACCACAATCGTATAAAAAAAACCGCCTTTGAAGAAAAGACGGTTTTCAAATTAAAGCAACAATTAATTTACTAAACTTCTGCAGATTTTACAGTTTTGATGATCCGAGCGGCTACTTTGTAAGGATCGGCATTAGAAGCGGGTCTACGATCTTCCAACCAACCCTTCCAGCCACTTTCTACAGTGGCAATAGGGATTCGGATGGATGCCCCACGATCCGACACTCCATAACTGAACTCGTGAATGGACTGGGTTTCATGGTGGCCGGTCAAACGCTCATCATTAAATTCTCCATATACCTCAATATGTTCCTCTGTTACCGGTCGGAACGCCTCACAAATTTTTTCATAGGTTTCTTTATTTCCAGCTGTTCTTAGTGTGGTATCCGAGAAGTTGGCATGCATCCCGGAACCGTTCCAATCCCCTTGAATAGGTTTTGGGTGGTATTCGATGTAAAAACCGTATTCTTCAGTCAATCGATCCAATAGATACCGAGCTGCCCACACCTGGTCTCCGGCGTTTTTGGCTCCTTTTGCGAAGATCTGGAATTCCCATTGGCCACAAGCTACCTCCTGGTTGATCCCTTCAAAATTGATTCCGGCTTCCAGGCACATATCGGCATGGCGCTCCACCAATTCACGTCCATGGGTGTTCCTACCTCCCACTGAGCAGTAGTACAATCCCTGTGGGCCAGGAAATCCGCCTCTTGGGAAACCTAAGGGTAGCTCCGTATCAGTATCCATGATAAAGTATTCTTGCTCAAAACCAAACCAGAAATCATCATTTTCATCATCAATGGTAGCTCTGGAGTTAGATTCGTGTGGGGTTCCGTCTGGATTTAACACTTCAGCAATAACTAAATACCCGTTATGCCTTGCAGGATCCGGAAAAATAGCTACCGGTTTCAATAGACAATCCGAAGAGCCTCCTTCCGCTTGTTGGGTAGAACTTCCGTCAAATGACCAAATAGGGCAGTCTTCCAACTTGCCGCTAAAATCTTTTTCAATTTTAGTTTTACTTCTCATGTTGGCCGTTGGAGTATATCCGTCCAACCAGATATACTCTAATTTAGATTTGCTCATAATCTGTGGTGGTTTTAAAATTCACTAAGCGACAAAAATATTTAAATCCATTGATTAATAGTGTTTTTTTGAGGGGTAATAGCAAAAATATTTTGTAAAATTTCAGTTGCCCCTGTTTTTTAAGGGGTATGATGATAAAAAAGCATTTTTTTTCGTCTAAGCTGACAATTTGTTAATTTTATCTGTTAAATAATAGGCCAATGTTAAAGATGAGATTTGAAGCATTATCCGAAAGCCGTAGTAGGGCCAGCCTACCCATTGCAGAAGGGGAGAAACGGTCTGCGTTATTTGGGAGAAATGTTTTTAACAATGAAAAGATGCGGCAATTCTTATCGGAAGAGGCTTATGAGAAGGTACAGGCCGCAATTTTTTCCGGGAGGAAAATAGATCGGAAAATTGCCGGACAAGTGGCCGAGGGGATGAAGGCCTGGGCGCTTTCCCTGGGTGCTACGCATTATACACATTGGTTCCAACCTTTGACGGGTGCCACAGCGGAAAAACACGACGCCTTTTTCGATATACAACCTGATGGACGGGCTTTGGAGCGGTTTGGCGGGAAACAACTGGTCCAACAGGAGCCGGATGCCTCTAGTTTCCCCAGTGGCGGCTTGCGAAATACCTTTGAAGCCAGAGGCTATACGGCATGGGATCCCACCTCACCTGCTTTTATCTATAAAACAACACTTTGTATTCCAACTATTTTTGTGTCCTACACCGGTGAAGCCCTGGACAATAAAGCCCCTTTGTTACGGGCGTTACATGCGGTAGACGATGCCGCTACTGCCATAGCACAGTATTTTGACAAAAATGTACGGAAGGTACATGCCACCCTGGGATGGGAACAGGAGTACTTTTTGGTGGACAAAGCCCTGGCGCAATCCCGACCGGATATTTTAATGACAGGCCGTACCTTGGTGGGGAATTCCGCTGCCAAAGAACAGCAACTGGATGATCATTATTTTGGGGTGATTCCCGGTAGGGTGCTCAGTTTTATGAGTGCATTGGAACAAGAGTGCATGTTATTAGGCATTCCGGTAAAAACCCGTCACAATGAGGTAGCTCCTAACCAATTTGAAATGGCACCCGTTTTTGAAGAAGCGAACCTTTCCGTGGACCACAATCTGCTGCTGATGGATATCATGGAAGAGATCGCAGATCAGCATGGTTTTAAGGTGCTGTTTCACGAAAAGCCTTTTTCCGGGATTAATGGGTCAGGGAAACACAACAACTGGTCCCTGGCCACAGATACCGGGGTAAACCTGCTCAGCCCGGGTACTACCCCCATGAAGAATTTACAATTCCTCACCTTTTTTGTAAATACGATAAAAGCGGTGGATAATTATGAAGAATTGTTGCGTTCTTCCATTGCTTCTGCCAGCAACGATCATCGTTTGGGGGCTAATGAAGCTCCTCCGGCGATCATCTCTATTTTTATTGGTGAACAACTGGCCAATGTCCTGGATGAGTTGGAGGGCGTTTCCAAGGGAAAGTTATCCCCCAAGGAAAAAACGGAATTGAAACTCAACGTGGTGGGTAAAATTCCCGAGATCTTGTTGGACAATACGGATAGGAATCGCACTTCGCCCTTTGCCTTTACGGGGAATAAGTTTGAGATGCGCGGGGTAGGGGCTAAGATGAATTGTGCAAAGCCCATGACGGTACTCAATACCATTATGGCGAAACAACTCAAGGATTTCAAAAAAGAAGTAGACGCCTTGATCGATGGGAAGCAGTTAAAAAAAGATGAGGCGGTGTTTAACGTATTGCGGGAATACATCAAGACCTCAAAACGCATTCGCTTTGATGGGGATGGCTACAGTTTTAACTGGCAGGAGGAAGCCCGTAAGCGGAAATTAAGCCACAACCGAAATACCCCGGAGGCACTGCAGGTGCTTACTGCAAAAGAAAGCATTGCGCTCTTCCAGGCTACCGAGGTGATGAGTGCAACCGAATTGAAAGCCCACCAGGAGGTGGAACTGGACAATTATGTTTTCCACCTGCAGATCGAAGGCCGTATTCTGGGGGAATTGGTCTACAATCATATTATACCTGCTGCGGTGGCCTATCAAAACCAATTGCTCACTAACGTCACCGGTTTAAAAGAGGTCTATGGGGCAGCGCATAAAGGGTTTACAGAAGCCCAACTGAACATTTTGGAGCAAACTGCAGGCCATGTTGCCGAAATGAAAAAAGTAACGGATGCCATGCGCGATGCGAAAAACAGGGCAGATAATCTGGCCACTGTGGCCAAAAAGGCGCAAACCTATTGCAATACGATCAAACCCTATTTTGACAGTATTCGGGAGCATGCGGACGCTTTGGAACGGTTGGTGCCGGATGACCTCTGGCCGTTAACGAAATACCGGGAACTGTTGTTTGTAAAATAACCAATGATGTCATTCCTGCGCAGGCAGGAATCCCTACTTTTAAGAAATGCAACTCACCCTCCAGGACATTCAGGCGGCTAAAAAACGAATAGCGCCGTACATCAATCAGACACCCATTCTGACCTCCTCTCTTTTAAACGAGTGGTTAGGCCATGAGGTGTTTTTTAAATGCGAGAATTTCCAAAAGATCGGGGCGTTCAAAGCTCGTGGCGGCTTGAGCACGGTTACCTGGCTTATGGAAACGGGACAGCAACCCAAACAGATTGTGGCCAACAGTTCAGGCAACCACGCCCAGGCGGTGGCCTATGCTGCCCGGCAATTTGATATTCCCGCTACTATTTTTATGCCGGAATACTCTTCACAGATCAAAATTCGGGCGACTCAAGGCTATGGGGCCAAGGTGGTACTGTCCGCTACCCGAGACGAGACAGATGCCCTGGTTCGGGAAGCAGCAAAAGAGGCAGGTACCTATTGGATCCCGCCCTTTAACCATGAGCAGGTGATCTGCGGACAGGGCACCGCGGCCTATGAGGCCCTTTCGGAATTGGAGCCTATCGATGCGGTTTTTGCGCCCTGTGGTGGCGGTGGACTGCTCTCCGGGACGCTTATTGCAACCAGGGGGCTTTCCCCAAAATCGCAGGTTGTTGGGGTGGAACCACTGAATGCCAATGATGCTGCAGAGTCCTTACGGAAAGGGAGCATCCAACGACTAACCGGAATTCCCAACACCCTGGCCGACGGTGCCATGACTATGGCAGTGGGGGAGCTTACGTTTGAATACCTAAAACAACTGGACCAATTTTATGAGGTAGAGGAGGAAGCCATGATCTATTGGACCCAATGGTTGTCCCATCTCTTGAAAATCCGCCTGGAACCCACCTGTGCCTTACCCATGGAAGGCGTTCGGCAGTGGCTGAAAACCCAAACCACAAAACAACGGGTGTTGGTCATCATTTCCGGGGGAAATATGGATCAACCAACAATGCAAAAGATTTGGGCGCGAGATTATTTACAGCGGCCGCCGACACTAGTAGCATAGTGTAAATTAGTACGATTAAACACCGTTTCAGCCCAATTCGCGGGAGCAATGCAGACATTCATTCACTACTTTTTACATTTCGGATTTCCAATAATCATAGCGTATGGGTTCTTTAGAAAGGACTGGAAAAAAGTCTACTTCATTCTGATTGCTACTATCTTAGTAGATCTGGATCATCTTTTCGCTGATCCTATTTTCCAGGCAGATCGATGTAGCATAAACTTTCACCCTTTACATACGTACTATGCGATGATAGGGTATGCCGTCCTGCTCTTTTTCCGTAAACCGTTTAACATTATTGGGATAGGGCTGTTGTTTCATATGTTGACAGATTATATTGACTGTCTACTCATGTGATCCCATCGTTATAAAACGCCATTTGCAGGCGATACCCCAAAATACAAGTAGTAAAGCGGCACCCGGGAAATGCGTCATTTTTTGAGGGAGATAGTGTAGCACTGTATTTATGGAAAGTCCCGCTAGCGCGCTTCTGGAAGGGGGCTGGAGGCTGTTTTGGTTAAATTTTACAGTGTTTTAAGGCAATTTTGCGGTACGCTGCCGCTAAAAATATAGAACAGCGCTTTTTATCGGTTTTGTGGTAGCTTTAGGGGTATATAGCTGTATTTTATACGTATACAAACAAGTTGTAACACATTTTAAATAAGTAAACGACCAATTGAAATCAATAATCAAAATTTTACTCGCGTTAATTCTGTTTTCCAATACTATGAATGGACAAAAAACCAATCCAGAGCTTAATGAATTAAAAACTGATATGGTCAAATATGCCCTAGAAATTGGACAGATATTTGAATTGAATTTGGATTTTACCGATAACTCAATAAAAGATGTTGAAAAAATATTGGCAGAAATACACAACGAATACATTATGACCAAAAATGACGAAGGGTTAAATGGAGTTGCTATCCAATTTGGATTTTACATAATGGAAACAATTGAAAGGAATCACGGAAAAGCTTGGTTTGAAAGGAATCATAAGGATTTTGGAGAAAATTCATTCCCTTTCTACTGGAATGAAATGACTTTATTCCCAATTGGTTGGTGTCAAAAACGAATTTTCGAAGGTCCAGACGACAATGTTTGGGCAAAATATGAAATAGCAGTAATCGAAAATCGAATTGAATAAAAACGTGTTACAACAAGGGCTATAACCCATGGCTTTCGCTTGGCCATTTTTTCGTAGCTTCAAATAACTTAAAAATGTCTGACACTGACCACGGGGTCATAGCCGAACCGTTGTGGAACATACCGGAAAATCTATATGAGATTCAAAATTTTAATTACACTCTGTCTTTTTTTTACAGCTTTTTCAGTTTATGACATTGCCCCAAATCCAATTAGTGCGAATGGAATTTATACAGTTGAAAATTGCGAAATTCGGATGGAATCAGAAATTGTAAAGGTCGATTTGTTTCCTGAAAAATCCATTGTGAATTGCGTTTTTGAAATGAAAAATTATGGGCCAACGACATCATTAGAAGTCGGATTTCCAGTTATGGATTTTGATTATTGGAATTTTGGAGGTTATTCAGAAATGGATAAAGCCAATTTCAAGATAAAAGTGGATAGCAAGTTTCTTTCAAAAGAGGACATAAAGGTCCCCAAAGAATTGGATAGCGTTTATCAGCAATTTATGACCGTATTGGGACTCGAAAAGGAACACAAAAGAAAAATTGACAGTACATATCAATCTCATAATGTAAAACACAGAAAAAATGGCTCCCTAATTTTCCCAAAGGACTTGAAAAAGCGGGAAATGCAAAAAGCAATCGATTCTATTCACAATTTTTACTGGGACAATGGATTAACTACTGACTTAATCTCAAAGTTCCACGACTTAACGAAAAATGGAAAATTTCCCTGGTATGTTTGGGATGTAAATTTTAAGGAAAATGAAACCAAGACCATTATTGTAAAGTATGAATTACCTTCTGGCTTATTTGGCAAAAACAAATTCCGCTATTTCAAATACATTCTAAATACTGGTGCTGGGTGGTACAAAGACATTGGGAAAGTGGAAATCATTTTGCATCTTATTGATTTTAGCTTAAATGATGTAGAAGATATTAGTCCGAAAGGGTACACCATTAATAAATCGAAGAAAACGATTAACTGGACTTTCAAAAACTTGGAACCAACCGAAAAAGACGATATCTATGTTCAATACGCAACACCAAAAGATAAAAGGATTTACAATAAAGTAACTCAAAAACGAAAAAGACAATTGCGTAGAGTTGATAAAAGCAATGGAAAATGAATAAACTACGCTTTGCAACAAGGGCTATAACTCAGCATGGCCTCTTCCCAAGACTTATAATTTGCTAATTTTAAATGGCCCGATTGCTCAGCCTGAAAAATCCCAAAGGATTTTCCAGGCCGAAATCATGCCTTCTTGCCAAAGGCATGTAAATCAGTAGACAGGACCGAGGCCGTTAATGGTCATTACTATAACAAAAGGAAGTAGCTATAAACATAGAAGACAATCACGATTTTTTCAAATAACTAAAATCTTCTTTTAGAAATTATCTTATGTTTAAAAACGTAAAAGTAGTCGAGCTGGCAGGTGTTCTGGCGGGTCCCTTAACCGGGACTTTCTTTGCAGAGTTAGGGGCTACGGTTATTAAAATTGAAAACAAACGTACTAATGGCGATGTTACACGAACATGGAAACTCCCCACTGAATCCAAAGAAAGCGCTATCTCTGCGTATTATTGTGCTGCAAATTTCTTGAAAGAAAGTCTATTACTTGATCTTACAGATAGCTTAGACTATGAGATTGTAATTAATCATATAAAGGAAGCCGACATTGTCATCACCAACTATAAACCAGGTACGGCTAGAAAACTTAAATTGGGTTATGACGATTTGAAACACTACAATCCATCGCTTATTTATGCAGAACTTACAGGTTTTGGTGATAACGAATCAAGACCGGCATTTGACGTGGTATTACAGGCCGAAACCGGGTTTATGTTTATGAATGGCGAACCCAGTAGAAACCCGGTAAAAATGCCAGTCGCTTTGATTGATGTGCTCGCCGCCCACCACTTAAAAGAAGCTATTCTTTGTGCAATTATTCACAAGTTAACTACAGGTAAAGGAAAACATATCAAAATTTCACTTTACGAGAGTGCTTTAGCGTCTTTGGCAAATCAAGCCACGAATTGGTTAATGGAAGGGCATATTCCACAACCTATGGGAACCCAGCATCCCAACATTGCACCCTATGGAGACATGTATGCAACAAAAGATGGCAAATTACTTGTTCTGGCCATTGGTTCTGATAAGCAATTTGAAAATTTAGGTACGCTTTTAGGAATGGACTTTGACGCGTTTGGAACGAATGCCCAACGGGTAGCTAAAAGAGCAGCATTAAACCGTAAAATAAGTGAATGTATCGTCCAAAAAACAGCAAGGTACTGGGTTGCAAATCTTGAACGAAGCAACATTCCTTATGGCGTTATAAAAAACATGCAAGAAGTTTTTAACGATAAAAAAGCAAAAAAGATGTTGCTTCATGAAGTGATTGAAGGTATTGAAACGGTAAGAGTGAAAACAGCACTTGTCTAGCAGTTGATAACTAAAAACGAACCACCAGCAAAGCAGATATCTTCATGTCAGGGAAATGTTGCACGAATTATAGGCGAACCGTTCGCAAACCTCTAAATCAAAAGAATGAAAACTAAAAAAGCCCTCTTGGTCATTGATATGCAAAAAGGCTCTTTCACGCCCGATACCCCTCGGTTCGATACCAACGGAATGGTACAACGGATCAACGGACTAGCGAAGGTATTTCGTCAAATGGGCTTTCCCGTGGTATTCATCCAACATGACGGCAATGGGACAGGGGAATTTGAAAAAAATACCTGGGAATGGGAGCTACTGGACGAACTTCATGTGGGTCCTGCTGATATTCGACTGGACAAATATGCCAACGATGTTTTTTACAATTCTAAACTACAGGCCATGTTAAGGGAATTGGGCGTAACCGAATTGATAATTACGGGATGCGCGACAGACTTTTGCGTTGAATCGACTGTTCAATCCGCACTGGTCAAAGATTATGATGTGACAGTGGTTGCAGACGGACATACCACAGGAGAAAGGCCTCATTTAAGCGCTGAAAAAGTGATCGAACATTATAATTGGGTGTGGCAAAATATGATTCCGACAAAGGGGAAAATTACGGTGGAAAACTGCGATACACTGATAAAAAAGGCGGCCGATACGGCGTATAATTAATTGCAATTCGATTTCCCGAAGGAAAATCTCAGACAATCATTATATTTAGTCTTAGACTAACCTTTTCGGTTGTTAAGCCTTTCGTTCCTCCAGGTTTTCGGAGGGGTAGGAGACAGGGCCGAGACCGTTTGGCGTATAGTACATAATCAAACCAAAATAGAATAGTTATGAAAATTTATCGACTCCTACTTGCCGGATTAGTGCTAACAGGATTAAATGCCTGTAAAGAAACCGGCGTAGATCAACAAGCTGAAGCTGAGAAGCTCATGGAACTGTCAAAAGCCTGGGCCAAATCCGTACAGGACAGGGATGTTGAAAAGATGTTATCGTATTGGGCAGATGACGCTATCCTTATGTCAGCAAATGAAGCGGCAGTAGTTGGCATTGATTCGCTTACGGCCATGGTAGAACGTTCTATGAAAATACCCGGGTTCGACATTAATTGGAGCCCTCAAGAAGCCTACGTTTCTAAAAGTGGAGACTTGGGATACGTCATCATCAAGAATTATATGACCATGCCTATTGACACCCTAGGCAATACAAGAACGGTATTCAATAAAGGGGTGGAAATTTGGAAAAAGCAGGCGGATGGATCCTGGAAGAATGTAGTTGATATTAGCAATAGGGACCCCTCTATAAATTCCATTGATTAAAATCAGGGCACACCGGCGCTGCCTGTAATTGACTTTACATTTGATCACCTGATAAAACTTCTAACTTTAATCCCGATAACTATCGGTAGGTTCGATTTCTAAATTCAAAAATCTTACTACGTAAAAAGGCAGGAATTCTATGAAAAAACGAATCAGCATTTTGGTAATATTCGCCCTAACGCTTGTTACAAAAGCACAAGACCCTATGCCCGAGGTGGTAAGTGGAAAAATTGAAAGTATTGAGGACTTCAATTCAAAGTACGTCACCTCCAGAACTATTGATGTCTGGATGCCAGAGGGCTATTCCGAATCGAAACGGTACGCGGTGCTGTACATGCACGACGGACAAATGCTATTTGATCCTGAGGTCACCTGGAACAAGCAAGCCTGGAACGTCGATGATGTGGCTGCTGAGCTAATGGGGTCCGATAAGGTCAAGGAATTTATTGTAGTGGGTATTTGGAATGGAGGCGCTACAAGACATCCGGATTATTTCCCGCAAAAACCATTCGAAGCCTTGTCACAAATTGAAAAAGATACGGTAACTGTGCAATTGCAAAGGGCTTCGAGAAGTATGTCAGGCGTTTTTAGCCCCCAATCCGATAACTATTTAAAGTGTATTGTGGAGGAAGTAAAACCGTTCATCGATAAAAAGTATGCGGTCCATACCAACAAGGAGAATACCTATATCGCCGGCAGTAGTATGGGAGGATTGATCTCAATGTATGCCCTTTGCGAGTATCCCGACGTATTTAGGGGTGCAGCCTGTTTGTCCACCCATTGGGTGGGCACATTTACGCTTGATAATAATCCGGTGCCGGATGCCTTCCTAAGCTATTTGGAAAATAACCTGCCGAATCCCAAAGAAAACAAGATATACTTCGATTGCGGGGATGCAACCCTGGACCGGCTATATCCCGAAATCCAAAAGAAAGTAGACCGGCTCCTACTTGAAAAAGGATACGATGAAAGTAACTGGCGTACCGAATACTTCCCAGGGGAAGATCACAGTGAAAATGCATGGAATAAACGACTCCATATTCCTTTGGAATTTTTGTTACGAAAATAGTTTTTGCTGCCGATGATTAGTAAAGTATAGCATACCGCACTACACCTGGAGGTTAACCCTTAGAGTCGATTGGAAAAACGGAAAACACTACGTGAAGGAAACACTACCCGGCTACAACAATAGCTACAGCGTAAGCGTTACCTATAATTCAAAACCAAACCATGAAGAAAACCTACTTCCTTATTGCGCTGTTCGTTTTTATTACCGGATCTGCCCAATCGGACAACGTATTTGGTGTAAAGGCGGGCACTAATTTTTCCCAATTCACACCCGATGTGGAAATTGCTGGCGTTGAGGCATTGGACTATAGGCTAAAAATAGGGTATTATGCCGGAGTGTTCTATTCCGTAAACGTATCCGAAAAATTCAGTGTACAACCTGAACTTTTGTTTGCCAATCAGGGAACACGAACATCTCTAGGAGATATTCCGATACGACAAGCTGTCGATGAACCCGGGATTCTGGTGGATATCAGGACAAATGTAAATGAGCTTGCCATTTTACTACCCGTAACCCTAAGATATCAGGTAACTGAGTCTTTTTTTCTGGAATTCGGACCACAGCTAAGTTATGCTGTAGAACGTACTGAAGTTATCAAAAGAAATGAATTAGACCCGTCAACAGAAGGAGACGAAGTTTCAGATTCCGCTTTCGTTAACGATTTCGATAGATTTGACGCTGGAATAAACCTGGGCATCGGGGTTCCCCTTTCAAAAGGGTTGGAATTGAATGGGAGATATACCCTTGGCATAATCGAAAGGGACGACAATTATAAGACTTCGGTGATCAGCATTGGCCTAGGCTATAAAATATAAGGACTACTCTTTTTGTTCTTCGGATTTTGTACGCCACCAGGTTGCCAACGAAGAACCGGTAATGTTCATAAAGGGGCCGAAAACAGCAGGGGCAAGCCCCATGGTGGCCACCCTTCCCATTTCCAGGGCGATTCCAGAGGCCAAACCGGCATTTTGCATCCCTACTTCAAAAGCGATGGTGCGTGCTGATTTTTTGTCCAGCCCTACCAATCGGCTCCCCCAATACCCAAAAAGGTAACCGCACATATTATGAATGAGCACCACCAAAATCAGCGCCAAACCGATGGTTAAAAGTGAATCACGCCCTGCCGCAGTAATAATTGTGATAATGATAGTAATACCAGCCATGGATACTATAGGCATCGCCTTATCCAGCCAGGGAAACTTGCCATGCGCAAATCTGTTAAAGGCCAGTCCCAGGAGGATAGGGAGTATCACGATTTTAAAAATACTCCAAAGCATGCCCAAAAAATCGATAGGTACCAGTTGATCGGCCAATAGTTTCATTAAGAAAGGGGTGAACAAGGGTGCCAATAAGGTGGCAACCGCTGTTAAGGTGAGGGATAAGGCCAGATTAGCACCGGCAATATAGGACATGACATTCGAAGCCAGTCCGCTGGGGGAACAACCCACCAAAATGATCCCAGCTGCGATTTCAGGAGGAAATCCGGAGATATAGGCCAGTCCGGTACCCACTAATGGCATAATGGAGAACTGGCAAATAACGCCCACCAATACCCCTTTGGGCATTTTGATAACGCCATAAAAGTCCTTTAAGCTCATGGAAGTACCCATGCCGAACATGATGATCATCAGCAAAGGGACAATTAAGTTTTTCAGGTCAAAATTTCCAATACGGGTAAACAACTGAGGATAGTAAAGGGAGGCCACCACAGCCGCGAAAATTAATATGGTAAAAGAAAAGCCCCGGAAAAAACGATGGGAACGCACCCCCAATGCCAGGCTTAAAAAAAACAGGATCAACAGTACCCCTAAATACTGGGTGAATTGAAAAAGCAAACAGCCCAGGATCACTGCCATTAGTACAGCACTGATGCCTAATAAAAGCCTTCCATGCTTTTTCACTCCTTTTTGAATGCGTTATAGAATGACTAAATTTAACACTTAGCAGGTTCAATTCTACCAATTTGTACCACTAAAGCATCAAAATGCACTATTTGAAAGTTTTTTTACTGCTGATAATTAGCTTAGGATTTGGCACGACTTGCCAGGAATCAGTGCCTCTATTTCAAGCGGACAGTCAGGATTGGGTAATGGAAGGAAACGCTCAATGGAATTTCACCAAAGAGGCTTTAGAGGGGGTAGCTTCGGGTACGGAGGGTTTTGTCATGACAAAGAATACCTATGAGAACTTTCAACTGGAATTGGAATTCTATCCGGACAGCACAATTAATTCGGGGGTTTTTGTACGATGTAAAATGATGGCGCTCGATGCTTCCGACTGCCATGAAATGAATATCTGGGACCTGCACCCAAATCAAGAGTTCCGTACTGGGGCTATAGTGACGAAGGCTATCCCCAGGGCTCAGGTGAATACCCTAAACAAATGGAATACCTACAAAATACGCTGTACGGATAAGCAGGTCAACGTCTGGGTGAATGACACCCTTACCGCGGCGTTTGAAGATGGTATCTTAGGATCGGGTCATATCGGACTCCAGGCCGCTGGAAATGGGACGATCAAATTTCGGAATATCGCGATACAGGAGTTATGAAATGGATCCGGCCATGAGCTATGTGGATTTTAAATTATGAGGGTAGTAGATAGATTGAATGGTAACTAACCATAAAGTTGACCGTTAGGGGCAATTAAAACCGAATGAATCCGAATAACGACTGGTTCACCATAGAAGAAATAGACCGATTTACTTTTGCTATAAGTGAATATGGACATTGGGAGCAATTTCATTCCTACTTGTTAATAGGGCAAAATGAAGCCTGCCTGATCGATAGCGGATTAGGAATTGGAAATATAGCGCTTGAATGTCGGAAAATAACGGATAAACCAGTAAAGGTTATTACAACTCACGTTCATTGGGACCATATTGGAGGGCATAAATATTATGACAAAATCTATGTTCATAAGGATGATTCCAATTGGCTGGAGAATGGCCTCCCTATTTCAATTGAGTCTATTAGGAAAAGTGTAACTAAAATACCATTTACGAAACCCTTACCTGAAGGCTTTGATATAAACAAATATGAAGTATATCAAGGAAAGCCTTTTTGTGAATTGTCGGACGGTGACATTATTGAAATCTCCGAACGAAGAGTTGAAATAATACATACACCGGGACACTCACCCGGGCATATTTGCATTCTCGAACCCGAAACAGGGTATTTATTTGTAGGAGATCTAATATATCAAGGGGATTTATTCGCATTTTTTGACAGTACAGACCCAATAAAATATGCGGCATCAGTGAGAAAAATCACAAAGCTTAAAAAAGTGAAGAGGATTTTTCCCAGTCATAACCAAAATGACTTGCCAATAAGTTTTGCGCACAAAGTCAATCAGGCATTTGAAGAATTAAAGCGACGGAAAAAGCTAAAACACGGTTCTGGAATCCATAAATTTGACGGATTTACAATAAAAATATAAAAGCATCAAACACTGGCTATAGCGCATCGCGGCTTTGTGCCATATCAAGATAAAAGTATAAATCAATGGCTGATTTCTGAGCGGAGTAATCCTGCGGATGATTCCACAACGAAATCATAGCCAAACCGTTAGCACACATTAAAAACAAATATGAGGAAATTTATTCTTATACTTTTTACATTTTTCATTTGCACACAGCTATATAGTCAAAATGCTGTTAAGCAAAACTTTGTAATTGGAAAAAGGCATTCTATAGCGTCTAAAATTTTAGATGCAAATCGGGAATTTATCATTTACCTTCCTGAAAGCTATAACTATAATGACTACACTAGATATCCAGTAATGTATCTACTTGATGGAAGAAAGTTTTTTCACTCATTTACGGGAGCAATAGCTCAAATGAGTAGTGATGCCAGCCCGCAGATTCCCGAAATGATTGTAGTAGGAATTACGAGTCAAGACCGGGTTAAAGACTCTTCACCAACGAATTCATTAATAGGTTACACAGGAAAAGAAGAAAAAGGATTAGAAGTAAGTGGTGGCGCAGATAGTTTTATCGAGTTTATAGAAAAAGAACTTGTTCCATATATCAACAAGAATTATCGTTCAAACCACCATCGGATTTTTGTGGGGTATTCTTTTACTGGATTACCAGTGTTACATGCATTATTTTCAAAACCTGAATTGTTTAATTCATTTTTAGCAATCGACTTTAGTGCTTGGTGGGACGAAGAAGTCTCGCTAAAAAATATGAACGCATTCTTCAAAAGTTATAATGGTTCGCATAAAGATATCTTCATTTCCACAGTAGATAGAGTAAAGAATGTGGTATATCCAGAAAAGGAAAATAAAACCTGGAAGTTTATTCAAATGTTTGACCAAAATCATCCTGAAAATATTGATTTTGGATATAAAAAATATGGCTACAAATTAGAAAACCATCATTCTGTACCACTAATTTCTTTTATAGATGGTATTAAATATATCTTTCGCGGATATATGGTTAACTATGATGAAATGTATAACAATCCAAATAAAATTAAACTCCGATTTGAATACTTATCTGACAGGTTAGGATGGAAAATTGCACCCAGAGAGGATTTGATGAACTTTTTAGGGAATCAGTTTATGTATTCACATATTGATATGGATAAAGCTCTATTTTACTATAAATATAATACGGAGAACTATCCGCTATCTAACTATGCATGGTATTGTTTAGGGAAAGCCCATGAAAAAATGGGTGAAAAAGAAAAAGCAATTATCGCTTATAAAAAGTCTTTAGACCTACTTCCAGAAAATAAGGAATTAAGAAAAAAAATTGAAGAACTTACAAATGAATAAAATAACGTGTGCTAACATTGTGTATAAGTAATACCGGTTGAAGTGATAAAACGAAAGTATAAACATAAAACAAAGGTCAGTGCAAAACCGAAAGGTTTGTGAGTAAAAATCCGCTACTACTCATACACACGACCGTTCTACACTATTTTAAAAGAATTGAAAAAGATTATTATTCAGGGAAGTTCAAGAAAAGATGGTGATACCGAAAAAGTGGTGGCGGAACTAATTAGGCAATCAAAATGGGATAGGATTGACTTGAATGACTATAATTTCTCGTATTATGATTACGAACATCTTAATAAAGATGACGACTTCATCGAATTGATGAAAAAGTTACTTTCGAACTATGATTTTTTCATTCTGGTAACCCCGGTCTATTGGTATGCGATGAGCGGAATAATGAAAGTGTTTTTTGACCGACTCACAGACTTATTGACTATTGAGAAAGACTTGGGTCGTAAACTAAGAGGCAAGTACGTGGCAGTTATGAGCTGTTCTTATGGGAATAACCTGGGCGACACGTTCTGGATTCCATTTAAAAAAACGGCAGAATATTTGGGAATGCATTATGTGACCGATTTACATGTTATATCGACCAACATTAGTTCGGACAAAATATCGGGGTTTATTAATGAAATAGAAAAAACCGGGTAGAACATTGGCTATAATTCAGCACAACTGAATTACTGAAAATCAAGTTTAAAACATAAGTACAGCTAATTTCTTTTATGGAATAATTCTTGCTAATTATTTCAAACCGAAACCATACCTGCCTGCATGCCAAAGGCATGTAAACCAGTAGGTAAGGCCAAGACAGTTATCCGGAAGCTAAGAAATGAAAAAACTAATCTGGACAATTATTGTCGCAGTATATTTTGCAGACAACACCTTTGCCTGTGATTGAGTACTCAAAAGTCTGGTGCAAATGCAAAAACTGGAAATAGAAAATTCAGAGTGCATTTTCGTAGGAGAAATTACAGCCGTTAGTGACGATCTAACCTATGAAATAGTTGTGATCGAATCTCTTGATGGTGGGGACCTACAGGGCAATGTATACATCGGTCAAAATTGGAAATATTGCTCCCCCTACGTTGAAGAAAAAGGAACCTGGCTTGTCTATGGTGGAATGGAAAACGGATTTTTGAAAATGAACATCTGTGGAATAAGTAGAGCTTTTGATAAACCAATAGCACCTCCTTCGATTTCCAATAAGACAACCATTGGTCGAAAAACAGAAATGACCGAGGAGGAGTTTTACACTGCGTTTTGGAAGGAACGAAGAATTGATTTGGCAGATGAAATCATAGCGTTAAGAAGGCGAAGGGATCGTAAATTCAAAAAAGCCAGCAGGTAACATTCTCGGTAACCTGCCCGACTGTTTCATTTAGGGGGTCATAGCTTTCCCATTTTCAAATTGATTTTTTAATTAAATTGACATAAAAACAAATCATGCATAAGATCATAACGCTAATTACTCTATTGGCGATAAGTACAAGCTTATTTGCTCAAGAAGTTGAGATACCAAATGGCCTAAAACTGGAAAATGCCGAAGATTACCAAAAAACTGAAAACCTGGTTCTTACCGCTACTGATTGGCTGTTAAAAACGCCGATTGGGAAAAGTCCCGAAAAACGAAAAGAGATTAATTCCTTTTTAATGAAATGGATGAGTGGAAGTCCAACGGTTTCAATAGAATTAGTTTCTGGAATTGTACCTTTAGATTGTGTAGACTGTTTGATGTTATTTATGAGCGGTTGGACTAAATATAGCTTAGAAAACGAGTATTCAAAAGATAAAGTAGCATGTGCTGTTGCTGGTGCTGAGAATGCAATTACGTTTTATGAGAAGAATATATCTGAACTTGGTAGGAATGCGGATATGGAAAAACTCAAGAAGCAAAAGAAAAAAGGAAAGCTCAAAAAGTATATCGAATCAAAATTTTAAAAAACTACCTGCGAAAGTGGCTATTACCAGCCCTACAGCGGTTTGGCACGTTGTGGTTTTCTTACTAATCCACCTGTACTAAGTGATACTTTGGTGCGGGCTTAAACGGACTAACCCAATTCGGATAAGTTGCTTGCGTACCCTTCGTTTTACGTTTTTCTCACAACCCCCAAAGACGTTGAACCTGTCCCAGACAGAAACCGATTAATTTTTCAGGGCTCGCCCGGGAAACAGCACAGTGGTCTAGGTTTGGCGTTAAACTTAAGAAATAATTAAAGTGTTGGGCACCTTAAGAGCACTCTACTATCTTTAGAAAAGAGTAGTACACTACCTAATTGCAGGCAAAATGAAGAAAAATCTCCTCCCGGTATTCGGTATCAGTTTGTTTCTGGCTGTTGGCATTTTAATGGTATCCTTCGGTCCATCTGCTAAACCGCTTGATACCTCACTATCGCATTACAATACGTATGAAGAAGCACTCCAACAATTTGGCCTGAAGTCAAGGATGGCGCATTACGGCGTAGCGGGCATTAGTTTCGGTGTCATCAAAGACGGGAAATTGGATTGGGCGAAAGGGTATGGAGTGTTACAACAAGGCACTGAGCAGCCCGTAACCCCGGAAACACTCTTTTCAGTCGGTTCCATTAGCAAAGTAGGGACAGCGGTTATGATCCTGAAGTTGCACGAAATGGGGGTGTTAGATATTGACCAGAATGTGAATAACTACCTTTCTTCATGGTCGGTCCCGGAGAACAGTTATACTCTCGAACACCCTGTGACACTTCGTGCTATCCTTTCCCATACTGCTGGATTGACGGTACATGGTTTTGCCGATTTTTCTCCGGAAGAACCTTTGCCTTCCACTATACAAATTTTAAACGGTGAGGCCCCGGCAAAAAACGACCCGGTACGTGTGAATATTCCTGTAGGGAGCCGCTTTCGGTATTCCGGAGGGGGTACAACCGTTTCTCAGCTGGTTATTGAAGACGTAGTCCGCCGTCCATTTCATAAAGCGGCAGATAGCATACTGTTTCAAGCGCTCGACATGCGTAGAAGTAGTTGCCAAAATCCATTACCAGAAGCGGTTGGGAACATTGCCAAAGCGCACAACCGCAACGGAAATCCGGTTGCCTTACCCCGAGGATACCAGAGTATGCCGGAGGCGGCAGCCTCAGGATTGTGGACCACTCCTACCGATCTTTCCAAACTTATAATCACGCTGATGAAGGGCTATGAGGGGGAGAACGACTATTTGTCC
>JANQHL010000104.1 GCA_028277085.1 Flavobacteriaceae bacterium
CTGTAGCGGTAAGTGCTATAACAGGTGCCCCAGGTTGAATTTCTTTAAGAACAGCACATTTTCGATACGCCGGTCGGAAATCATGTCCCCATTCCGAAATACAATGGGCCTCATCTATTGCAATCAAGTTGACATTCATATGGCGAATGCGCTCTTGGACAAGGGGCTGTTCCAACCGTTCCGGGGAGAGATAGAGGAATTTTGTTTTGCCGTAAATACAATTGTCCAGAAGGACGTCAAGTTCTTTCAAGCGTATCCCTGCGGTAATGGAAACCGCTTTTATTCCTTTGGCTTTTAAACTGCTTACCTGATCTTGTATCAATGCCACCAGGGGGGAAACTACAACACACAGTCCATCTTGCACCATGGCGGGGATTTGGAAGCATACAGACTTTCCTCCTCCGGTAGGGAGCAACGCCATTACATCCTGGCCGTCCAACAGGGCGTTAATAATGTTTTCCTGAGACCCCCTAAAAGCGGTATGGCCCCAATATTGCTGCAAAATGACCTTGGGTGACAGTGGCACAGGTTTAATTTATGGTCTTCAACAAAATGGAAATCCGTTCACTTACAGTTGTTTTTGGTAAGATATTAATTTGATAACCAAATTGTTGATAGGTTTCCATTAAGTGTTCATGTAAGTCCAAAGCCTGTCGAAAGCTCTCCATGCGCTCATTATCGGAAATAAAGATATCTTCCCAGGGCGGTAGCATGAAAATGTGCGTATAACGATGATCCTCACAGGTTTTGATGAACTCCTTGGGGTAGGATTGCCCGAAATAATCCATATACGCCAAGACATCTGGCATACCGCGATCGAAAAAGCAAAGGGATTCCGTTAATCCCAAAGCCGCCTCAAAATGGGCCCTTCGTCCTTCCAGAAGCGCCTTGTTAAATTGCATGGGATCGTCAACAAAAACCAGGGGATTAGTAGCCGCCGGCTTAGTTGTAGCGCCCTTTTTGGCGGCTGCGGTCATATCGCGAATAACCTCCGGAAAACAATAGTAGCCCTCGGCTTCCAGGGTTTTCACCAAAAGTGTTTTTCCGGTCCCTGGAGCTCCCGTAATGACAATTTTATTTTTTTTCAACCTTAATTTTGAAGCAAATTTATGAATTAGTGGTAAGCCCAAAATCGTTTACTTCCCATTATATTTGCAAAAACAGCTTATGGAAGAAAGCGATGCTAAGGAGTTTTACGAACGGTTGCGGGAGCAACTTTGGGAAGATACGACATGGCCTTCTACTTATTTGTATAAGTTTATTGTTCCCACGGATACTGAGAAGATCAACTACATCAACAAGATCTTTGACAATACCGGGGCGGTAATTGAGTCCAAAAAATCCAAAAATGGTAACTACACCAGTATTTCTATAACCGTTAACCTTAAAAATCCGGATGAGGTTATCGCAAAATACAAGGAGGTTGCGGTAATTGAAGGGGTAATTTCGTTGTAGCGAATGACGCTACTACAACAATTTTCTTATTTTGCAGCAGTTTACAATACTATAAAATCTTTATTTTGAATTTAGTCGATAACCTAGAATATAACACAGAACGTCCAAAATTATTCATCCCTGAATACGGGAGACATTTTCAGAAAATGGTAGACCATGCGGTGTCTATTGAAGATCGGGATGAGCGCAACAAGGTGGCAAAGGCGATTATCAGCGTAATGGGGAATCTTCAACCCCATCTTCGGGATGTTCCGGATTTTCAACACAAACTATGGGATCAGTTGTTCATCATGTCCAATTTTGAGTTGGATGTAGATTCTCCTTTTCCAATCACCTCGAAGGAAGTACTACAGCAACGGCCGGAACCTCTGGAGTATCCCCAAAATCATCCAAAATACCGTTTTTACGGTAACAATATAAAAAGGATGATAGATGTTGCAGTACAATGGGAAAAAGGAGACATGCGGGATGGACTCGAATACGCCATTGCCAATCACATGAAAAAATGCTACCTCAACTGGAATAAAGATTCTGTTGAGGATAGTGTGATCTTCGATCATTTAAAAGAATTGAGTGATGGCGCAATAGATTTGGCGCCGGATGGTGAAAGTCTTACGGATAGCGGGCAGTTTTTGAAAAACAAAAGTCAAAAGTCCAATAGGAATGGTGGCAAAAAAGGCCAACGAGGACACCGCAGTAAAAAAAGACATTAAACGGCGTTGTAGTTAAATGAGTACATTTAGAATAGAAGGAGGGAACCCGCTTCATGGCGAAATAACCCCTCAAGGTGCTAAGAACGAAGCGTTACAAATTCTTTGTGCCGTACTCCTTACCTCCGAAAAAGTAACCCTACACAACATTCCGGATATTGTTGATGTGAACAAGCTCATTTTCCTTTTGGAAGACCTTGGGGTAAAGATTCAAAAGAGGGGAAAAGGGTCCTATACATTTAAAGCAGATGATGTCAACCTGGACTATTTACAATCGGAAAATTTCAAACAGGACGGACGTGGGCTTAGAGGCTCCATCATGCTGGTAGGTCCATTGTTGGGAAGGTTTGGAAAAGGATATATCCCTAAACCCGGGGGCGACAAGATTGGAAGAAGGCGCTTGGATACGCACTTTGAGGGTTTTATAAAACTGGGAGCAAAGTTTCGTTACAATAGGGAAGAATACTTTTATGGTGTTGAAGCCAAAAAGCTTACCGGTACGTATTTGCTTTTGGATGAAGCTTCGGTTACCGGCACCGCAAATATTGTAATGGCAGCCGTACTCGCGGAGGGCATAACTACGATTTACAATGCCGCCTGTGAGCCCTATTTACAGCAATTGTGCAAAATGCTGGTTCGAATGGGCGCAAAGATCTCAGGGATTGGTTCCAACTTATTGGTCATTGAAGGGGTAGATGCCTTGGGAGGTACGGAGCATACCATGCTTCCTGATATGATCGAAATTGGCAGTTGGATTGGATTGGCGGCTATGACCCGAAGCGAATTGACCATTAAGGACGTAAGTTGGGAGAATCTCGGTCAGATTCCAAGAGCGTTTAACCGATTAGGCGTGCAAATGGAATTAAAAGGGGATGATATTTACATCCCCAGGCATGAAAAAGGGTATGAAGTGCAGAATTTTATCGATGGTTCCATAATGACCATTGCCGATGCCCCATGGCCCGGGCTAACGCCGGACCTCTTAAGTATTTTATTGGTAGTGGCTACCCAGGCTAGAGGAGAGGTAGTTATTCATCAAAAGATGTTTGAAAGCAGGCTATTCTTTGTCGATAAACTCCTGGATATGGGCGCAAAAATAATCCTATGCGATCCGCATCGCGCCACGGTTATTGGTCACGATTTCAAATCCACATTAAAGGCCACAACAATGACCTCCCCGGATATTCGGGCAGGAATTTCCTTGCTTATTGCAGCGCTTTCAGCAAAGGGAACTTCTACGATACACAATATCGAACAGATCGATAGGGGGTATGAAGATATCGATGCTCGTTTAAGGGCTATTGGGGCCAATATTGTTCGTGTTTAAGTCCCCAAGACAACTTCACCTATGGGTTGGGTCCTTGTTTCCCCGTAAATAGCAATTCGTTGAGCGCGTCGTTAAGATAGTCCCCATTATTGCTATTGGTAAATACTACAAAACCGGCACCTAGCTCCGGATACATCTTGAACTCGCATTTGAAGTCGCCATTATTTCCTCCATGACCAAAGGTTGGGCCAAATGGGGTTTCTTCCATGTATATTCCCAAGCCAAAATACGCTTCCCAGCCTTCCCTGACCTCCTCATCTTCGGTCGGGATTAGTGTTTCTTTCGCAAACATCTTGGTATATGTAGCCGCTTGCATTCCTCGTTTATTGAGGAGGCTCAAAGCAAACTGGGTAAAGGATTTGGCTTCGGTATGCATACTCCAGGCCATTCCTGCAGCGTTGGGAAGTTGGGCGCTTGTGGGATATGGCCCGTAGTGACCGTTGGAAACAACACGCTGCAGGTAGTCGTTTTTAGAGAAATACGTGTTTTCTAATGCCAAGGGTTGCAACACCTCTTCCTCTAAAATGGTTTGGATGTCCTTACCGGTAATTTCAACTACTACACGTTTTAAGTATTCAAATCCTTCGCCGGAATACCCGTAGTCGGTCCCAGGAGTAAATTTGATATCTATTTTTCCATTCTCATTCATCCATGCCCAGTTCGGAAAACCGGTTTTATGCGATAATACATGTCTTGCCGTAATAAGTTTGTAGCGCTCGTCATGGGCAATGCTTTCAAAAGGCAGATAGGTGTGTAAGGGCCTGTCGAGATCGAGAATTCCGCGTTCTACCAAGCGACAGACGGCAAAGGCAAATACCGGCTTTGTAATCGATGCGGCTTCAAACAATGTTTCATCTTGAACATTTTCCCGGGTATAGGCGTTTTTTACACCATAGGTCTTGTGGTAAATCACTTTTCCTTCTTTTATTAAAGCCAACGAAACCCCGGGAATTACATAATACTCCTGGTATTGGGCAATAAAAGTATCTAATTGGGCAGGGTCTTTGGGATTAAAATCCGCCAGTATCCCTTTTTCGGGAATAAGGTCCGGCGCGTTGAGGGTTAGAAGCTCGAGATCCTTGGGTTTAGTACTTTTCCCTGGGAGAACGGTAATTTCTATTCCGCTGTTGACCAGGTCAATGCGATGCTCATCTCGTTGGTGCCAAAAAGGGGTAATGCTGAAGTCGCCCTCCGGTAGCGTCGTAGCATAGTTCCCTAAACTATCTACCTGGGCAACCGTCCACAGATCGGGATTCTCTTTGGAAATTAATTTAATTCTACTTGTCATTTCCGTTATGGTGCTGTCTTTCCATTTCACTTTCCCGACCACTTTCCCGGTTGTTGTTTTCGGATCCAATGGAATTACATCTCCCAGGCGGACAGGGGATTGACTTTTTCCACCGTCCATGCCCCAGGCAATGAATTGCCCTGTATCCTCATCATCCGAATCCTTATCAATTATAACATGGTCTATGCCAATAGGTTTTCCTATTTTCAGATCTTCCCCCAGGAATACCCTTACTTCATAAAGTGTTGCCTTACCCTCTTTTGCAGTTGCGATGGTAACGTTATCCCAGCCAAATGCCGCCGTCTCAGGATCCCAACTGGTGGAGACATCTGCAGTTTCTTTAAGATTGGAAGCGAACTGAAAAAGATTTACCCCTGAACCTTTTGAAGAGTGCTTTCGATCCACATAGAGATTGTAAGTATCTTGAGTATTCCAGTCCCGATCATCAGTGCTATCCACAACATGATCCTCATCTTCAACTGAAATCAAGAAATATAAAGCCTGATCCGCCATATTGTAGCCTACCTGAAAGAACGCTTGAAAATCATCGGGAGTTGAAGGACCGCTGTAAGGTGTAATTGCTATTGGGTACCTGGTTAAATCGGAAGGCCAGTCTTCCGAATTACCATCGGCAGTGATGCCCGAAATGGGATAAGCATAGGCCACCGCGCCATTGGAAAATGGCGGAATCTCAAAGCTATTGGGAGTAAGAATTTGAACCAAGAGAATAGCGGTAAAAACCGCGAGGAATTCCCTCATTCGTTTTGGGTTGGTAAATAGTGACATGGATGCGTTGAAATTTAAGAGTTGCTATCGAAGCTAAAGACAATTAAAAAAGCAAATCGTTACGGTATGCTTCACTTTTTTTGTGTTGTTCAATGTATTAAGCAAAGTTCTGTTATGGTAATTGCAAACAGCAAGGTCCAAAGTGCGGTTCTACTCCAATTTTTACGCACCAATTTTTTGACAATGGGCTGCTGGGGGCTAGCGGTTTCCAAAGCCTGATGTAAGGGTACAAAGACCACAAATGTCAAAACCCAGGTCATTAGTATGAGTAGTAACTTGAACATCGTTATCGTGGTAAAATCGACTATAACACTAAAACTTCCGCAAATGAGTTGCCCCAACATTAGGGGTAACACAATCCAGGTGACCAAGAGGGTATATTTTTTATGCCACTGGAGCAATTGTGGGGTAGAATAATAGTAAAAACTTGGATAAACCACCAGTTGTACCATCCAGATGAGCACCAAACATCCGGTATCAAACAGTAGGGTCAGCATTTCTAATAGGCTAAACTGCAAAGAGGATGTCCTTTACATTAGAAAAAAACTGTAAGGCCAGAGTGCTCTTTTTACTGAAAATACTGGATTCGCTTAGAAATGTATCGATTTGGCGCAGTTTAAAATGGGCGGAAAGGCCATTTTGCCCATAGTCGTAAAAGGCCATACTCCAGGCGGTAAAGAGCCGTACATCAGATTCATCATTTTCAATTACCACTATACTATGGTGTCTCGGATCCTGGAGTATTTTTTGGAAGAGTCGTTCTATTTCCTCCTTTTCACCTTCCAACAGCTGCAGGAATTGAGAATTGTGGTACAACAGGCATCCCGTGATGCCATGTTTGGCATTGTAATCCTTTGCCCGGCTGAGCATACTATAAATTTCAGACAATTCAAAGGACTCATTCGCCACCGAACGGTAAACAAGCGAATGCATACGAATTCTATTTATTGATTTTAGGTTACCTAAATATAATGAACTCCCATGAAAACTTTGAGCAGGATTCCCTACAAATTGTTAGGAGTGCCTTACGGCCCAAATCCAGAAAAGCAATAAAGGATGTATTGCAAATAATCGCAACCACCCAATCCATTCGGGGACGCAAAGACCTCCTGAATACAACTTCCCAGTTTTATAAAGTAGACATGTGACGGAATGAAAAGGAATAATAGCACTAAGAGCCCATAGGAAGCCAATAGGCTGTATTTCTTGAAAAAGAGTAACCCTCCGAACAGCAGTTCAAGGATACCGGAAACCCAGTTGATGGTCTCAGGATAGGGAAAATAAGGTGGAATCAAGGGAAGATAGAAATTAGGGTCCAGGAAATGGTTCGCTCCGGCCACAATAAAAAAAGTAGCCAACACATAACGCAACAAGCGTTTTATGTTATAATTTCCAGGCATGCTCCAAGTGTACTTTTCGCAAGATCAAGGCAAAAGGGATCCACCAAATAAAATCGTTGGTAATCAAGGTGTAGAAAAAGCCAAAAGGGACATTCCCTTCCCAGTAGTTGATCAAAAACCCCAGAGGGCCAAACAATTTCCCCAAAGCACCCACCGCCACAATGGGCCAGTGTTTTAGAGGATTGTGAGAAGCCCACCAATAACCCAATCCATATACCCCTATCACCATTCCCATGCCCTGCCATACCATAGGATGGTTGAGGGGTTGCATCCCGACCAATTCAAAAAAGTGGTTGGGAAAGAGTACAACCCAGGCGCCCCAGAGCACATTATAAACTGCGGCAAGCTGTAGCGTGAGTTTCATCGCTCCTCGATTCGTCCGTCAGGATATTTGGCAAATCGACCGCTTGTTTTTTCATGTACATTACCAGGATAAGGCCAGGGCCACCCACCAAATTGGGATAAACGATATTCTTCAAAAGCCTGCTGTAACTCTTCCTGTGTGTTCATTACAAAGGGACCTTGCTGGGCAACAGGTTCATTGATCGGTTTTCCCTGCAGCAATAAAAAATGAGCATTTTTTGCACCTATTTGAATGGTGGTCTCTTGTGTAGGGTCCAGAGCAACACCAAAATTAACCCCTATCTTTTGAGCTCCGATTTGAACCTCCTCTCCTTGATAGAAATATAATGTTCGATGTACCCCTGGGGTTGTTTTTGGCAAAACAAAGGAGCTGTTCGCTTCCACCTCAATGTTCCAAATTGCAACAGTGTTTTCGTCGGTTGCCGCCCAGGAATCAGGAGCAGGAGGAACAGCTACGGCATTTTTGTAATTACCGGCAATGACTTTTATCGTACTATGGGCTTCGCGAACCACCGGAATGTCTTCATGCCACAACATTTTAAAGTGTGGCGGGACGAACTTGCTTTGCTTTGGTAAGTTCAGCCAAATTTGAAATAATTCAAGAGTGTTTTCGGTGTCGGTATTTAGCAATGGGAACATTTCCGAATGTTGCACTCCGCTTCCAGCAGTCATCCATTGTACATCGCCCTGGCCAAAACGGCCGGCTGCGCCCAGTGAATCTGAATGATCGCAGAATCCCTTATTTACAATAGTGATGGTTTCAAACCCCCTGTGGGGATGGTAGGGGAAACCCGGAATAGTATGGCCGTGGTACATTCGCCAACCATCTTTTAGCACAAAATCGTTACCCAACGGTCTTCCCTGGAGCAGCGTAGGATCTGGCCCCATGTTCTCCTCTCCTTTGGGATAATGGTCCAAATGATGAACACAAAACAGGAACGGATCCTGGGTGTGCCATGGAAAACCCAGAGGAAATACACTTAGAATAGGTTTGCTCATGCTAAAACTTTTTTCAAAGGTAACCCTTGTATTGCGAATCCATGGGCAAACGGTTACCATATTAGGAGCTAGCTCCTAAATTATGTTAAAATGATGTAGGGTTTTAAAGTGGTTAACGTCCTATTAATGAAAATGCGCTTGCTATGTATAGAAGGATACCTCTGGTTGTACTGCTTTTAACATCGCTTATGTATGGTCAAAACACGGTGGACGAATTGGAGTTTTCCGGCTTAAAAAGAACAAAGGAGCGATTTTTAAGAAGACTGATTAAAGTAAAACCGAATACAGTTGTGGATACGGTCAAGATTGCGGAAGATGTAGAACGATTAAAACGACTTCCAGGAATAGCAAGCGCTTCGTATTCGCTAAGGGAAGAGAATGAAAAGACGTTTGTTCGCTATGAAATTGTCGAAAACTTCACCATTATCCCCGGATTGCGAATTTCGAATGACGTTAATGGGGATTTTGCTTTTCGGGTTTCCGCTTTTGAATTTAATTTTTTAGGAAACAACCAGTTGTTGGGAGGGTTTTATGCGCGAAATGTTTTTGACTCTTTTGGTTTTTTCTATGAGCATCCTTTCTTATTCAGTGATAAATTGGGGATAGGTTTCAGCTACCAGGATCAGACTACCCAAGAACCTGTATTTTTTGATGAGGACGACAAAGACTACCGATTCAACAGTAGGGCTTTTGAGGGAAACCTGCTTTTCTTTCTGGATTTTAACAATGAAGCTGAAGTTGGGGTCAGTTTTATCAATGAATCTTACGATTTTATTGGGAATGCTCCCATTCCCGGGGCACCTACGCAACTTGCAGCCGATAAAATTGCATATCGCCTTTTGTATCGCTATGTTAACGTAGATATCGATTATCAATATATTGACGGAATAAGCAGTGAGTTTACAGGTCGATACTTCACCTTTACAGATGGAAATGAAGAGTCACAAAGGTTTCTGGGCGATTTTCTTTCCCTGCGCAACGACTTCATTTACTACAAAAAGATCAGGGAGAATGGAAATTGGGCCAGCCGCCTGCGATTAGCCGGCGCAATTGGAAATGCCGATTCCCCCTTTGCTCCTTTTACATTGGATAATCAGTTGAACATTCGAGGGGTAGGGAATACCGTAGATCGTGGAATAGCCGCGATCGTGTTAAATACGGAGTACAGGCATACATTTTATGAAAAAGGATGGTTTGCGGTTCAGGGCAATGCTTTTCTGGATGCAGGTTCTTGGCAAAATCCCGGGGAAAATTTTTCAAAGCTGTTTTCCGGAAGCAATCTAAGGGTCTTCCCGGGGCTGGGTTTTCGTTTAATACATAAGCGCATCTTCAATGCGGTATTTCGGTTAGACTATGGATTTGGGGTTGCTGAAGACGGCTCTAATGGAATAGTTTTTGGGATCGGACAGTATTTTTGAAAAAGCATATTCGCACCTTCGGTCTTTTCAATCCGGTGCTGGTTTAGACGGAATAAAGAAGGGGCTTTCTTAAGAAGAAAACCCCTAACGTCCCTAGGTTGATTATATTTTTGATTGTCACAAAGCGAATTGCTAGCTACTTTGAAAGCGTTTCAATTTGCTTTTGAATTTTATCCGCTTCGGCGTATTTTTCGTCGCTTGCAGATCGATTGATTTTTGAGAGGTCGAAAGCTTCTTTCATAAGCTTCTCATACCGTTCTTGCAGTTTTTCTGCTTCTGATTTTTTCTTGAATAATCCAAACATAGCAATAGTTTTAGGGTTTATTTTTATCCTGTTGTCGTCGGGCTACTGATTAGCCCTCCTATTTTTTATCTCCTTCTAAATATCAAAAAAGCATCATCCTACCGCTTCCTTATAGACTTTCAAGCAGCGTTCACGGGCATGTTTGTGATCTACCATCTTCTGAGGGTAGGAGAGCTCCTGTAGTTCGGGGACCCAAGTAGTGATGTACTTTTTGTCTTTATCAAATTTGTCCACCTGGGTCATTGGGTTGAAGATCCTGAAATAAGGGGCGGCATCTACCCCGCTTCCCGCTGCCCATTGCCAGTTGCCCACGTTACTTGCCATTTCATAATCCAATAGTTTTTCCGCAAAGTAGGCCTCTCCCCAGCGCCAGTCGATCAAAAGATGTTTGCAAAGAAAGCTGGCTACCAGCATTCGCACCCTGTTGTGCATATAACCCGTTTGGTTAAGTTCACGCATCCCTGCGTCTACAAGGGCGTAGCCTGTTTGTCCGTTTTTCCACTTTTCAAACTCTTCCTCATTATTACGCCATTCGATCCGATCGTATTTTGGCTTAAAAGCTTTATCGGTAGTGTGCGGGAAATGCCAGAGGATCTGCATAAAAAACTCCCGCCAGATCAATTCATTCCAGAAGATTTGGTTTGCTGTGGTTATCGCTTTTCGTACGATATGACGCACCGACACTGTTCCAAATCTAAGATGTGGGCCTAATCGAGAGGTCCCCTGTTCTTCTCCGGGGTAATTGCGAGTGGCTTCGTAATTCTCAATCAGCATCTGGGTGGTGGTGTAGTCCGGAACTTTGATCGCTGAAGGTTGGAACCCCATTTCCGAAAGGGAAAGATTTGGTAATGCTTCCTCCTTTATGAAATTAACAAAGTGAGGTTGCGTATCAAATTCCACCAGGTGTTTGGAGGGGTTAAAATTTTCTTTCCACTTCTTCATGTAAGGGGTATACACCACATAAGGAGCTCCGTTGTCTTTCACCACTTCGTCTTTTTCAAAGATTACCTGATCCTTGAAACTTCTCACGGTAATCCCTGTCTCGGAGAGGAATTCGGTAATGGCGGCATCTCGTTTTAGGGCATAAGGTTCATAATCGTGGTTGAAGAATACCGTAGCAATAGCATACCGCCGCATCAAATCCTGAAAGATGGCTTCCGGAGTACCGTAGAAGATCGCCAAACTGCTATTTGCCTGATGCTGTAATGTTGTCCTAATGCTTTGAAGGGTAGTGTAAATAAAAGATACTCGAGCATCATCACTGGGAAGGGTGTCTAGTATTTCCATGTCGAAAATAAAAATAGGGAGCACCGGATGGTCACTTCTTAGGGCATGCTGTAATCCTACATTGTCCTGAAGTCGTAAATCTCTACGGAACCAAAAGATGTTAACCCTATCAGGCATTAATTCACATTCAAAGTAGACAAACCCCCATCAACACCAATGATCTGACCTGTAATCCAGGAACTTTGATCACCAAGAAGAAAAGCACTCAAATGGGCAATATCTTCAGGATTTCCAAACCGCTTCAATGGATGGCGTTCGGCCATCATTTCCCGTTTTTTATCATTGTTCAGTAGCCGTTTCGCCAGAGGGGTATCAACAAGTGATGGGGCCACACAATTGACACGGATGTTTGGGGCGTATTCTGCGGCCAGGGATTTGGTAAAGCCTTCCAATGCCCCCTTAGCCGCCGCTACACTTGTGTGAAACGGCATGCCGGTACCAACGGCAATCGTGCTGTAAAACACAAAACTTGAACCTTGCGCCATAAGTGGCATAACCTTTTTTACTGTCTTAATAAGCCCGAAAAAATTGAGTTCCATATCTTCTCGGAAGGTCTCCAAAGTGAGCATTTTGAACGGCTTTAGGTTAATGCTGCCCGGTAGATATGCAAATCCATCCAAACTTTCCGGTAGCGCACTCTGGTTCAATGTGTCCGTATTGGCATCAAAGGGAATATGTGTCACCTTCAAGCCTTCCAATTGCTCCTTAGTTCTGGAAGCAATGTAGACCACATGGTTATTTTCTATTAGGTTTTTGGCTAAAGCGTAACCAATGCCATGGGAGCCCCCGATCAATAAAATAGTTTTGGACATCTCTTTTAATTTAAAACCAATACGTTATTGTAGCCCATAAGTGTTCCAAACAATTCTTCCAACTTCGCTTCGCGAAACGCGAAGATCTGTTGTAATTGCTTTTTTACAATGAATGGTTGCATCAATCGACCAACGAAGCCAAAAGGAATTTTGTAATCGATCAGATCTTCCATTTCAACGCCACCATCAATTTCTTTTATAAAGTGTTTGTGATGCCATAGTGCGTACGGCCCAAAACGCTGCTCATCTACAAAATACTCTCCTTGTTTAACATGTGTGATCTCGGAAACCCATTTGGTAGTGAAACCTGGAAAAGGAGTCACCTTGTATTGAATGATCTGTCCTGCAAACATCGGCCTATCCGCCCCACTTATAATTTTAAAACCCATATGTTCTGGCGTGATTACCTTAAGGTTCTTAGGGTCTGATAAAAATTCCCAGGCTTGCATTTTGGTAATTGGTAATGCTTGTTTGGCTTGGAGCTGATACAACTTCATCATTTTTTAACAAAAATACCGGTAAAAATGTTTAATAAAAAACAAAATTAGTTAAACAAAAATAAATATTAGCGGTTTCAGTGACTTCTTTTCTTGATTTATCGGAAATCCAATGCCTTCTCCTGAAAAATTAGCGGTACTACCTTAGGATTCGTAATTTGCCGGGAAGATGAGGGGAAATGGTCAATTATTTTTGCTAATTGCTTTACTGACAACACTATTCAGTGGTGCGCAATCGGATATTCGTGTTGTGGGCACATTACCGGAACAGCTAGCTGAGACCTCAGGCTTGATCTATTACAATGGAAGATTGATTACCCATAATGATTCCGGTGGTAGCCCCGAATTGTATGAGTTGGATCCTGCAACGCTGTTGATAACGAGGGTGGTGCTGATAGCAAATGCAGAAAACACGGATTGGGAAGATATCACCCAAGATGAACAGTTCATCTACATTGGTGATTTTGGAAACAACAATGGTAACCGTCAGGATTTGGTGATATACAAGATTTCCAAAGCGGACTATGATACTACTACCGAAGTGCAAGCAGAGCGTATTAATTTCATTTATGAAGACCAGACGGAATTCGAGCCTACTGAAAATAGCGATTTTGATGCTGAAGCCTTATTTGCCCTTGAAGATCATTTAATACTATTGACCAAGCAATGGCAAAGCCAGGGGACCGTAGCCTATAGGATACCTAAACTTTCCGGAGCATTTCTGGCAGAACGTCTGGAGGAGTATCCTGTTAACGGACTGGTGACCGGGGCTACATTGGATCCGAGGACTAATAGACTCTATCTAGTAGGATATTCTAATCTTTTAAATCCCTTTTTTGTGGAGGTAAAAAGCGTTTCGGGGGGTGCCATCTTTAAAGGGGAAATAACCAAAGTGGACCTGGAAATAGGATTAGCGCAGATAGAAGCTATAGCACAATCCGACAATGGAACGTTTTATCTCAGCTCTGAGGACTTTTCCAATTCCTTGATACGTTCCGAGTCCAGGTTATTTGCTTTCAGTCTTGACCCAAATGAGATTGAAGATGCTGAAGACCCGCAGCCAGAGGTTCCGTCTGAGGAACTGATCGTTTTTAAGTCTAGTGGTGCAGATCTGTTGAATTATAGGCTTAACACCGAACGGGCTATTTTTGGAAGAGGGGTCTTCAATAGTGTGGGGAGGATGGTCAGCTTCACGCCACCTGAAGACATTACCGCCCAGCCTATCGATATTTCCGGATTGCCACAGGCACTGTATTACCTGGTATTTTTTTATTCCAACAGCATTATTCACGCTCCGTTTTTTAGAGACTGATTCTATTTAAGGATTCGTTAACAGCAGCAACCTAACAATATAGCTAGTTTTGCTGCACTAATCGATTTCTTAAAACACTAAATCACAATGAAAAAGTTAGCTTTACTAGGTTTTACCGCACTATTGTCCTTTTCAGTAGGTGCACAACTTCAGACCCCACAACCCAGCCCCTCAGCAGAAGTGGAGCAAATGGTTGGATTGACGGAGGTAGAAGTAGAATACAGTAGGCCTTCCATGAAGGGAAGGACCATTTTTGGGGATCTGGTTCCCTATGATAAACTTTGGAGAACGGGAGCGAATAAAAACACTATTGTTACATTTAGCGATGACGTAGTAGTTGAAGGCAAAACGTTAGAAGCCGGATCTTATGCAATCTTTACCAGACCAGGTGAGGCAGTTTGGGAGGTAATTTTCTACTCCGATACGGAGAACTGGGGAGTACCACAGGAATGGGACGCTTCTAAAGTTGCTGCGACGGTGAAAACCGAAGTGTTTCCTATAGAAATGCCGATAGAAACATTCACCATTAGCTTTGACGATCTGCACAACAATGGTGCTACGCTTGGGATGATGTGGGAAAAGGCATATGTTGGCGTTAAGTTTGAGGTACCTACCTTGGAAAAAGCCAGCAAAAGTATTGATGCTGTAATGGCAGGGCCAAGTGCGGGTCAATATTATGCTGCTGCTTCCTACTACCTGGATGAAGGAAAGGATTTGGAAAAGGCTAAAGAGTGGATTGGCAAAGCAGTGGCCATGGACACCGAAGGCAGGATGTTTTGGGTATTGCGCAAGCAATCTCTTATTCATGCAAAACTTGGGGACACCAAGGGCGCTATCGAGGCGGCTAAAAAATCGTTGGCGTCAGCAGAGAAAGCTGGAAATGCGGATTACGTAAAAATGAACAAAGATTCCTTAAAGGAGTGGGGGGCACTGTAAATCAGGTAACCCACGGATCACGTATATAGAAGTTAACCCTGGCGGAAATAACGTCAGGGTTTTTTATGTTTTTATGGGGGGTCGCCCTAACATCTTATCTAATCCTTCCAGCAGCAATGCCAGCACAATAACTAGGATACAACCGAAAGCGTTTAGCCATAAATAGGACATCCAATCCTGACTCCAGCCCATGATGACTATGACCTGAGTAATAATCGCTGCAATAAATACGGCATTACCTTTCACCATCCTAAAGAAAAAGGCGAGTAAAAATATTCCTAGCACGTTTCCGTAGAAAATAGATCCAATAATATTAACCAGTTGAATAAGATTATCAAAGAGGTCGGCAATACAGGCGATTAGAATGGCAATGATACCCCAGAGTAACGTAAATCCCTTTGTTGCCATTACATAGTGTTTTTGGGCAAAATCCTCCCGCTTACTTCGTTTGTAAAGATCCAAAGCTGTGATTGTGCCTAATGCGTTCAACTCCGAAGCGGTGGAAGACATTGCTGCCGAAAGAATGACCGCAAGTAATAACCCAATAAGCCCCCTCGGGAGATTGTTCAAGATGAAATGAATGAAGACATAGTCCTTGTCGTTGATCTCCACGGATGCATCAGCGGCGGTAATAACGTTTCGGGCAGCTTCGCGGTTGTTCAATTCTTCTCGGTTTATATTTCTCAGATTGATCTTTGCTTGCTCAATGGCATTGTAATCTTTCAGTTTTAGGGCGGCTACAAAATCATTTTGCAACATGCGCTTTTCTTTTTCAATAGTTGCATGACTTTGCTCCAAAACGGCATAGTCCTCAGCATAAACAGATGATTTTACGGCCTCATTTGCTGCGGGATTGAAATGTAAAGGAGAAGAATTGTATTGATAGAAGACAAAGACCATAACCCCAACCAATAGTATAAAAAACTGCATGGGGATTTTGAATATTCCATTAAACACCAGACCCAGCTGTTGTTCACGGATAGATTTTCCGGAAAGATAACGCTGCACCTGGCTTTGATCGGTTCCAAAATAGGCGAGCGCTAAAAAGAATCCTCCCGTGATACCACTCCAAAAGGTATACCGGTTCTGGGTATCGAAATCAAAATTTAAAATTTCCAATTTTTCATTAGCCCCGGCAATCTTTAAGGCTTCTCCAAACGAAATATCGGTGGGAAGGCTTCCCAGAATGAAGAAAAAGGCAAAGAACATCCCGACCATGATCACAAACATCTGTTGTTTTTGTGTTATGTTAACGGCCCTGGTACCACCAGTTACTGTGTACATAATGACCAGAATTCCTATGATGATGTTCAAAGTTTGTAAATCCCAACCTAATACTGCGGAAAGGATAATAGACGGTGCAAAAATGGTGATTCCCGCGGCTAGCCCGCGCTGAATCAAAAATAGGATAGCGGTTAACGTTCTGGTTTTCAGGTCAAACCTTTTTTCGAGCATTTCGTAAGCGGTATAGACCTTCAACTTGTGATAGATGGGAATAAAAACAGCACATATCACGATCATCGCCAACGGCAGTCCAAAATAGAACTGCACAAATCCCATTCCGTCATGAAAAGCCTGACCCGGGGTAGATAAAAAAGTAATGGCACTGGCCTGTGTAGCCATAACGGAAAGGCCAATGGTCCACCATTTCGTTGTACCTCCTTTTATATAATCTTCTACGCTCTTACTGCCTCTTGTTTTCCAGGCTCCAAAACCTACAATGAATAAAAGGGTGCTCGCCAGAACAATCCAATCAAGAATAGCCATGACCTAGATGTAAGCTATCATTAGGTACCCAAAATAGAGGATGTACAGGGTGTTCAAAATAAGCACTACGGTGTACTCTTTTTTCCAAATAAGCTTTTCTAAAAATTTATTTTCCTTTGACATCATTTCGTTTTGTGTCATTTGCCTTCTCCTTACCCAGGGATAGCATATTGGCAAAGAGTTTGTATGCACCGGGGACTCCTGCGGGTAGCTCTCTGAAGAAGCTCAATCCAGTGTAGATGTAATAACCGTTACCGTAAGGGGCGACAAGGAGGCTACCTTGTTTAGCTGTTTCTCCTTTGTCTTTCATGGCAAGAATAGGTGTAAATTCATTACCCCAGCTATTGGGAAAATAAAGTCCCCGTTCCTGTACCCACCCGTCGAAATCCTTAGCAACAATTTCATTTGGGAAGTTCACTAGTTCATGGTCTTTTGCTAGAATCTCAACGTCGGCATTTTCATCAGTTACGCGATCTCTGGAGATCGTTAGCGGGTAAGGGGCAATGTTTGCAAACTGGGAACGCCATCGGTTCGCGGTATTGTATTGTACCACCATATTGCCTCCATTCTTGACGTACTCCAGTAAATAAGGCTGTTTGAATTGTAACGCTTCTACAACATTATACGCCCGGATACCTAGAACAACACCGTCAAACTTATCCAAAGAACCCTCTTCTATGGAGTTGACATCGATCGTCTCCACCGCATACCCTATTTGGGATAAGCTCTCTGGAACTTTATCTCCGGCACCAACAATATAACCGATGTTTTTGCCGACTTTTTTGATGTCCATGCGTACCACCTTAGCAGCAGAAGGCAGCAAAATAGATTGTTTAGGAATATGCTTGTAACTGATTTCTACTAATTGCTGACGGAACTCTACATCGTCAACCGTAAGCACCGGTTCAATGGCTCCCACGCTTTCCGTAGGCGGAGGCAAAACTTCAAAGGCAACGTTTTGAACAGCTCCTTTCTTTTGAATGTCAAAGTTGATCGCGGCCGGATGTGTGACCCATCCCGCCGGAAGGTTCAGCCTGGCAATTCCTTTGGTACTATCGGCACCTGCACGAACAGCCAAATCAATAGTTATAGGGTCAGGGGTGTTAAAAAGAAAAACATCTTCAGAGAAACTTGCGGTAACCTTAGGTAAAACCACAAAAGGCTCGTATAGCTCACCGACGTCAGGCTTGGAAAAACGACGTACTACGGGTTTTGAGAATTGCATTGTAACTCCATTTATCGAAAGATTGAAGCTAACCGAAAATGCGTTTGCGGTTTCCGGATCTCCAATTAACGACCGGTCCGTAACGGAATACATCCCCAAGGTCCCCTCTGTATTTAACCAATACGGAGTACTAAAGGCTTTATTCTGAGGTATGGTAAAGTTGAGCTCATAATTATTCTTTACATTTTGAAAGAGTTCCTCTGCAGGAGTGATAGCAGCGTCCGTATCCGATACCGAAATGCTTTGCAAAGCAATTGTAGCATTACTTCTGCTGAGCACTTCTATATCCAGGGTGACCGATTCACCTGGGATCGCTGAAGCACTCTGGGCATTTGCCTCCAGGTAAATACCACCACAGGCTAAGATAATTTGTTTTAAGTGCTCCAGTTTAATCTTTTTCCAATGCTCATCATTAACTTTTTGGAGCAATTCATACGCACGTAATAATTCGGGTAGGTGCGCAGCTGGGTTTGTAAAGTCAAAGTCCTTTTCAACAGCATAAAGGATGTCTCCTATTGCTTTTCCTCCGGCAATCCTTGACCAGGAGGTGTCTATTCCGTCAAAGATATTGCTGCGATCTGTGGGCAAGTCTCCCTTAAGGAGTTCAAGGTATTCTGGCTGGGAACCCCGGGACAACAATCTTCCAAATCCTTGACATTTATGCTGACTACTGGCCAAACTGGCCATTTCATTGTTGGATACCCCAAGACTGGGATAGTATACGCCCACATCAAACTCAAGCAGTTTGGATTTGTCTGCTTTTGCAAAATTCTCCCTACTCCCGTAAAACCACCATGAAGTATTAAAAAAAAGACGCTTTGGTTGCCATACGGTCGTTTCGGAAAGCTGCTCCGGATAACTGTTGGGATTGTTAGTTAATTCAAAAGCCTCATGGCTTAGCATGGCTGAAGCCGTGTGATGACCATGGGTGGTCCCCGGACTTCTATGGTCAAATCGATTAACGATCACATCAGGTTTTAAGGTACGAATAGCCCAAACCACATCACTTAACACTTCTTCTTTATTCCAGATTTGCAAAGTTTCATCGGGATGTTTCGAATACCCAAAATCATTTGCCCTGGAGAAACGCTGCTCTCCACCATCTATTCTTCGTGCAGCCAGCAACTCCTGCGTACGGAGTACGCCGAGCAACTCCCGTAATTCCGGCCCGATAAGATTTTGCCCTCCATCTCCTCTGGTCAGTGAAAGATAAAGCGTTCTGGCTTTTACTTCATTGGAGAGATAGGAAATCAATCGTGTGTTTTCATCATCGGGATGTGCAGCTACGTAGAGCGCAGTCCCGAGAAAGTTGAGCTTTTGAAGTTCATGATGAATTTCTGAGGCGGTATATTTTTTTGGCGATTGTGCAGAGGAAGGAAGAGTAAAGAGCAATAGAAGCGCACAACAAGCCCATATAATTCGCATAGTTGGAAAATTAGTCAAAATCAAAGATAGAAAGATTGTAAGCGATGCTTTTTTTTTTAGAACTTCTTTAACAGCTTAAAGATCGATCTCTAAATCCTCATTATTAGCCACCTGTTTTTTGACGAGGATCACCCCTTTTTGTAACAAAAGACTATTGGGATAAGTCAATAGTTCGCCGGTATCTCGAAGCAGATGAATGTTAAATGCCTGTATGTCTACTATAATAGCTTCTTCCGGAAAATCCTTGTCCAGGATACGAATACGATCTCCTATTTTGAATGGGAAATAAAAGAATAGGATGATCCCTGAGGTGACATTACTTAAAATGGACCAGGTAGCAAAAAGCGCTACACCAAGCACCGCGAAAACAGAAGAAATGATCAGCCCGATTTCACGGATATTTACGCCCCAAACCAGCACTAAAGCCACTAAAAGAATAACAAGCAAGCCAAAGCTTACATAGCGAATGACCAGTTTGGTCCTTACATAATTGATATCGCTGGAACGGCCAATTTTCTTAATGGCTTTAACCAAGGCATACCGAAGCACTAAAAAAAGAGCAAAACCAATCAGCGTACTCAACAACTCAGTTTGGTAAGCGCTAATAAAATCCGTCATACACTACAATTGCAAGCTATCTCGTAACCCTACAAATTCATTGGAATTCTGTCGCCAGTACGGTGTTTTCAGGCTGCTGAGCTTGGTTCCTTTAGAAATCATCTTCTTTGCCTTTGGACCGTAACCACTCTTAAATTCTTCTTCCCAACTTTCTATTTCATGAGGGAAAGCCACCCTGAAATTAATGGTAAGCTTTCGTGAGGTGCTTTTATATTCAATGCGATAGGTACTGATTGGGCCATTAGTGGTTAGGCTTGCATGAGCATCATATGCCTGGACGGGCTGATGTTGCACCCTGAAATATTCCAAAGAAGGGATAATTGAAATATCACCTTGGGGCAAACCTTCCGGATGTATTCTGATTTTGTTCCAAACCTCATTTTCAAGAAGTGCTTTATCCAATCGCAAGGTTTGGTCTGCTTCACCTTCAAAATAGCTGTGAGAGGTAAATTCAAACTGTTCCCGGTTGTTCAGTTGGGAATAGACATGGCCACACCACTCTTGTACAGAAAGACTGGTCTTTATAGCATGTTGATTGTCATGTACGGGGTAAAAGGTGCTACTCATTATGGAATAGGGATAAATTCCGGTGAGATACTTTTTGGTAGCATTCAGCTTTAGCACCGGTACGTTCTCAGGGCCACTGTTATCCGCTTTTACCTGTTTCCCCGGAAGAAAGGGTTCCGTAACATAGATAAGGACTGCCTTTCCCTCACGCAGTTCCCCATACCGGGCTTGTTCTAATCGGTAGGAGGTAATTTCGGCATTGCCGGCGTACCAATACGCTTTAAAATCCGCCGATAGTGGCTTTTTCGGACTAC
>JANQHL010000001.1 GCA_028277085.1 Flavobacteriaceae bacterium
TTTGATGTGTGAAAGTGTCGGGTTGCTAGCGCCCGGCACTTTTGGTTTTGTTAAAGTATTCTCAAATATTCCACGCAAACCATCCCCAATGCAACCCTAAAAAAACCGAATTGTCTTTAGCGTATAACATAAAAACCCATTCAATGAAAAGAATAGTAATGACCCTTATGGTGGGTGTCGCCACCTTGTTAAGTTCCAATGCACAGGAGTACAAAATCATCACCAGTGTAGAGTCCATAGTACCCAGTGGGCTGGGCCGTTCCCGAATTATTAATGCCCAGGAGGATAAGGACTACCAGGAATACACCAGTGTCCAGACCGATGAGGATAATACCCGCAACAAATCCGACAGAAGTGCCATTCGGGTAAAGAATTTTGAGGAAACGAAATTGCTGAACTTCTTTAACCTGGGCGGTATCCGATTTCAAAATATCGCTGCAAATGATGCCTTATTGACCTCTAAAATAAATGCAATGATCGCCGAAGGATGGGAGTTGGCTTTTGTGACCAGTGCTGTAGAGAGTGCTGGTGGAAAAGGCGATGCCAATGGTATTTTTATTACACGTTATATTTTTAAACGGTAGGTTGATTACCTGATGATTGAAGTAGCCTTTCCTTTTTTTGGGGAAGGCTTTTTTTATGTTAAAAATAGGGTTGTACCAGTGCTGCTATTTTCCTTTTATACATCAGATACGTATTCACCAAAAGCATTCCGCGTTTCGCAACAATTGTTTCCGATAGTTTCGGACTTTTCCTACGTTAGTAGCACCAATAGTGCTATGGACAAAAAGAAGGTAATACTGTTACGATCAGGTATTGTAAAACGTCTATTAAGCGTAGGATGCTTTTTAAGTCTTTTCGTTGGGTTTTCACAAACAGGACCCGGGGGTGTGGGTACCAATGATGGCAGTTCTTCCTTAAAAATATGGTACAATTCGTCTTCCGGGGTAGTCACTACAGGAACGACTATTGATTCCCTGAGAAACCTCGCTGGAGTCGCTGAACTTGATGTTGGAGAAGTCGGTGGGCAACGCCCCACACTGGTGGCCAATGCCGTAAACGGCTATGACGAAATTAGTTTTTCCGGATCGAATCGGTTGCGGACGGGATTAACCTTAACGCCTGCCAACTTTATTACCAATGAAGCCTCTTCATTTGTGGTCACCCGGGCAGACAACCTTACCCAACGTTCCTGTGTGTATACCACCGATCCCCTTGTAGGTTCTACGCGGTTTACGAATCACATTCCCTGGAGTAGAACGGTATATTATGATATCGGCAGTTGTTGTGGCAGTAATGCCCGGATCCAGGTAGGCGGGCTAAGTGGCTTACTGAACTATTCCTATTGGTCCTACGATGCGCATCCGTCAACCGGAAAGCAATTGTACCGGAACGGGTCCTTGTTACAGAGCAGAGCGAACACCACTACCTACACCAGCTATGCCTCACAACGTTTTAATGTGGGAGGGAATACCTCCGGAACACAGGGCTTTCGGGGCGATGTGACCGAACTTATCGTCTTTAACCAAAGGGTAAACTCCGCACAGCGGATCATCGTCGAAAACTATCTGGCTGCGAAGTTTGGACTCTCCAGCGCATCGAACGATGTCTATGACGAAGATGAGGCTGCAAACGGCAACTTTGATCATGATGTGGCCGGAATAGGGCGGGTGGATGCTTCTAATTTCCATGATGATGCCCAGGGGACCGGAAACCTAAGGGTATCCGGAGCTACGGATCTTGATGACAATGAATTCTTGTTGTGGGGACACAACAATGGCACACTTGCAATGACGGCCACTACTAATATTCCCGTGGGTATTTCCCGGGCACGACTGGACAGAATTTGGCGGGTAAGTGAAGCAAATCTTTCCGGGACTTCAGTCGATGTAGGCACAATTACTATGACCGTGGATATGACCGGGGTTACCGGCTTTACCACTTCCGATGTTCTACAACTCTTGATCGATACGGATAATGACGGGAGTTTTGCTGATGAAACCCCCATTGTGAATGCTGTTGCACTGGGAAGTACTATGTACCAATTCAATAGTGTGACTGCAATAGCTAATAGTACCCGATTTACGTTTGCCGTAGGTATCATCAATACCGTAATTACCAACCGGAAAATTACCTATCGGGTGAGACCCAACTAATATCCTCTTACCACCAGACCACGAACATTTTACTCAAGGTTCCTTCAACACTTTTCATCCATAACATGGGTGCGTTTTCTTTGACCATCCGCAGGTTGACTTCCATCAAAGTTTCAAAGTGATTCGCCCAGGGCACATCCTCATGAGGTGCGATGACCCATTCCAGCTTCCTGGGAATATAATAGTGAAAGGACCGGAATTCAGCAGTATTAAATGCCTCAAAAGAAATCCAACTACCCAGGATGCATTCGGTATTTAGAGGTCGGATGGAAGCGGTGGTACCATAGGGTGCAAAAAGCTGTGCTTTAAAGCAGCAATGCTGCTCAATTTCGATCGGATCTACATTTGATGTTTCCCAATAGGGGGCGAGATTCTTGTGAAAAAGTAGGGGGAATTGCTTTTCCTTTAGTTTGTCCAATTTGGTGTAAAACATATCCCTTCGGTTCGGCCCCATTAAGCGATAGATCGGTTCGGATATCTCCGGGTTAATAATGTAGAATTTATAAGCCAGTTCTACATGAATTAGCTTTTCGGATTGGGTTTCACGTAGTATAAAATCCAGTTCTCCCAGCCGGGTTTTCCCTTCATCGATCAGAAGATTGGAAAAAACAAGGGAATAGTCTCTGGAAGCATGGATCAATTCGCTGAAAACAACTTCCATTTGATGCCCTAAACGCAGGTTGGCTTGGGTACCCGGGGGCTTGACAGCTGTAATGTCCACTTCGGGAAAATCAAATTGTTGAATCCCAAATTGCCGCTTTGTCCAAAGCGGAGGAGTAGTGTAAAAGCCTTTATAACTTGCTTTTTCCATTACCTAGTAGAGGTTTCACAGCGGTTGGACAAAACGTCACTAGTTGATATGCTACTTCTTGATCGGTTGTCCGTTGAGGAAAACGGTTTTAAGCTTTTTGTTAAGGAAAAGGTATCGCATTTCATCCTTGACAAAGCATGCAGAGAAATGTTTGAACGCCGTATTGTTTTTATAGGGATCAATAAATTTCTTTTTCTCAATGTACGGATACACTGTTTCAGGATTTCCATTTTTGATCAGTTCGAACGCGTTGTTGAGAACAAACTCGTAAGCAGTATCGCTGGTTGTAGTGTTAAATACTAATCCGGCTAATTCATAGTATTCTGGGTTGGGTTCAAAACGCGGTACACTCTGCATTGCCTGGTTTTGCATCATTTGCATCTGCATTTGCATTTGATGTTGGAACATAAAATGATGAAACCACCAGTCGTGATAATACGAATAGGTATTCAAATCCGCTTTATCTATCCGAACAACAGCATTTCCATCAATACTGCTATTGACCGTAATTGTGGGTACAAAATTCTTTTTCCAGATCTTTTTTAAATACTCCTTTTTTTGATCATCGGAAGGAAAAAGGAAGGAAAGTTCGCTGGCTGTGTTAAAGGTACGTACCAGATCTCCGGAAAGAATATCCACAACAGCAATGGAAAATCCTTCTTTCTGGGTATCCATCTTAAACACGGCATTGTTATAGACAAAAGAGCTGGTGTTTCGATTATCTGAAAAAGGCGAATGGTTAAATTCACCGTCATATTTCGTTCCGGTCTTCAGATCAAATGAAACATACTTCAAAAGATCATCTTCGGTGAAGGTAAGGGTAAGTAGATCCTTGTTCAAGTATAACTTGCCAGGTAGTACCGCTCCTTTTTCAACAAATTCATGTTGGTTTACAGCGCTAAGATTTGCTTTTAACGTCCAGTGTTTTTTGCCATCACTGTTTTCCGGCAGCGCAATTTGTCTCATGGTTGATTGCAGCGTGTTGGCAAATGTACTTACCGAAAAACTATTGGTTTCCTCATCCACACGTATAAACGTTGTTTGTTCCGTATGACGGATAATATATTTTGGCCTTTCTATGCCGGAAACCTGTTCGGAAGTCTTTTTACCCGTTTTCAAGTCAAAACGTAGATGGTCAATCGTCTTATCCAAATAATTGAAAAGCAGCAACTGCTCCCCGGATAAATGAAAAGACAGCAATGAGGGCGTTTTATCATAAAAGGCCTTCTCAAGCTCCAAGATCTCGCCATCCGGAGTGATGAAAAATCCACGAAGTTCCACCGCAACGGTCTTTTTGTTTTTTATATACAACAGGTGCAGGCTGTTGTCTCCAATTTCGGCAGAAAATGTACCCTCTACTTTTTCACCTTTCTCCAATGGAATCCTTAAGAGATTACTGGCTTTTAAGGTAGTGGCGATGACTAGAAAAAGAAGAAGGAATAGGTTGGTTCGCATGTAAGGGATTTTAGTATTACTAAGACTAAAACTAACCTTTTTTCCGTGTAGTGTGTTAGGTTGAACATAATCGTTAAGTTTTCTTAAAAAACGGCTAGCAAAAAAGATTATGGTTTAATTTTAACAAATGGCTATGGAACAGAGAAAAGGATTTCGTTTTACTACCTACGAAGCACCCGATCAGTCACCTTTTGAAAAGCTTTTTGAGATTTTCCAGGAATTGATTACACATACTTCAGGGGATTTCGACGAAGCAATTGATTGGTTACGGGAACTGGACAAGGAATATGAGCTTACGGATGACGATTACACTATTGACGACTTTATTGAGGACCTAAAACGTAAAGGCTATATCCGCGAAGAGTTTGAAGACGGTGAGGGTCGCCCCGGAGAAGGAGAAGAGGGAGAAGAGGGTGAAGACGGAGAAGGCCCCAGGGGAAAAATAAGTATTACCGCCAAACTGGAACGTATGTTGCGCCAACGGGCGTTGGATCAGATCTTTGGAAAGATCAAACGCAGTGGCTCAGGCAATCACAGGACAGGAAAGTTAGGGCAGGGGGATGAGCACTCGGGAGAATTCAGGGAATACCGCTATGGGGATTCGCTGGAGCGTATCTCTATGACGGAAAGTCTCAAAAACGCGCAGATCAATCACGGCATGGGGGATTTTACAATGAACGAGAGTGATTTGGTCGTAGAAGATACCGAGTTTAAGGCGCAAATGAGCACGGTTTTGATGATCGATATCAGTCATAGTATGATCCTTTATGGTGAAGATCGGATTACACCGGCCAAGAAAGTGGCTATGGCCCTGGCAGAATTGATTACGACGCGATATCCTAAGGATACACTCGATATTTTGGTGTTCGGCAACGATGCCTGGCCCATAGCTATAAAAGAGTTACCGTATTTGAAGGTGGGGCCCTACCATACCAATACCGTTGCCGGTCTACAGTTAGCAATGGACATGTTACGGCGCAAACGGAATACTAACAAGCAGATTTTTATGATCACTGATGGGAAGCCGAGTTGTATACGTCTACCCAATGGGGATTATTATAAAAACAGTGTGGGGTTAGACGATTATATTGTGGAGAAATGCTACAATATGGCCGCGCAGGCGCGCAAGTTACATATCCCAATAACGACATTTATGATCGCCCAGGACCCCTATCTGATGCAATTTGTCCGCGAGTTTACGGCAACCAATAGGGGGAAGGCATTTTATACCGGGTTAAAAGGGCTGGGAGAAATGATTTTTGAAGATTACGAGAACAATAGGAAAAAAAGAATAAAGTAAATAGGACCAAGAACAAAGAGCCTAGACAAAAGACGTCTTGATTCTTGTTTCTGACCTCTTGACTAAAAAAAATGAAAATAGAAAAGATAACCACTTTTGGGGCCTTAAAAAAGGCAGGATACCAACCGCAGAGTATTAAGGAGGAATTACGTAAAAACCTTGTGGCCAAAATACGGGAAGGTGAAAACGTATTTGAAGGGATTTGGGGCTATGAAGACTCTGTAATTCCCGAATTGGAACGTGCAATTCTATCCCGTCATAATATTAATTTGCTGGGACTACGTGGTCAGGCGAAGACCCGTTTGGCACGACTGATGATCAATCTGTTGGATGAGTTCATTCCCTATGTCACTGGTTCTGAAATTCATGACGATCCGTTCCATCCGATTTCCCGATACGCAAAAAATCTATTAGAGGAAGAGGGGGATAATACGCCCATTTCCTGGATGCCGCGAGAAGAACGCTTCTATGAAAAACTGGCTACTCCGGACGTTACAGTAGCGGATCTCATTGGGGATGTAGATCCGATAAAAGCTGCAAACCTAAAATTGAGTTATGCAGATGATAGGGTAATTCACTTCGGGATGATCCCCCGCGCCAATCGTTGCATCTTTGTGATCAATGAATTGCCAGACTTACAAGCACGTATACAAGTGGCTCTTTTTAATATTTTGCAGGAGGGGGATGTGCAAATCCGGGGATTTAAGCTGCGATTACCCCTGGATGTCCATTTTGTATTTACAGCAAACCCTGAAGACTATACCAATCGGGGAAGCATCGTTACTCCACTGAAAGACCGCATTGGGTCTCAAATACTGACGCATTATCCGGAAAATTTGGAAACTGCCAAGAAAATAACAGAGCAGGAGGCGCAATTAGATGCGCGCCAGTCCCAGGAAATCTACGTTCCGGATCTTGCAAAAGACCTGTTGGAACAGATAAGCTTTGAAGCCCGAGACAGCGAATATGTAGATGCCAAAAGTGGGGTAAGTGCCCGGATGAGCATTACCGCTTTCGAAAATTTATTAAGTACTGCCGAACGCAGGATATTGAAAACCGGAGAGCAGGATACCACCATACGTTTGGCGGATTTTATGGGCGTAATTCCTTCCATCACCGGAAAAATCGAGTTAGTGTATGAAGGCGAACAAGAGGGTGCAGGCTTCGTAGCCGAAAATCTTGTTGATGCCGCGGTGAAAACACTATTTCCCAGGCTGTTTCCCAAGATCAATAAGCTAGAACGAAAAGATGCCCCAACACCTTATGACGACTTGATTGCCTGGTTCTTTGAACAAGATGGTTTTGAACTGTTGGATGAAGAAACGAATACCATTTACCAAAAGAAATTGGATGGGATAGCACCACTCAATGACCTGGTAAAGGAGCACGCTTCGGAAATTCCGAAACAAGACCAGTATTTCCTTAAGGAATTGGTGTTATGGGGGCTGGTAGCGCACAACAAACTCAGCAAGCACCGCTTTAAAGAAGGCCTTCGTTTTAAGGATTTATACGGAAGCTACATCAGCGGACTTTGATCTTTTAAACGGAAATTGCTTAAAGAAAGTCAGACTACGCCATATCCATTCCAGGGGACCGTACTTGAAATGGGTTAACCATATTTTGCTTAACCACATTTGTGTAACGATCGTGGCAATGGCGATCACAAAACTGACGCTACTGGGGATTTTGGCGATATACCCCAACCCCCATCCAAAAAAGATAAACGTGCCCACGATACTTTGAAAGACATAGTTGGTCAGGGCCATTTTTCCGTAAGGGATGAATTTTTGCAGAAAGCTACCGGCGGTCTTCTTTTGGTACAGTATAACAAAGACCCCTACAACAATTGCCGTCATCCCTAAATTCATCAGATCGTAAAACGTAAGTCCGATCATGGGCAGCCAGGTGTTAAATTCGACTTCCTGGCCTAAGGGGACAAAAATAGCTGCCATTCCGGCAAAGGAACCCAACATGAGGAGCAATCCCCATAGCCAAAGCCGTTTTGTAAAACGTTTTTCTGTCTTGAAATTTTTAAAAAATCCTATCCGTCCCACGACAAATCCAAGTAAAAAGAAAGCGAACGTAAGATACCCCCGATTAAAAACACCGAATTGAAATTCTGCCTTCCACAAGTTCCCTTGCAGCCCGTTAGAGTACGCTACTTCTGAAAAGCTACCGTGTTTGAGGGTATCAATATAAGCTGCTACCGCAGGACTGTCAGGATTCAATTCCGCTGCAAGGAAAAGGGGATTTCCCTGGGTAAAATAAAATACAATATACCTTCCTAACCCAAGAAAAATAAGGACAGCTACTGCAAGCACCCAATTCGTTTTCACCTTATAGAAGGGAATAAGGAAGACGCCTAAAAGGGCATAAACCGTAAGAATATCTCCCCGGTAGAACATGCTGTGAATGAAACCAATACCAAAAAGGAGCACTAAACGCCAGAGAAATCGCCATCCAAAATATCCCCCTCGTTTAGTACCGTTATCCATTTGGATAAAAAAGCTAATTCCAAACAAAAACGAGAACAAAGCAAAGAATTTTCCCCGAAACAAGAAATCCGTAATCCCTGATACAATTTGATCGATAAGGCTTGGATTCATAGCTTCGGTTACTGCTACCGGCGTAGGTGCTGCGATAAAATATTCCAGCATGTGTGTGAATACGATGCCCGCCAAGGCAAAACCGCGTAAGGCATCAATGATTCCAATACGCTCAAAAGAGGCTGTTGTGGGAGTTGTAGTGTTCAAAATGATAAGGTTGTTATTACCATAAGACATTTCGAAAAAATAAATGTTACAGTTTCCCCCAGGTTTTTTTGAAAATTGATAATTCTTACTAACGCCTTGCAAAACAGCGTCATAGTCCTGTAAAGTGAAGAAGCATCTTTTTTGTATTTTAACTTGAAGAAGGGATAAGACATTTTGAGGCCGGAAATCTTATTTCCCTAGCCCTGAAGGGCAAAGATTTTCTTGAAATTCGATGGTTTCTTGGAATTTTTACTCACCTGTCTGCCGACAGGCAGGCTTGCAGGGCCGGGGAAAAGAAAAATTCAATCTGAAAATTTGTTCATTATTCACGTTATTTTAATAAAAACTTCTTGCGGTGCCCTACTGGTTATACATCCTGCTCATCATCGTTGTAGTATATTTTGGCATAAGCCTGATACTTTATTTTATCCAGGATTATATGTTATTTAAACCGGAAAAACTCCCTAAGGATTTCCTGTTTGATTATAAAAACCAAATCACTGACGAGTACAACATAGCAACCCGTGATGGCGCTATTATTAATGGCTTGCACTTTAAATCGGCGAAACCAAAAGGAGTCGTTTTTTACTTAAAAGGAAATTCCAAGAGCATTAAAGGGTGGGGGAAGTTTGCCGTAGACTTCACGAGACACGGGTATGATGTAATCATGGTGGATTATAGGGGCTTTGGTAAAAGTACCGGTAGAAGGACCCAAAAGCACATTAAACGCGATATGCAGGTCATTTACAACAAGATTCGGGATAAAGTTTCTG
>JANQHL010000021.1 GCA_028277085.1 Flavobacteriaceae bacterium
GGTGTTGATTATACCTTCTTGGGTGGGCCTTTAAATGACCTTCCCAATGACCAAAGCGTAGATGCAAATCTGCATGCCTTGAAATTTTCAGCTGGAATCAATCAAAGATTGAGCGATAATTGGGCGGTAAGAGCAATAATTTCCCCCACTATTGCATCGGACTTTTCAGGAAGCCTAAGTTCAGATGCGTTTACGTTACAGGCATCAGGACTTGTTAGATATATCGCCGACAATGGTATCAAATATGGCTTGGGAGCTGCCTATACCAATGGATTTGGTGAACCACAACTAGTGCCCGTTGGTGAATTTATATACCGCAAGGGCAATTGGGATGTCCTGATCCTGGCTCCAATACAAGCCGCCATACATTACCATTTAAACAAAGTGATATTAGGATTCCGAGTGGACCTTCAAGGTAACGAATACGCCCTTAACGTTGAGAACACAGACCGAAACATTGGGCAGGTAGAAAGTGTCAAATTTTCCAGATATAATATTGGTCCGACTGTAGCTACTGATCTATCAAAAAGTCTACGACTTGTATTGTCCGGAGGGCTATCCTTAAGCAGAAAGCTTACAGCAACTGATGTTAATGGGGATACCGAAGATTACGGATTAGGAAATGGGGCGTTTCTAAAGGCGAGTTTTCTACTAATGAAGTAACTGTAGTCGTTTCCATCAATCTTAATTAATACAAGATGAAAAAGTATATCCATTTGATCCTATTGACATTCTTTTCCGGTGTGCTTATTAGTGCTTACAACTCAGAAAGGGAATTGGCTCCGGAAGGTATGGTGAAAATTCCCGGAGGCAAAAGTACTATAGGCTCCAATGAAGTGTTTGCACAAGAAGGCCCAGTTCATGAAAAAGCCACCAAGGCATTTTATATGGACATTCATCCCGTTACAGTAGCCCAATTCCGAAAGTTTGTTCAAAAAACCGGATATGAAACGGAGGCGGAAAAATTTGGAAGTGCTGGGGTATTTCAAATGGAAGTAGGTCGGTGGACTTTGGTTGATGGTGCCAACTGGATGTTTCCACAGGGTCCTAAAGGCGAAAATGCGAAGGATAATCATCCCGTCACGCAAGTATCCTGGAATGACGCCAATGCCTACTGTAAATGGATTGGCAAACGTTTGCCCACGGAACAGGAATGGGAACATGCTGCCAGAAACGGGGGATTGATAAAAACAGCTAAGTATCCATGGGGTTCGGATACCCTTATGAAAGATGGTGTATACCTGGCTAATGTTTGGCAAGGAGCCTTTCCATTGTACAATAGTCAAAAAGATGGATATAAATATACTTCTCCAGTAGGAGCTTTTGGAGAATCCCCTTTGGGTTTAGAAGATATGGCTGGCAATGTATGGGAGTGGTGTGCCAATTGGAAAATTCCATACAGCCAAAATCCAAAGGAATTTACTCCTAATGCTCAAAGCGAGAAGGCACAACGCGGAGGTTCTTTCTTATGTGATCCCATGGTCTGCCACGGGTTTAGGGTTTCAGGAAGAAGTGGATCTACCCCGGGAACCTCACTTATGCACGTGGGCTTCCGTTGTGTAAAAGACATTCCAAACCAACAACACCAGAAAAGATGATAAAAGATATTTTAACCAATAAGTGTCCCAACTGCGGTAAAGGAAAAATTTTCAAAAACTCCAACATCTACTTCAATTTCAGAAAGGCTGAAATGAACGAGAGTTGTCCAAAGTGCGGTTTCAAAAACCGTAAAGAACCAGGTTTCTTCTACGGGGCTATGTATGTGAGTTATGGTCTAACAGTTGCCCAAGGAATTTTGACTTATCTGATGGCCAGTCCGTTCTTTTCAGAACGTTTTGATCTGCGAATCATAGGGATTATTGCCTTAGTACTTGTCCTTCTATCTTCATTCAACATGAGAATTTCAAGGATATTATGGATTTATCTTTTCAAAAATTATTCCCGATAGTGCTGCTGTGCTGGAATAGCTATAATAAAAGCCCTTCAGATTTGAAGGGCCTTTATTTTTTGTGCGGCTGAAGAGAGTCCAACCTGCCTGCCAGTTTACGTACCTTTGGTATGCAGGCTGGCTCCCTCACCTCACTGCACTTGATCCTAAGTCTGGCCTGTCTTCCATTTCCATCACAGTCGAAATTTTAACAATATTTTAAGGACTTAAATTTCACTTAATCCTAAGATAGAAGGACTTTTGAACAAGGGCGAAACTTTTCCAAAGTTCTTACTAAAAGACTTTATTTAAAGGTAATCTTGTTGATAGTGACATCTTTAAAGAGTACGAGCTAACCATAGTAGATTTTTGAGGAACATGGTGTGGCCCTTGTCTAATGGCTATGCCAAAGTTGCAGAAACGCTATGATGATTTCAATGACAACGGTATAAACATAATAGGCATTTCTGTTGGCGATAAATCAGATAAACCCCAGTTACTAGTAGAAAAAAGAGCATACATCTATGACTGCTTATTAGATGGTGATGATTTGGCAAAAACCTTAAAATTCAGATACTTACCCCACAGTTTTTGTCATAAATAAGGAAGGGCGAGTTGTTTATGCCGAAAAAGGTGTCCGAGAAAGCATGTAATACTACCTTGAATCCTTTATTAAGGATACTTTACAAAACAAGTAATAGCTAAATCCTTTTGAAAGTAGCCTAAAACCAACTAAATATATTATGAGAAAACATTCTTCTTTTACTATCTGCTTTTTAACCCTCATATTTTTTCTATTCTATAATTGTCAACACCCTGAAAAAGCTTTTAATAAGCAATGGCTCGGTAAAAAACTGGATTTTGAACAGCTCCAATCCAAAACTGATTACTATCACATCTTTGATTCTGCGAAGACGAAAGTAGGTAGTATGGTATTTGGCACCTTTTTTAACGATGGTCTTTTTATTGCCCGGGATACTTCTCAATTTGATGATGGTAGTTTCATTGAAACTGCTGCATTCAGAATAGATACTACAACCATGAAAACTAAGAGCGTATTCATGAGCATGTCCTATGGGAATACCTCGATAGAAATTGATATTGAAAAAGATAATGAAAGAATAACGGGTGCTTACTCAATTAAAAGGGACACCCTGACTAATGAGCAAAAAATGGATTCTATTTACGATTACGATATAGTCCGTAGTGAAATTTACATGCTTCTAAATGCTATTGAGCTCAAGCAAGGAGACACCCTTAAACTCAGGTCTTTTGTTCCTTCAGGATTAAGCGTATCTGACATCACTATTTTTTTAAAAGGCAAAGAGACCATAAAAGTGCCTTATTCGGGCAAGGCAAAGGAATGTCAAATCATTTCAATTCGTACAGATGGTAAAATGCCCAATAATGATATTTGGATCACCAAAGACCGCCCCAGACAAATGTTTAAGTTTTTTGTGCCAGAACAAAAACTGAGTATTGAATTGATGGACATAAAATATAGATAAATCAAAAGAGCCACTGACTCTAAAAAAATATGAAGAAGTTTCACTGCTTACCATTAAATCTTTGGCAATGTTTAAAATAGCTTTGAAATGTTTTGAAATGTAGAAGCCCTTCAAATCTGAAGGGCTTCTATTTTTTTTTGTGCGGCTGAAGGGAGTCGAACCCCCACGCCTCTCGGCACTTGATCCTAAGTCAAGCATGTCTACCAGTTCCATCACAGCCGCATAGTCAATATTTTAAGAACTTTTTCTCGTCTCACTCCTAAGTCCAGCATGCCCGCCCGGATGAACTCCGTTCGGACGGGTCTACCAGTTCCATCACAGCCGCATTAGGGGAGTGCAAATATACTTCAATTTTTGAATTGCTACATGCTGCAGTTTTAAAAACTTCTTTTTACTATTTTTAGTATTGCAGAAAACTATTCCATGGAAGAAATCAGTAATTACATTCAACAACACAAAGACCGATTCGTAAACGAACTTATAGCCCTTCTTAAGATCCCATCCATCAGCGCAGACAGCGCCCATTCCCAGGACGTAATAGAAACCGCGGAAGCCGTTGAAAAAGCCCTAAAAGATGCTGGTTGTGACCACACTGAGATCTGTGAAACCAAGGGGTATCCTGTCGTCTACGGCGAAAAAATAATTGATGCGAAACTCCCCACGATCCTGGTGTACGGCCACTATGATGTGCAACCTCCGGACCCCTTAAGTTTATGGAATTCTCCCCCCTTTGAACCGGTCATCAAAACAACCGACCTTCACCCGAATGGAGCCATCTTTGCCCGGGGTGCCTGCGATGATAAAGGGCAAATGTTTATGCATGTAAAAGCCTTGGAGTTCATGGTGAAAAATAACGCTTTGCCCTGTAATGTGAAGCTCATGATAGAGGGGGAAGAAGAAGTAGGTAGCGATAGCCTGGCTGATTTCCTGATAGAACATAAGGAAAAACTAGACAATGACATTATTCTGATTTCGGATACGGGAATGATGGCCAATGATGTGCCCTCAATTACTACAGGCTTACGCGGACTGAGCTATGTTGAGGTCGAGGTCGTTGGGCCCAATCGGGATCTACACTCCGGTATTTACGGTGGGGCAGTTCCCAACCCGATCAACATCTTGTCCAAAATGATTGCCTCCTTGCACGACGAAAACAATCACATTACCATTCCCGGTTTTTATGATAAAGTAGAAGAGCTGAGTACTGCGGAACGCGCGCATATGGCAGAGGCGCCATTTAGCCTGGAGGCGTATAAGAGTGCCCTTGCTATTGGTGATGTGTACGGGGAATCTGGTTATACCACCCCTGAGCGCTATTCCATTCGTCCCACCCTGGACGTTAATGGAATTTGGGGAGGCTATACCGGCGAGGGCGCTAAAACCGTTATTGCCAGCAAAGCGAATGCGAAGATCTCCATGCGGTTAGTGCCTCATCAGGATCCGGATGAGATCACCGAACTGTTTGCCAGGCATTTTGAAGCTATTGCTCCGGAAGGGGTAAAAGTAACGGTTACCCCGCATCATGGAGGTCTTCCCTATGTTACTCCAACAGATAGTATTGGGTATCAGGCGGCGGCCAAAGCTTACGAGACAACCTTTGGTAAAACCCCGATCCCGGAACGCACCGGAGGGAGTATTCCGATCGTGGCTTTATTTGAAGAGGTACTGGGTAGTAAAACCATCCTAATGGGTTTTGGCTTGGATAGTGATGCCATTCACTCCCCCAACGAGCATTTTGGGGTGTGGAACTTTTTAAAGGGCATTGAAACGATTCCTTACTTCTATAAGTATTACACGGAGCTTTCCACCTCCTGATCAAAAAGAGGCTGTCTAAAAAGTATAATTTGGCTAAAAATGTCATATTGAGCGCAGTCGAAATAAATTGAAAATCAAGTTTGTAGGATTTTCGACTGCGCTCAAATTGACACTATCCATTACTTTTTAGACAGCCTCAAATTTTATCCAGGGTTTAAGGCAGTTGCGAATATCCATTCCGGGTTTTCCACATAAAGTACTTTTCGAACAATACTTTAGAAAAGTCGTAGAAAATGTTAGGGATCATTATGGCAAAATTGCGGGGTTTAAACAAATGATCACTAAGGATGATCACCTCTTTTTTCCCGGCATCCATCACACAAATACCCGGAATTTTACCCCAGGCTTTGGTCTTTAATTTTTGTTTCCCTTTTTCTACCCGGATGATATTTTCCGCAACAATCTTACCGGTTTCATCAGAGGGATACCCTGTTTTAGGGCCAGAAAACGGGACTTTTCCGGGTGTAAAAGGCAGGTCCACCTGAACTGCAATCCCTGCCGCCCATACGTTGGGCCAGTCTTTATGGCGATAATCCTCCCCCACCGGCAAATATCCATTGGAAGTAGGGTTCAGCGCAGGGGAATTGGAAACGAAATCCACCCCAAAAAACGGGGGCATCAACATGGTAAAACTACTGGGCAACACCTCGCCGGAACTGAGCACTACACTATCTTCAGTAACTTCCTTTACCCCTACCTCAGTGCGGTATTTGATGTTGAACATTTTCATGAACGATTTTAGCATCGTTTCGCCTCCGGGCATACCGTCAATTCCAAAATGCCCGAGATAGTTTTCAGGAGTGATCCAATACAGATCTACCTTTTTTCGGATCTTCTGCTCGCGAAGCCATTTTTCTATGTTAAAGAGAAATTCATAGGCCGCCCCCATACAACC
>JANQHL010000031.1 GCA_028277085.1 Flavobacteriaceae bacterium
GAAGCCCGCTGGGATCAGCGGGCTTTTTTTAGGCCAAAAAGAGGATGTAGCAGTGGGATCCGCAAAATGATCCAATCATAAATTATCCAACTAATGCCAAAGGTGCCAATCACAAGAATGGAAGCTTTTGCAAAGAAGGACCAATCTAAGTTAATGAGGTAATAGGCAATGACAATGGTTATTGTTTGGTGTAAGATATAAAAGGGATATACGGCCCTATTGGAATAGGCCAACTGTTTACTGGGCTTATTTAGATACTTTGCAGCATAACCAAAAAGCACCAAGATCCAGGACCATAGATTAACGATCTTTAAAAAAGCCTCTGATAAGTGTTGTGGCCAATCATCTGCCTCAATAAACAGCCAACGACCAACCAGAAGCGAGAACGCAATTATTCCAATGATTAGGGCCTTCTTCTTTATCTTATGCAGACTTTCCCAAAACACCTCTCCTGCGGCAATAAACAAAAACCCATAGAAGAAAAAAGTGATAGAAGAACAGATGTTAAACCAGTCATCAATTAGGGCATGAGTAATATCGAAAAAGGGCTCCATAAAAGCTTCAAGAAGAAATAGAGGAATGATAAACACATAGAAGCCATAGGGTTTTTGAAGGGTCTTTTTTATCCAGGCAATAAATCGAGTAGGCCGCCTTTTAAGGCGAATAAAGATAGGTGCAAGGACCCAGGAAAAAAGAAGTAAGTAAGGCAAAAACCACAGGTGATGCCAGCTAATATCTCCTTCGGGATAAGCACCATTTCTAAAGGCCATGGTCTGGTAATATTCCATGTAAGTTCCATTAAATTGCCCATTTACCAGGCGTTCAATATAGATCTGCGGGGGGACAATAAGCAACATGCCTACAAATAGCGGAATTCCTAATCTTAGATACCTTTCCCAGGTAAATTGTTTTAAATTTCGTTTGGAAAGTGCGTAATAGGTGCCCATTCCGGAGATGACAAACAGAATGGGTAATCGCCATTGGTTTAAGAATAGCATTGGCCAACGCAACCATTCATAAATAGTATTGTTTTTAATATGCCATCCCCAGGGGACAAAGAACATCCCCACATGATAAAAAATGAGCAGGGCAAAGACGATGACTCTCAGCCAGTCCAGATCATAACGTCGAATTGATTTTTCCATGATGAATATTTTTCCCAAAGATGAAAACCAGTTCTTTTTAAACAGGTTTTTTTTAGAGCAAAGGCGTACGGAATTACAATAGTGGAGAAAATTTGAATGCGAGGTTACCCTTTGTGTTGTTTTACATACGCCGAAGGAGAAGTAGTGGCATGCTTCTTAAAAGCGCTGTAAAATGCTGATTTTGAATTGAATCCTACAGAGTTGCCTATAGCCTCAACTGTAAAATGGGAGAATTCACTATCCAAAAGCCGTTCTTGGGCTACTTTCACCCTTTTTCGGTTGATAAAGTCGTTAAAGTTCATTCCAAACTCCGAGTTAATGGCTTTGGAAAGTGTATTTGAACTTACCCCCAGTTTTTCCGACAAGGCGGTTAAAGACAATTCCGGGGACAAAACATAATTGTCCTCATGTAGTAGATTTTCAAGGTGTAGCATGTCTACCTGCTCTGAAGCTAAGGTCTCATATTTGTCTGCAATCCAGGAATTTTCAAAAAACCGTGATTCGGAAAGAATGAAAAAACTACTTGTAAAAGTGAGGAGGCTTACAAATAGGACAATGTAGTGGTCCCCGGCATCATCTTCATAATTCAAAAAGACGGTTAGAATTATAATAAGTAGTACCGCAAGAAAAATCAAAGTGTTCCTTGTAAATGTGTATTTGTCTATGCGTGTCTTTTTAGTAGGTAATTTTCGGTCTTTTGATTTTCGAATCACCAACCGCATAGACAGGACAATGTAAAAGGCAAAACTTAGCAAAACTAACCACCGGAACTCATCTTTAATATGCTGGTATTCATAAGTTATGGTATCGGGAACGGTAACCATTGGAATGGAAGGATGGTAGGCGTCTATATAGGCATTCAGTTTTATCGGTAAAGGATTTAAAAAATACCCAATTTGGGTTAGGAGATAGAGCAAGGGCAGTACGAAGTGGAGCCAATGCTTTCTAAAAGAGAACGGTTGCCTATTGAGCAGTGAATAGGTAAAAAAGTAAATGCTGGGACCAATGAGTAACACTAAAAACTCCGTAGAATCATTCCAATGCAGCATGTATTTCATTAAACCCGTGTAACACAAATAGTTGTCCGTACAGACCACCGCTTGAAAGAGTAGGGACCAACCGAACATTTGAATGGCTGAATTTGTCTGAGACCTGAGAAATATGATAAACGTAAGAAAGTAAGCTTGCGCAATACCTAAAAACATAAGATGGGATGTCCAATTATGGCGAATGGGTATCTGATCTATAATGGGCTGCAGTTGTTCCAAGTACCTATTTAGTCGTAAATTGTTGTCTACTATAAGCAAGATACAACTCTTTTAGTCGCATGATTTGAACTAGCCGTAAAGGGAGATAAGATGAAAAAAAGACAATTTCTAAAACGATTGGGGCAAGCAACTCTTGTTTCCCCTTTTCTGGCCACCTCTTTGCAGGGCTATGCCAAAACCACAAACCTTCTTCCCTATCCCCAAAAAGACGACCCCGCTTTTTGGAAACGTATTCGCATGGACTACGCCCTAAAACCAGACTACATCAACCTGGAAAACGGGTATTACAATTTTGTCCCCACCCCTATACTTCATAAATACATAGAACATGTACAAAGTGTGAACTACGAAGCATCATACTATATGCGAACCGTACAATGGGAAAATAAGAATGCTGCCGCTGCCCGCTTGGTAAAATTGGTGAACTGTTCGCCGGAAGAACTTATTATTACCAGGAACACTACGGAGTCACTTGATATGATTATTGGAGGGTACCCTTGGGAAAAAGGAGATGAAGCTGTTTTTGCCAAACAGGATTACGGTGCAATGCGGATGCACTTTTTCCAGCAACAAAAACGCTATGGGATGGTGTGCAAAGAGGTTTCATTGCCTAATCATCCTGCCTCGGACGAGGAAATTGTCGCGTTGTACGAATCGCAGATTACACCAAAAACCAAATTATTGATGGTTTGCCACATGGTGAACATTACCGGGCAAATCTTACCTATTCGGAAAATTTGTGATATGGCACATTCGTATGGTGTTGAAGTAATGGTAGATGGTGCACATTGTGTAGGACATATAAAAGTGGACATTGAAGCATTGAACTGTGATTATTATGGCTCCAGCCTGCATAAATGGTTGAGTGTCCCGCTTGGTGCGGGGATTTTGTACGTGAACAAAAGACATATCCCTAAAATTTGGCCGCTTTTAGCGGAACATGAGGATGATGTGACCAAGATCAGAAGGTTAAATCACACTGGGACACACCCTGTCCACACCGATTTGACCATTAACGATGCTATAGACTATTTGAATATGATCGGGCTACAAAGAAAGGAGGAGCGCCTGCGCTTTATTCAAAAATATTGGAGCGATTCACTTCGGAATGTAAAAAACGTTGTTGTTAACACCCCTGTGGAATCCTATAGAAGCTGTGGAATAGCTAATGTTGGAATTAAGCATATGAAACCGCATGATCTGGCAAAAACCTTGCTGGAGGAGTTTCAGATCTGGACGGTCGCGATAGACTATGAGAATGTACAGGGTTGCCGAATTACACCCAATGTGTATACCACAACCGAAGAGCTAGATCAGTTTATTGCCGCTATACGAAATCTGGCCAATAGGGTTTAAGTAGGAATGTAATCTGCAAGTTTTTCCGGACCTTCCAGCAACACCCTTACAATTTGCAAGGTGCCATCCGGTTTTGTGTCAATATGCCATTTGACCAGGGAAATCTCACCGTTTTCAAGCTCAATGCCAGTGATGCTCCGTGGATGAACGCAGCTTCCGTCGTTAAAAAAGGGGATTTGTCCGGGTTCGGGAAATCGGGGACGGTGGGTGTGTCCCGCAATGGTCATCTTCAGGTTATTTCTCAATATCCACCTCTTAATACGGCGTTCAATACGGATCAACTCCTTGTAGTTCTTTGCAGGGCTTGTAGGGTCTGCGATCCCGACAACTTGTAACGGCTTCCACAGTACCCGCACCAGAAAACGCCCAATTCTCCAGCAGACATAGTTCCACCAGTCTGCCTGGTGGCCATGGGTACAAAAGATCTCCTGTCCGGTTACTTTGTGCTGTAATATTAGCGCCTCATGGTACACAATGCCCTCAAATAAGGCCATGTCTTTGCCTTCTATCGGTTCAAAATAGTGGGTAAGGTGTTTTTCTACATAACTGGGATTTCTATATACCATGTCGTGATTGCCCCAGACCATATGCAATCTGCCTTCCAAGTGGAATTGTCTCAGGAGTTGAAAAACATTTTTGTGGGCTTCAAAAATAGGTTCGAAATGAACATTTTCCCATAGCTCGTCCCCATCCCCCAGTTCACAATACTGGAACCCTTGGCGATAATAGTGGTTTAAGGCGTGAAAATAGATGTTGCGATTATTGGCAAAATCGTCTGCAAAACTGTTATCTCCGCGATGGCAATCACTAAAGAAAATGAACTTAGAGGTGTCGCTGAAGGGAATTCTCTTGGCCGATTCGTAGGCTTTTTGCAGTCTTTTGTTGGCAGACATTGGATTTATTTATCTAAATATCCAAAAAAAGTCCAAAAATCCGTAAACAATACGTTAACAATAGTATACGGACGCTTTTTGTAATTTTACACATTAAACCAAGACCAATAGAGGTATGGAACAGCACTACACTGGAGAAGCCCCGCTGATTCAACTGGTTAGCTTTAACAAGTTGTTGCAGCAATACGATGCCATGCTGGAGAGTGACAATGAGCTATTGCGGCAGCGGGCAAAATACATTTTGGACGTGCAGGCCCCTTACCCGGAACTTCGGGAGGGATTTGATGACTTATCAATAATAGAGAAGAGAAAAGACGTTATCCACACTATATTAATGGATACGTTTTCTGAAGTATTAACTCAAAATGAGATCAAAACTGCTTCCATTCCATTTGCCAATCTTGTTTTTAACTCTTCCGAGCGATTTAAAAAGATTTTGCAAGATGCAGGAGAGGACTTTCAGCTAGAGATCCGGAATTTACCGGACAACTTGCAATACATCCTGCAATGCACCGTGATACTAAATTTCTACTACGGTTTCAAAATGGATTTCAAGCGGCCGTTGTTCTACGATATTCCTGATGCCAATGGGGTAATGCGGCACTATCGCATTCTGTACAATGCGGATTTTATGGAGATCGACCCCACGGAAAAAGCAAAGGAGTTGACCCAGGCAGATATTGACGAATTGTTGGAAAACTTTGACGATCTCGAACTCTGGAAGGAGAAAATTCCACCGAACAGTTTTGTTTCCAAAGGGTTTGCTATTTCCAATATGTTTGATGTTACTGCGGAGCATTCTATTTCAGAAATCAAGTCTACCTTGATAGGCGGTAACAAGCGGACGAATGATAACTTCATTGATAGCTTCCAGGAAACCTTCCGCTCACTTTTTGGCCTGAATACAATTAACGTTGGTTTTGCAGGCTATGATTCGGTGACCAATCGATTTCTCAAGATTCATGGAAAAGGGATTGAAAGCTACATATTGAAAGGGAAAGAGATGGAGTCATGTGATGCCATGCTGTGTGATTTTTCCTATGATAAATTGTTGTACAACAGTGATTTTGTTGCAATAAGCAACGTGGAGAAATACCTTGAAAAATCCGGGGGAGGACAGCCTTACAAAAACTTACATAAACAAGGTGTAAAAAGTGCTATCCTGGCCCCCATAGCAGAAGATGGTAATTTATTAGGGGTATTGGAGCTGGTTTCGGATAAGGTAAATGAGTTGAATAGCGTAAATGCCACAAAACTGGTAGATGTAATGCCATTTATCGTTTCCGCGGTCTTGCGATCCATTGAGGAAGAACAGAACTTAATTGATGCTATAATTCAACACGAATGTACTACTGTGCATTCTTCGGTGTACTGGAAATTTCAGGAAGAAGCCAAGCGTTTTATGGCCGAGGAACTACAGGGAAAACGCCCTTCTTTTCAGGAAATAGTCTTTAAAGAGGTGTATCCCCTATATGGTCAGATTGACATTAAGGAATCTTCCAAAGAAAGAAACCAGGCCATTCAACGCGATCTCATGATACAACTTTCAGAGATCGGGGATATTTTGCAACAGGCACTGGATACCTTGAAACTTCCAATTTATGAGGAATTGATGTTCCGGGTAAACAGCCATTTGGAAGAGGTGAAAGAGGTGTTGTATACAAATACCGAGCAAGCCATCTTTGACTTTGTTCAGGAGGAGATCAATCCGGCATTTCATCACCTTAAACGTGAGGATACCAGCATAAAAAGATTGATTGAAGTCTACGAATCCAAAATTGATGAGAGCACAGAATCGTATTATGATCACAGACGCAATTACGATGAGAGTGTCCAAGAGATTAATATGCAATTAGCGGCCTTACTGGACCAACGGCAATCAGAAGCCCAGGAAATGTTTCCGCATTATTTTGAACGCTACAAGACGGACGGGGTAGAGCATAATCTTTACATAGGAAGTGCTATCGCTAACAATCGCACTTTTGATGAACTTTACCTTAGCAACCTGAGATTGTGGCAGTTGCAGGTAATGGTAGAAATGGAGAACAAGCATTATGTCTTAAAACCTAAACTCCCGGTACCCTTGGATGTGGCCTCCCTGTTATTGGTGTACAGCACACCCTTGGGCATCCGTTTTCGAATGGATGAAAAACGATTTGATGTTGATGGCACCTATAATGCCAGGTACGAAATCATCAAAAAGCGGATCGATAAATCATTGATCAAGGGATCAAGGAAACGACTGACCGAGAAAGGTAAATTATCCATTGTCTATTCCCAGAAAAAGGACGAGCGGGAATATCTACGCTATGTACATTTTCTAAAACATAAAGGGTATTTCACCAACAATATTGAAATTGTGGAGTTAGAAGGCTTACAGGGGGTAACCGGGTTAAAAGCGATTCGAGCGGAGATCCTATATAAAACCGACGAAGCTTCTGAGAAGACCTACACCTATGCTGATTTAATGGAGGCGCTGAAAGCCTAGCTTAGTTTTAGATAGTTTTGAGCGTATTCGCTCCCACTATAACCCTACTCGATTCAGGAAACTCTCCTTGTAACTTTCACCAATGGGGATTCGCATATCCCTAATGATAATTTTACTCCGCTGGATGGATTCAATCTTATGAATATTAACAATAAAGGATCGATGCACCCTGAAAAAGTAATCACGTCCCAGTTTTTCCTGAATATCCCTGAAGTTCATTAATGTTAGAATTGGTTTTTTATTGACCACATAGATCTTAAGATAGTCTTTAAGCCCCTGTATGTAAACAATGTCTTCCAACCGTATTTTAACGTTGCCATAGTCGGCCTTGACGAAAATAAATTCGTGCTCTGTATTGGCTGCTCCGGTAGCGGAGGAAATATTTCCGGAATTAGTAATAGTATCCTTTAATTTAAGTAGTTCTTTGGCTCGATTAACGGCTTTGATGAATCTGGGAAAAGGGATAGGTTTTACAAGATAGTCTACTGCATTCAGTTCAAATCCTTCGATGGCATATTGCGGGTAAGCGGTAGTAAAAATAAAGAGTGGCTTTTTGTCAATGGCCGTAATAAAATCCAATCCTGTTATTTGCGGCATCTCAATATCCAAAAAGATCAGATCCACCTCTTCTTTCTGGATGCTATCAATGGCTTGTAGCGGATTGTTAAAAGCCCCCATCACTTCAAGCCCTCCCATGTCATTGCAGTAGGATTTGATGATTCCTAACGCCAGGGGTTCGTCATCAATTATTATGCATTTCATTTTTATAGATTTAATTCCAGTTGAACGAGAAAGCTTTCCTTGGTTTTATTAATATTCAAAACATGGGTATCAGGGAATAACAGCGCCAATCTTGTTCTTATATTTTCCAAGCCTATTCCGGAATTTATTTTATCCTTACGATAGGTATTTATTTTATTGTTTGCTTCAAAAAACAAGCTATTGCCAAGTACTTCCATTTTAATGGAAACCTCAGTTTTACCTTTAAAATCCGTACCGTATTTGAACGCATTCTCTACAAAAGGAATTAGCAGGAGCGGCGGTATCTTTTTATCGGAATAATCGCCTTTCACCTGTAGCTTTACATTTTCCGGATCAGATAGTCGAAACAGTTGTAACTCGACATAGTTTTTGATATAATCGATTTCTTTTGCCAAAGGCACCAAATCTTCTTTGGTTTCATACAACATATACCGCATTAATTCTGATAAGGAAATAACGGCATCCGGCGCATCGTTGGATTTGTTCCTTACCATGGAATAAATACTGTTTAGTGAGTTAAAGAGAAAATGCGGATTCAATTGCGCCCGCAAAAATTGAAGTTCTGTTTCGTTACGTTGCGCCCGTATTGCTTGCGTAATTCTGTCTCTTTTATAGAAATCTTTGGTAAGCGCTAAAACCCCTCCAAGTAAGAAAAAGGCAAATGATACAATAAAAGTCATGAAGTAGGGAGCATACTTAACTGCTTTCATGGTATCCCTCTCCGCAAAATCCTGGAATCTGCGAAGCGGCATTGGTAAAAATGCTTTATTCACAACGTAGTTGAAAATCACCAGAAAGACTATGGAAACAACTATATAAAGCCAGATTTTTCTTTTTAGTAATAGTTTAGGAACCAGGAGCAGGTAGTTGACATAAACTAACAAGGGATTCAAAAATACCCTTGGGAAAAATCCGGAATCGACAAAACCAAATTGATTGATACTTAGGGCTGTTGGAAATAGAATTAAGCAGATCCAAACGATGATATGTATCCAGATTTCCCTTGCTACCGTTTTTTGTTCCACAGGGTGTTTACTTTTTTATTGCTAAGTGTTTTTCCACATCGCTCGATGTAATGGTTGGTGGTAAATTCTTATTTAACCGGGAGAGCACCAATTCTCCTATTATTGTTGCTTCCTGTTTATCGGCAAACCGTATTCTTCGAGAGAGACCTGGCACAAATTCTTGTTTGATCACCAACCTGTTAAACCTATATATTTCATAATGCCAATAGCCTGTTTCCCTGTTTTCTTTGACTTTCAAGCTATATACTTTGGAAAAATTGCCCGTATTTAGCGAGCTTTCTTTGTTTCTGACCGCCGTCAAAAGAATTAAACTGCCACTAACAGCAACCAAAGTTAACAAGGAAAGTAGTGTTTTTGTGCTCATACCAAAATCAAAGCCAGTCTCTCTTATTCCGAAACTGGCTTGATCCCTTAAAAATTACTAAACATATTCACAATCAACCAAAAGCGTTTTAATCATCTTCGTCTTCCTCCTGATTTGGAAAGAATTCTCGATTATCGTCTAGATAAAGGTTTCCACTTCGGCCTAACGCTAAAAAGGCTCGGTTGCCATTATAAAAGGCTACGGCACCTTGTCTGGTAGCACCTTCATACTCCGTTTTTTCTTCCCATAGGTCCGTAGAAGGATCGTATTCCCAGATGTCAACGGAGGCACCAAAACCCCCATCACCGGTAGCAAAATAGCCCTTATCGCCAATGCTGAATCCTACCGCATTATTGCGGAGGATAAAATAATCGTCATCATCGTCCAAATCCAATAGGGGATTCCATTGTTCTGTTTCCATATTAAAAACCCAAAAATCGGTTTGGTTTAAACCGTTGGATACTCCAGTGCCGAGATACACATTGTTCCCAATGGAGAATGTAGCTGCATCTCTTCTTTTATTTCCGCCAAAACCTACCAGCTCAACCCAACTATCGTCATCCGGCTCGTAGCGCCAGAAGTCTTTTTTGTCATTATCTCCATCAAATCCTGTCCCTACGTATCCATGAGTTCCAGAATTAAAAGCTACGGCTCCCCTCCTTGCCGATCCGCCAAATGGAGAAATACTATCCCATGAATTGGCGGCTATATTGTACCTATAGAAATCACCCAATTCATCATCCCCGTCATATCCCAAGCCAACATATGCATTGTTGTTAATGGTAAATGCCACTGCAGAACTTCTGGGTATTCCAGGAAAGTCAGCCAGTTGGGCCCAAAAATTACCTTCCATATCATAGACCCAAACATCGGAAAGGCGGTCATCGCCATCAAAACCTGTTCCCATATAGCCTAGGTTGCCAATTGTGAAAGCAAAAGCACCACTTCTGGGCGTACCGTCGAAAATTGAACGATCCACCCAATTCCCAAGGGTATCATCATCATCATCATCGCTGGAACAACCAGCAAGTAGCACAAAAAATAGTGCTGTTATTGTTGCGATCAAAAATCTGTTTCCTAAGAAGTTATTATTTTTTCTGTCCATCCAAATCCATCTTTAAGTTATATGTAAGTCCAATTGAAAAATAAATTGAGTCGTTAGGAGAAAAATCATAAAGGGAGGTACCCTCTGAAGTTGCAATCTCCATGTTGTTGGAAGCTAAATATCCAAGTTTTATGGCGGTGGTTATTCTGGGTTGAATCTTGTATAAATACGCTGCCTGTAAATCTAGGCCGTTGAAGATGAGTTTCGTATTTGCTGTGGAAGTACTGTTATTGACTATCGCCAACTCGGAATTGTTATAGTAAAACCCTTGCCAGGACATGCTAAGGTTAACGGTATGGCGGTCTGAAACGAGGTAGTTGAAGTGGTTAAACGGATACCCTAAAGCAAAAGCAAAACGTTCGCCTATTGTTTTATGATACCGTACCACAGGAAATAAGCTTGGGGTCCCCGATGCGGTAGTGCCATACTCAATTCCTAAAGCTAATGTTGTAAATGTATCATTTTGCTGCCAGCGCTTCTGTATTTCGAATTTATAGCCGAGTATGATGTCTTCCTGAGAAAGGCTACTTAATAAATTTGATGATAACACAGGCTTGGCATAGGCCTTTAAGCTCCAATCATTGGCCAATATCCGTGATATTCCAACGTGAGGAGCAAGCAAATGAAATCTTTCAAAGTGTTCCAGTTGACTGATTCCCGAAACATCAAAGTAAAAGAACTCGCTGTTTTGGTAAGAGACCCCCAACGACAAATCAGCAAATCCCAGACTTGTATTACCATCCAGGGAAAACAAAAAGGAATCTAACTGATGTTTCCCTAAACTTGGTACTGTAGCATATTGGAAAGTGATATTTCCACCGGACTCCGATCCTTGCGCGAGAGTCTTTAAAAATGGTGTTATCAAGATCAACATAGCAATCAGTTGTTTCAAAGACTTGAAATTTTTAGCCAAAACTATAGGTCCATACCAGCAGGGATAAAAAAAATATACCAATCCGGGAGTTCTTCCTATGAAGCGCGAGTTTTTGTCTATTTACCGTAGCATTAAGATGTTAGCCGTCAAATACTTGCCATTAGTAGAGACAATGCTACTACTGGTATATAATACTTCTGAGGCGCTAATGGGGCCATTAATTTGCCTTTAAAAAGCCATGAACAGACTGGCAGTGTCCATTGTTATCTTTATTTCTTTGTTGGCATGTTCTCTTGAATCTGGTGAAATACCCACTTTGGAGGTAGGTCAGGATTTTGTAGACTCCAATGTCAGGATACTTGTGCTTGACACCTTTGATTTGCAGTTAAGTACGTTCAAGTTTGACAGTGTCAATACTTCGGCCAGCGATAGACTACTGTTTGGGAGATTTAACGATACGTATTTTGGTAAGGTGGAAGCCAATCCTTACTTGGAACTTATTGCTCCGGTTGCGGAGTTCGGAACAGGGCCCTATGATATTTCAACTGATGCCGAACTGGATAGTGTAGCGCTGATTCTTGGATATGACGAATACTTTTATCAGGATACTACCAAGACCTTGCAGATTAATGTACATCAACTGCTGGAAGAAGTCATTCCGGACGAGGATGTCTTTTACAACACTAGCACATTAAGGTTTGACAGCGTTCCAATCGTTTCCAAAACTTTTCTCCCCGAACCCTTTGATGAGGATTCCTTACATATTTCAATGCCCTTGGAATTTGGGTTGGAGCTTTTTTCCAAAATCCAGGAGGATGAAATCAATGATAATGATGATTTAAGGGATAATTTACCTGGGTTTGCCTTGTTATCCAATGAAAATGATAATGGCAGCATAATTGGTTTTTCAAGGAATCAAGAGGATACCTATCTAAGGTTTTTTTACTCTATCCCGGGGGAGTTGGAGGATGAAGAGGAGGTTTTAGACCTGGTGATCAACCCCTTTCCCGCAACTCCGGTTGCATTTCACAATGTCAAAGCAGAAACTGTGGGTACTGATTTGGCTGAATTAACAGATCAAGAAATTGAGCTGCGATCTGAGATGGCCAACAATCTCTCCTATCTTCAATCCGGTACAGGATTAGCAACAAAGATCACCTTCCCAACTATTAAAACCCTATATGATATTCCGGGCACAGGAACTATTTTGAGTTCGGTACTTCAGATTAAACCTTTAAGTAGCAGCGTAACCGATATCACCCCAATTAGGGATACATTAAATATTGCTGTTATCGATGCCAACAATGTGATAACACGGGAAATCCGAACGGGAACGGGGCTTGTACAGGGCGTAGTTGTAGGAGAAGAGGAAGAATTCGGAACACTACTTTATGAAATTCCGGTAGGGATATTTTTGGATGAAAAGCTAACCGAACAACCTGAAACGGAAAGTGCCTTGGTCCTTTTTCAGGAAAGTTTTAACGAAACGGTCAACGGACTGGTTTTGCAAGGAGAACGCAACCAGGATTTCAGGGCTAGAATCATTATTACCTATGCGATTTATGATGAATAAGCCGCTTTCGCTGTTTGCCTTAGTACTTTGCTTTACACTTCAAGGTCAAACCAATAACTTAACCGGCTCACCGTACTCCCTTTTTGGACTGGGGGTATCCAGCAGTTCTAATATTGGAATTAACAATGCCATAGGAAATGGGGGCTATGCAATAGGAGACAACAGTTACATTAATAACCTTAATCCTGCTTCCTATGGCAAAATGGGGGAGCAGAACTTTTTATTCGATTTTGGAATTTTGGCGGAGATCAGCACAATTCAGAACAGGAATACCTCAGAAAACCGAATTGCCAGTAGCTTTTCCAATATAGCATTAGCTTCCAGTCTAGGTGCCAAAAGCGCCTTCGGGCTATCTGTAAGTCCCTATAACGATGTGGGTTACTCGCTGATAGGAGTGGAAAGTAACATAGAAGGTTCCTTTGATAGTTTTACAAGCAACGTTTTTGGGACAGGCGGATTAAACGATTTGCGGGTTTCGTATGGAAGAAGTATTATTAATAATTTCCGGGCCGGAATATACGCCTCCTACTTGTTCGGGGCAATTGAGGAGCGCGAGATTACTGATGCAAGCTTAAACTTTCCGGGTGAAAGTACATTAAATGTACTGGAAGAAAACTATTATCGCGGTGTTCGCTTTGGAATAGGGTTGCAATACGATGTTTCACCGAAACTCACGTTTGGTTGGGGAGTAGACCTTACCACCTCTTTATCGGGAAGAAGGGATAGAATAGTTGAAAAAACCCTGGATTTTATTCCTTCAACTGTGGAAAACGAGGTGGATGAAAAAATAGCATCGTTTCAGCTTCCAACACAGGTAAATACTGGCGTTTTATTTCGACCAATGCCCGGTATGGGTATCTCGGTAGATTATGTTTTAGCGCTTTGGAATGAAACAGAGCAGCGGGATAACGTGGGTACTTTTGTTGATGAACAACAGTACGTTATAGGGTTTCAGTATGTGGCAGATCCTACCAGTTACAAATATTCAAGGAGAATAAAGTACAGGGCAGGATTCAACTACAACACAGGATATTTAGAAGTAAATGACAATCCTATTACTTCTTATTCCATAACGGCAGGGTTGGGAATACCACTCGGGATACGGTCGTTATCTCATTTGAACATTTCATACGGTTTTCAACGCCGCGGCGATATCACCGGCATTTTGGTTGAAGAAAGCCTACATACCCTTAATATCAATTTTAGCTTAAAGGACTTTTGGTTTATTAAACGAAAAATTGACTAAATATTCTTTTACCTCATTTGGGTTAAAATGTCAGTCGGTCCGGACCGAAATAACGAAAGGCGATTCCAAAGGCGATAACGGATATTACAATCCCAATAATAAAGATGGTGTAGGTATATCTTAAAATCTTATACTTTCTATTCAATACCAGTCCCAAAAAATACAGATCCTTAGTGAGAGAATTATAAATATAGTCCCGGTCCTTTACCAGTTCCTTTATAGCCCACTCATAATCGTCCAATTGCATTTGATGAAAATTACCAAAGAACAATAGGTTTACTTTTTTCTGCTTTACATCCTCTTTGGTGAATTTTCCACTGGTGACGTTTGGGCGGGTTGCCAAGACGGCCAACACCATAGAAATCACGCTAAAAGTGATAAAAATGACCGTTGGATAAATAAGGTAGGTGTTGGAAGGATTGTCCAATTTAGGGATCAAATTGGACAAGGCTACGGAAATAATAATTGCATTTACAGACAACAAGATGTTTGCTTTGGTATCCGCAATATCACTAAGGGTTAAATGGTTTTTTAAAGTGACCCGAAATAAGGTTTGAATTCCCCGATCAGGGCTTTCCGTCTTATACTTAGCTTTGAGTGCTTCCTTTTTAGCAATATCTTTTTCGTCCTTCTTTTCCTTTACGAGTTGTTTCAGGTTTTTCTCCTTACCACTTTCCCAGTTTTCCTTGGCGTACTGGGTGTAGAAACGATGTTCATTTCGGAACATTTTAATATTGATGTCTCGCCATTCCTTTTGGGAATACTTACCAATTCCCAATGCTTCAAGCTCCTCTTTCAAAAAGTCGGTGGTTTCCCAATAGCTTTTCTGTGCAAAATGTGAGGCATCAGCATCTCTAATTATCTCTTCATGGAGATTTTGCGGTTCGTGGTATCGTTTTGTGGCCAGGATAAGCCCCTCAATATGTGCAATTTTTTCCTGAGGATATCCGGCCTTTTTCAAAAAGTCCGAAACCACCGTACAACTATTTTCTTCATGTTCTTCTACCCCTTTAGTATAACCGGTATCATGGAACCAGGCGGTGAGCAAAAGCTGCTCCACTTCCTCATCTTGTAAATCGTAAAAACCAAGAAGTTCCCTTGTACTTTTTACCACTCGTTGCGTATGTTTTAAATTGTGGTATAAAAAATTGGGATCCAGTTCATTAGTCAAGAGTTCGGTAACAAAATCTTCTGCTTTTTGAACGATTTCTGACATAGTTGTATATTGAAATATCCAAAATACAAAATTTTGGAGTGAAACACTTTTATATGAAAAGATTCTACCCCATGGTGATGGCCGTGCTCCTCCTGGCAGGGTGCGCTACCTATAAACCTAAATATGCCGAAGAAACTACTCTTTTTTCTTCCTCGAAAGCCAAGGAGGTGAGCCATACCTTTTATCTTATAGGTGATGCCGGAAAATCCCCTATAGGAGGAATGAATCCGGCCTTGGAAGCATTTAAAGCCAGGCTAGATGCGGCAGAGGCGAACAGTACAGCAATTTTTCTCGGAGATAATATCTATCCTTCCGGTCTTCCTGATAAGAAAGAGCAACCCGAGGCATATAGCGAAGCCAAAAGTCACCTGCAAGCCCAATTAGAGACCTTAGCGAATTTCAAAGGGGAAACCGTATTTATCCCCGGAAATCACGATTGGTACGGCGATGGATTAAAAGGCGTAAAACGACAGGAAAAATATATTGAAGAGCAGTTAGATAGCAAGGAGGTCTTTTTTCCGGAAAACGGTTGTCCCATGGAAACCATTGAAATAGGGGACGATATTGTGGTCATTATATTGGATACAAAATGGTTCCTTGTCAACTGGGATAAACACCCTACGATTAACGATGATTGTGAGATCAAGGATCGTGAGCAGTTTTTTTTGGAATTGGAAGATGAGATCAAGGACAACCGTCAGCGTACTACACTAATAGCGCTACATCATCCCATGTTCACCTATGGTTCCCACGGGGGACAATATTCGTTTCGGCAACATATTTTTCCAAACAATGGTAAGATTCCACTGCCCGTATTGGGCACCTTGGCCAACGTATTGCGAAGGACCTCTGGTGTATCTACTGAGGACATACAGAATAAGCGATATAATGAGCTACGGAAAAGAGTGGTGACGCTTGCACAGAAATCGGATAAGGTTATTTTCGTTTCCGGACATGAACATACGCTGCAGTATATTGTTGAAGAGAATACACCTCAAATCGTTAGTGGATCTGGAGCCAAAACCGGAGCAACCCGTTTGCTAAATGGAAGCAAATTTTCGTCTGGGCAAATGGGCTATGCGGTTTTAGAGGTGTTTAAAGACGGTTCTTCGGAGGTCAACTTTTATACTGTAGACAATGGGAACACCAACCCGGCATTTACTTCGGAAGTGTTACCGCCCAACAGGGTAGAAAAAGAATTTGAAACCAGCAAAGAAATGCCGGCCTTTGTTAGCGCTTCCGTTTACACTGAAGAGGAAGTGGATAAAACGGGCTTTTTTAGGACGGTCTGGGGAGAGCGGTACCGAAAATACTATGCCACAAAGGTTAAGGCACCCACAGTAAATTTAGACACGCTTTTTGGAGGGTTACAACCTGTGAGAAAAGGAGGCGGAAATCAATCCAAATCGCTTCGATTACAACATAGGGACGGAAGGCAATTCGTCATGCGGGCATTGCGCAAAAGTGCAGAATTGTACTTGCAAGCAATCGCTTTTAAGGATCAGTATATTGTTGGTGATTTTGATGGAACTGTTACAGAGGCCATTCTTAAGGATTTTTATACCGGAGCACATCCTTACGCTCCTTTTGTTGTTGGGGGTCTTTCCGATGCTGTTGGGCTGTATCATACAAATCCCACCTTGTACTACATTCCAAAACAATCGGCCTTAGGAAGTTTTAATTCTGAATTTGGCGATGAACTCTATATGATTGAAGAGCATGTTTCGGAAGGACACGATGATCTGGAGAGTTTTGGTTTTGCCAGGAAAATAGAGAGCACTACGGATTTCATGGAGAAGTTGCGGAAAGATGAAGAGTATCGCCTGGATAAGGCCACCTATGCTCGGGCACGACTTTTTGATATGTTAATTGGGGATTGGGATCGCCATACAGATCAATGGCGATGGGCACAATTCAAACAAGAAGATGGTACAAAGGTCTTTAAACCAATACCGCGAGATAGAGATCAGGCATTTTCGATTATGGGGGACGGGGCTTTGATGGCTGTCGCTACTCGTACTGTTCCTTCGTTGCAGTTATTTGAAGGGTTTCAGGAAGAAATTCGGAATGTTAAGGGATTTAATTCTTCTCCAAGAACTTTTGCATTGGATATGGCGCTGCTTGCGGAGGCGGATCTGGATACCTGGCTGGCACAAGCAAAGTATATTCAGGAAAATATTGATGAAAAAAGTATTGATGAGGCATTTAAAGCTTTTCCCGAGGAAGTTCGGGATGAAACGGTAACCGAGATTAAAGAAATTCTTTTGGCCAGGAAGAATCAACTGTCGCAAACGGCAGAAATGTACTTTCGAGTGATTAACAAATACAGTGTGGTTACCGGGACGGACAAGGATGACCACTTCGTGGTTACACCTTTGCCTGAGGGAAAGTTGGACGTGAAAGGATATCGAATTAAGGGGGGAGAGAAGTCAGATTTGTTTTTTGATCGGATTTATAATCCGGAGTATACAAAAGAGATTTGGGTTTATGGACTAGACGATGATGATGTTATGGAGGTGGTAGGCAACGCCGGGAAGATCAAAGTGCGATTAATTGGGGGACAGAATAACGACATTTACAAGATTCAAAACGGAAGTAAAAATGTACATGTTTATGATTCTAAACTAAAAAAGAACACTTATGATGAAGCGTTTCGTGGCCGGATACATAAAATAAATGACTACGATACAAATACCTACCAATTTTTAGAGGTCAAAGCAAGCAATAATCAATTGCTGCCAGCCATAGGGTTTAATCCGGATGATGGAATCAACTTGGGACTTACGAATACCTACACTTTCAACGGATTTAGGAAGAATCCCTTTACCCAGCAACATACGGTAAGCGCTGGCTTTTATTTTGCCACCAGTGGTTTTGATTTGCGGTACTCAGGGGAATTTGCCCACATTTTCGAAAAAGTGAACCTGGAACTTGCGGCGAGGTTTACCAGCCCTAATTTTGCGATCAACTTTTTTGGTTTTGGCAATGAGACGCCAAATTTTGATGATGACCTGGAGTTTGACTTTAATAGGGTAAAGATTCGCACTTTAGAATTTGCGCCTTCGCTTGTCTGGAGGGGGCAATTGGGGTCTGTAGTTAAATTGGGGGTTGCCTATCAGAATTTCGAAGTGGAGGAAACGGAGGATCGCTTTATAGACGGGTTTTTCACCGATGCCGGACGGGATACACAGCAGGAGTTTGTGGGCGTCAACGCGGAATACAGCTACTCCAATGCAGATGATGAAGCCTTTCCAACTATGGGCATGGCGTTTTCATTACAAGGGGGGTACACCGCAAATCTGAATGATAGTGATAGAACTTTTGGATACGTAATTCCCAGCCTTGCCTTTGCTTACAAGATTGCCTCCAATGGAAGTGTGGTACTGGCAACAGAGTTTAATGGGCACGTTAATATCGGTGACGGCTTTGAGTTCTATCAAGGAGCCAGTATCGGGGCAAACAACGGTTTAAGAGGGTTCCGTTTTCAACGCTTTACAGGGAAATCTGCCTATTTCCAAAACACGGATATCCGATGGAGCTTTAGAAAAAGGCGTACGGGCTTATTGCCGGTGACCCCTGGTATTTTCGGTGGGTTTGATTACGGAAGAGTGTGGTTCCCGGATGATAATTCTACAAGATGGCATAATTCCTATGGGGCTGGATTTTTTGCCAATGGCGCTGGGATCCTCTCGGCCAATGTTGGGCTTTTTAATAGTGTAGACGGACTGCGTTTTGCCTTTGGCTTTGGTTTTGGCTTTTGATCCTATCCACTTTAATTTGAAGGAGTAGGTATAGGGTACGATAGGATATCATTTTAGAAGATACTTGTATAAATTTCTTCCTTTGGTTTTGGATTGTTCGTCCGCAATCAGCAGGGTAGAATCGTTAATAAAACAAACCGATTCAATTTGGGTTTCGTAAGCTAGATCAATAGTGGTTACCCTGGCTTCGTCTAGCTTGGGAAAAGAAAAATCGGACAGCACATAGATCCTTCCATAACCGATTAAAACAATCGTTTTCCCATCTTTCGAAATATCGGCCCCGGTCACAGAACAATGATCCTGATCTTTACAAAGGACAAGACTTCCAAGTAACTGCGCCTTTTGATTTTCTGCCTTATCCGAGATACGATAGATGAATGTTTTGCCGTCATAAGGTCTCGACCTGTTCTTGGTGAAAATATAAAGATGTCCTTCCCAGTGAAAAAATCCTTCAGCGTCAAAGTGCAGTTCCTTTGATTTTGGGGGAAACTTCTTTTGTTCCGGGTAGTGGAACCTAATTTTATCTGCTTTAGGTTGTTTTTTTTGAAATTCGGTAGCAGGGACTTTATAAATGATCAAATCCTTTCGGCTATTCCCGTTATTCCCAAAATCTCCTATGAAAAATGTACCGTCTTTTGAGATAGCGAGGTCTTCCCAATCCCTGTTTTTGGCATTGTCTACCTTAAACTCCCTGACCACTTGCGCCATTTCAGAGATCTGATAAAGTTTATCCTTATTACCATTATCTTCCAATACCCAAAGACTACCGTCCCCTGCCATGTCAATTCCTGATACCTCGGTAAGTCGGGAGGGGAATTTCCCTGAAAATTCGAGCGCTCCATGATATGGCTTTTGGGCACAGGCCTGTAGAAAGAGCAATCCAATAACGATCCCAATTTTATTCATCGGATTCCTTAATGGGCATATAAATTTCAGATTTCCAGTGGATATCACCAGTTCCGATGGGCTTATTGAAAAAGATCTCAACGGGTTCCGGAATCACTTCAATATTATTCTTTTTTGCATAATCCATCAAGGCATACCAAGCTCTGTCAGAAGTCATATAGTTACCATTGTATTCGGCTTTCAAGGCTCGTTTTTTGAAAATCCGTTTATATTTAATCTCCGTACCAATGGGTAATCGTTCTGAACGAATAATAGGTTGGCCAAAGTTGTAGTGTAAGCTATCATTCTCCCTGTTCCATTTGGTAACTTCAACCATTGGTGGACCATCCAATTTTACCCCATGACTATACAGTTCGCCGGTGAGAAAAGAAAAATTCTTCATCATCCCTCCGGCTTTTTGCAATTGCGTTACTTTTATGGGGATATAGGCAATGTACTTCGTGGGAACGTCTTCCTCTCCAACAATCGTTACCTTAAAATTATCAATATGGTCATTTAGGCTTTCCATATAATTCAGGACGGTTTTTTTGCTTCGTTTTACAAAATCCGTTTCTTTAAAGGGAACCTGGACTTTATTCATGAAACTGTGTTTTTCATCCCTGACATTTACAATTACTTTTGAGGTGGAGTCCGTAAGCGGCTTAATTTTCCATTTGTATTCATGAACGGAATCTCCAAACTTCAGCATTTGTGTTAAATGGTATAGATCCCCCTCTTGTCTCAATTTTTGAACGGTGTCTAAAGTAGTATCCCAGAGTTTTAAATTTTGATTAATTGCCCCTGGGAAGGTTTTCGCTTCGAATCGAATGGTATAATCCGATGGTTTTATGAACAAGTACCAAAGCAACGCCCCAACAATAATAAAAAGAGCCCCGTAAATCACTTTTTTCATAAAATTCTATTGATTTGAGATGATTTTGTCTTTATGTTCCATTTGTAAATTTGCCACAATGAAGGCTCCTAAATCCCTTCCTTGCTTTACGCCTACCTCTACCGCTTTTCGATAGTGTATACCGCCATACATTCGGCTAATGGCAGCTTCGTCAGCAGCTTCCCTAAAGGAATTAAAAGAGCGTATTGGAAGACCATATTGGAGTTCGGTATCGTCGTCAAAGGCAAAGTTATCACCGTAAATACTGGTCAATGCAACTGCGGCGGCTCCGGATACCACGCTATGACCGCTGGTATACTCGGGAAAAGGGGGTGTTTGCAACACGGGTTCCCAGCTGTCATCAATATGTTCATTGATCAATGTCTCCGGACGAATGAGGTTACTCCGATATTTCTCGTCCCAGCAACTTATAAAAGCATCCGCTATGGCGATAGAAGTTTTGGCGTAAGTGTATACCGTTTTTCTTACATCTGCATTAGACGCTCTAGATGCTATTTTAGCAATACCTATCCAATGGGCGCCTGGAGTAATTTTTTTTGTGGCGAACATTAGATGCCCTCTTGTAACCGAAACGTAGGGGTTACAATCCCAGAATTGTGCAATAGCCACTTCTTCAGATTCGTCACCTTTTGCGGTAATTTCATTGCTGATGTCATAAACCTCTTTGACTTCGTTGTAAAAATCAGAATTCTGTTCCATAGAAAATGGGGGAGGTGGGGCAGGTTTGAATTGTCCGGACGAGTCTATGATAAATGGACGTATTTTATTCCAATGCGGTTCAATGCCATCCATATAGGCGGGGGGTGTAGGTTGCCATCGCGAAGGGTCGCCGGTATCCACAGAGAATTTAGGCATTGTGCGTGTCTGTTTGTAATTATCTTTGTCCATCCAGGAGGCAATGAACGCTGCAACTTGCAGGCCATATTCCTCGGACGCGCGAAACTCCTGTTCATTTTGAGTTTTCCATATCGCGTACAGGCTATCCCTGTAGACTGTCATTTTATCTTCAGAAAAGATCAGCCTTCGGCTAACATCCAAATGTGCCACAAGCGCGGCTAATTCATGATTTACCGATGTCACCGATGGACCGGGAATACTTTTCAATTCACGAAGTTGACCAGAAAGGGACTGGTACATGCTATCGTTTTGAGCTAAAATTTCATAAGCCGCTATATTGGGATAGGCATAGATACGACTGGCTACTGGTGGAGAAAAAATATCGTGCACCATAATTTCCGTGACCTTATCCACCGCAGCATGGAAATCTTCTGAGGTGATTGTTATTGCTTCTTGTTCTTTATTGCAGGAAAAAAGAACAAAAACGAAACAAAAGATGCTTGCTATCCTTTTCATAAATCCCTATTTATAGTGTATTGATTTTGTACGTTTCAAGATGTCGGTCGTTGTAGATGACCAATAGATATTTTGTATTGTTCAATGCTATTGTTGTCATATGTCTAACGGATTTCTGGGTCAAATCCAGTCCCAGGAGGTTCCCCAAAATTATTTCATTTTCATTTTCTATCAAGGCTCCTGGAAATGAATCAAATCTACCGTGATAGGGTTTAACCCCAAAATAGTTTCCTCCCGAAAGGACCTCTTTTTTTCCATCGCCGTTAAAGTCGTCCAGCGCAAAAGCCATAATAGGAGCAACCTGTAGTTCTTCGGGAAAGGAAACAAAAGTAAAATTGCCATCTTCATTTTTCAAATAACCGGAAGACAAGGTATTAACCTCTAGAACTTTAACTTCTTGGAGTAGTTTTGGGTCAAATAGTTCATTTATGGATTTTCCGGCAGCGGAGTGGTAGGAAGTAAATTTTTTTCTAAGGGTAACCATCTGTGAAGCCAGGCCATCTAAACCTTCCAAAGTGTAATACGTTCCGTTTTTAGCAAAAGAAGTAATGGTTTCGGTTTGACCGTTGTTGTCAAAATCGGCATAATACAATCGTAAAGGATATTTTTTTGAAGCTTTGAATTTGGTGTTTAACCCCCAATTTCCAAGGAGGTAGTCCGTATCCCCGTCTTCATCCATATCAAAAGGTTGTATACTTTGCCAGAGCCCGGTTATATTAGGGATCGAAATTTCAGATAGGGAATCCCCATTATTTTTAAAGAACTTTGGAGACATCCATTCTCCCACAACGATTAAATCTGTTTCTCCATCCTGATCAAAATCATCCCAGATAGCATCTGTGACCATTCCTGTTACTTTAAATCCGCTATCTATTTCAAAGCTGCCATTTTGGTTGATATAGAGGTGAGAGTCAACTACATTTCCAAATTGTCCGGTAAGCATATGTCCTCCGATGAAAATATCCAGATCCCCATCTTTGTCAAAATCAAAAGGTTTGACCACGGAGGTATTTACAAACATTTCCGGTAAATGTTTAGGCTTAAAGCCATCGCTATCTGAGAGATACAATTTATCCAGTAAGGGTTGGGCTTCGCCATAGAAATCTCCACCTCCGTTTCCAACCAGTAAGTCATTTTTTCCATCATTGTTCAAATCAGCAATGAAAGCTGATATATTCTCTGTTACGGAGTCTTTTCTTATTGCAAGGAAGTTTGCGTTTACGAAAGAACTATCCGCTTGCTTATAAAAAGTAGCAGGAGAGAATTTTGATCCCCCGAAAAAAAGATCGGTTTTTCCGTCCCCGGTCAAATCTCCTTTGGCAAAGGCCGGACCTCTATCCGAAATTTTATAGGGGATTAATTTCTCGCGGTTGAAATCGAGGTAGTTGTCTTCTTTGTGAACAAATTGGATCCCCAGATTGGAAGTGTCTTTTACAAATAAAGGGGTTACAGCCGGCTTTAAGGTATTTAAATCGAAGGGTTTATTGTTGGTCGGTGATACTGTTACGGTCTGGTTGGCAGTTATAGCTGTTATGGTTTGAAAGGTGTTATTGGGCCAGACGATCTTAAGGGAGTCCAAAACGGTGGTATTTCCTAAGCCAAAATGAATGATAGGCTCTGAAGATGCCTGAAATCCTCTTGTAGGGAACAGTTCTTTGAACTGTAATTTGCCGTTGTGGTAGGCATATACTTTTGAACCAATTCCATATGGATTTTTAGAGGGATACGACAATCGTATTTTTAAATAATTGGCATCGTCATCTGTTTTGTTTTCATAAATCGAGCTAAGATCATTGAGGTTGTTAACCACCAGGTCTAAATCCCCGTCATTGTCCAGGTCCCCATAAGCAGTTGCCCCTGAGATAAGGGTATCATTTGCGATCCATTGTGACGATTTATCATCAAAGTTAAGGGTACCACTTCCCTTGAACACAAAATTTCGTACTGCTCCGGAGGGCATCAGGTCTAAAGCTTCCTGGTCTACCAACTTTGTGTTATTGATTTTGTCTTGGATCTGTTCACTGGAGACAAACTTTATAAAGTCCAAATTATTAGGACGTTTAGGAATGCCGTTAGCCACAAACAGGTCTTGATGGCCATCCTGGTCATAATCCGCAAAAAGGGTGCTCCAGCTCCAATCCGTAGCAGCTACACCACTTAATAAGGCCGTTTCCATGTAGTTGCCATCCGGTTGATTGACATAAAGCATGTTTCTGGTAAACTGGTAATGGTATCCAAAATCTTCAACCCGAAGTTTTTGTACCTGGAGGTTGTCATCGCCTTCCGAGGATTTTAGTGCAAATTCATCTTCCGGCAACATATCCAGGGAGATTAAATCCGGTAGTCCATCATGATTGATATCTGCCACGTCATTTCCCATAGAAAAACGGGTAGTATGGCCAAAATGTTGACGGAGACTTTCTGTAAAAGTCCCGTCGCCATTGTTCAAATAGTAGTAATCATCTTCGTGAAAATCATTTCCAACATATAGGTCCGGGTAACCATCCAGGTTGAAATCGGATACCGCAACGCCTAAACCGTACCCATTTATCCCGCCGTAAATCCCAGCTTTTTCACTTACATCTGTAAACTTGCCGTTGTTGTTTTGGAGTAATTTATCACCAGTCTCATAGTTGCGTTGATGGCGAAGGTCTGCTTTACCAAAGGATTTCGAGGTATGTATGGCATGGTTTAAGAGATACACGTCTAAATCACCATCTAAATCGTAATCCAAAAAAGTAGCAGAAGAGCTGTATGACTCAAAATCTAATCCGTATTGTTGTGCCTGTTCGGAAAAAGTAAGGTCGCCATTGTTTATGAAGAGTTCATTATATCCTCCGAAACCATTGATGCCCACCACAGCACAAACATAAATATCCAAAAGGCCGTCACCGTTAACATCTGCCATGGTAGTTCCTGTATTCCATGAACTTTCCCCGGCTACCCCTGCCTTTTCGGTGATGTCCTCAAAAGTTAGGTCACCCTTGTTAAGGTAAAGCTTGTTTTTCACTTGGTTCCCAGAGAGGTAGATATCGGGAAGGCCATCATTATTGATATCTCCAATGGCTACTCCACCACCATTGTAAAAGTAGAGGTAATCCAGGATATTAAGATCGTCGGTCTCGGTGATCGTATTGGAAAAATCGATTCCTGTTTTTTTAGGCGAAGGATTGTCAAACAATTCTCCTCCTTTTGTACAGCCCGTTACGACTAAAATCAATACGCAAAAACGGATACTTTTCATTGCAAAGCAAAGATTTTAGGTTTCCCTTCGTTGATAGCAGCTACCAAGAACAAGTTGTTATTGTTATCCCTAACCGTTTTAAGATGTTTGACTTCTTCTCGAATAAAGAAGCCACTATCCGCGTAATTTTGCCATTCAAAGTTTAGCTTTCCGTCCCCTAAAAGTACGTTGCCAAAATTGGCATCTAAGCGTGAAAATTGCGGTTTAAACTCAAAGTTGTTCCCTGCCATTACCAAATCCAGGTTTCCATCCTCGTTTACGTCCACGCAGCTAATACCACAAATGCACGAAAACTGAGCTCTTGAGGGTAATTTGATGATGCTGAATTTTCCATCTCCATCATTGATCGCTAATACTGAGGCCGAAAGGGAGCTTTGCTTTACAATGGATTGCTCAATGATTGCTTCAGGAAATAGCTGTTGTATCGTCCTTTTAGCATAATCTGAAGCCTTTAAGTTTTCTTTTTTCAAGGACACCAATTGTCCCGTAACTTCTTTCTTTTGGTGTATGGGATAATCTCCACCGTTTTCATGGATAGTAACAATTTGCTCAATGGTACCATTACCATCAAAATCGTTAATCCATAGTTTCATAGGATGTCCTTCTGCTGGTTTATAATGCAGGTTTTCTCCCTGGTTACCTAAAATTAGATCCAGATCCCCATCCTCATCTAAATCTGCAGCTTCAACGGTATTCCACCAACCAAAAAGACTATCCAATGAAGTTGTCATACGTTGTATCCTCCTGCCAGTATTTCTGTGGATTTTAGGCGTATCCCAATCTGAAACGGTCACTAAATCACTTTTTCCGTCCCCGTCCATGTCCGCCCAAATAGCATCCGTGACCATACCTTCTTTTTTAAGGTCGTAACCCCGTCTTTCAGTAGCATCAACAAATTGGCCTTCCCGGTTTTCCAATAACAAATGGTTAGGACTTAACCCATAGACCCCAACAACACTGCGGGAACCAATAAAAACGTCCATATCACCATCGTTATCGTAGTCATAGGGTTCGATGGTTGCTATGTTCTTAAATGTAGTAGGAATATCTTGATCGGAAGCCGTAAAAGTCCCTTTGCCGTCATTGAGGTAAAG
>JANQHL010000194.1 GCA_028277085.1 Flavobacteriaceae bacterium
ATTTGACGGGTTTTTATCCGTTTTAAACATTGATATGAAAAATGATCTGCCACAATACCTTTCTACACAACCCAAAAATAAGGAGGCCATTGGTATGCAAACCGTGGAAGATGTGGTGAATTTCAATCTGCAGGACAGCCTGGTGCGGATTCCGTATGGGCAAGCGCGTTTTGACGGTATCCTTGCCGATACCACTTCGGCTGAAGGATTGCTGGAAATAAAGCAACGCTTGAAAACCAACGGGAGAGCCTATTTTAACTCCCCAATGGCAGAGCATCGGTTGGATGCGGTAATTTCTATTAATAATTATGATGCCGGAGTGGCTGCAGTGGCAGAATATCCTGCGTTAACAGTACCCATGGGCTACCGGGAAAGCGGTGAACCAGTAAATCTCACCTTTATCGCCAAACAGTTTCAGGAGGGGAAGCTATATCAATTGGGTACCGCTTTCGAAAATCTAACCAAGGCGAGAAAAATTCCTGAAGGGTACCAGGACTAACGCCAGGACTTTCGTATTTTTGCCCTCCATTTTAAGCGAGGTATGCGCACGAAGTCGTTAAAAAGGAATAGGATCAATGTGGTCACCCTCGGGTGCAGCAAAAATGTTTACGACTCCGAGGTGTTAATGGGACAATTAAAGGCCAGCAACAAGGAGGTGGTGCATGAAGAAGATGGGAATGTAGTGGTCATTAATACCTGCGGATTTATAGCTAATGCGAAAGAAGAAAGTGTCAATACCATTCTGGAGTATGTACAAAAGAAAGAAGCTGGAGAAGTAGACAAGGTATTTGTCACCGGTTGTTTGAGCGAGCGCTACAAACCGGATTTGGAACTGGAAATACCAAATGTAGATCAGTATTTCGGTACCAGTGACCTTCCTAACCTACTAAAGGCACTGGGGGCAGATTATAAGCACGAACTGCTAGGCGAGCGTTTAACAACCACCCCAAAGAATTATGCTTACTTGAAAATTGCAGAAGGCTGTGATAGGCCCTGCTCGTTTTGTGCCATTCCACTAATGCGGGGCAAGCACAAAAGCAAACCCATGGAAGATTTAGTTGTTGAAGCTACTAGTTTGGCAGCAAATGGGGTAAAAGAGTTGATCCTAATTGCCCAGGATTTGACCTATTATGGTTTAGACCTGTATAAAAAACGCAATCTGGCCGATCTGTTACGGCAATTGGCGAAGGTAGAAGGTATCGAATGGATCCGATTACACTATGCCTTTCCTACGGGCTTTCCCATGGATGTGTTGGAGGTAATGCGAACGGAGCCTAAGATTTGTAATTATATCGACATCCCTTTACAACATATTGCAGATCCTGTTTTAAAGAGCATGCGCAGGGGTACGACCAAAGTAAAAACCACCCGATTGCTTCAGGATTTTAGAAATGCCGTTCCGGAAATGGCCATTCGAACCACACTGATTGTAGGGTATCCCGGAGAAACGGAAGAAGATTTTGAAACACTGAAGGAATGGGTCAAAGCCATGCGTTTCGAACGACTGGGATGCTTTACCTATAGCCATGAAGAAAATACTCATGCGTATTCTTTATCGGATGATGTCCCTGAAGCAGTGAAACAGCAACGCGCAAATGCGATCATGGAGATCCAGGCGCAGATATCCTGGGAGCTAAATCAAGAAAAAATAGGGAAAACCTTCCAATGCATTATTGACCGTAAAGAAGGGAATTACTTTGTTGGCCGTACGGAATTTGATTCTCCGGACGTGGACAATGAGGTATTGGTAGATGCTGCAAAATATTATCTCAAAATTGGGTATTTTACGCAAATCACCATCACGGAAGCGTCAGATTTTGATCTCTACGGAGCGCCCTCCCTGCTTCATGAATCAGCCAATGTAGCGGGCAAATAACCCGGATCGCTCTCATAAGAAACCCTACTTTCTAACAATAATCATTTTTAAATGTCTTTTTGTGACCTATCTTTAACCTTGGGCTTTGAGGTTAGCTGACGTTTACCTAGTCTCAACGGCCTATCTTTATCTTCAAGTTAGTGTAAACGATTTTCAATGAATCAAAATCAAAACAAAGTAACTATTGTTGTCACTCTTCTTCGCGTTCTGATCGGGTGGCATTTTTTGTATGAAGGCATCCTAAAAATGTACAATCCGGATTGGACGTCCTATGGATACCTTGCATCGGCACAAGGACCTTTAAAGTCGATTTTCTCGGCTTTGGCGAATGATAGTATAATCTCTTGGGTAGATACCTTAAATGTGGCCGCGCTGGTTATTGTTGGGATAACGCTTATTTTGGGCGTTTTTGAACGGATCGGCGCTATTGTGGGGGTTGGTTTGTTAGCGATGTATTATTTATCGCACCCTCCTTTTCCCGGGCTAACCCAATTGAATGTAGAAGGAAATTATTGGTTTGTGAACAAAAATTTGATTGAGCTTGTAGCATTGTTAGTGGTATACTACATACCCACCGGGCAAAAGTTTGGCCTTGGCGCTTTTAGAAAACAAAAACTTGCAAAAACGGATGTATCATGAAATGGACAAGAAGGGATCTATTAAAAGGACTGGGTGGATTGCCCATTTTGGGAGCGGTATGGTGGGCTGGCGCGGCTTCCACTGTAGGAAAGCGAAAAGAGCGCACTGAAATATTGGAGCAGCTCAATATTACGCCTTCATTACCCTCGGCGGTGCCTGGTATTTCAGGGGACCCTATACGGGTGGGTATTATCGGCTTTGGTATCCGCGGGGAGCAACTTTGTCGTTCGTTGGGATTTGCAACCAAAGAGTGGATTGCCGATATGGAGCTTGAGGTCCAGGAAAATCCAAATAACAAAGGGTTAGAAGACTTCCTGAAACAGGAAAAGCTGAATGTACAACTGGCAGGCGTGTGTGATATTTTTGATGTTAGGGCAGAGAAGGCATTGAATTCGTTTTCTACTTCAGAGAACAAGATCAAGCGATATGCTACCTACAAAGAAATGATCCATAGCGGTGATATCGATGCAGTTGTAATTGCTACCCCGGATCATTGGCACGCCCCAATGGCTATTGAGGCCCTCAACAACAACGTCCATGTGTATATAGAGAAGCCAATGACACATACTATTGCGGAGACCTATCATTTACGAGATGCAGCCCATAAATCGATGGCTGTTTTAGCTGTAGGGCACCAACACCGGCAAACACTTAGTTTTAGAACGGCAAAAGACATTGTAGATAAGGGTACCTTAGGGCACATTTCACTTATTCAGACGAATACCAACAGAAATAGCGATAATGGGGCCTGGAATTACGAAATACATGAAAAGGCTAATGAACAAACCATTGATTGGGCGCAGTTTTTGGGAACTGCTCCGGAAATTCCGTTCAATAAGAATCATTTTTTCAGATGGCGTAAATGGTGGGCTTACGGATCAGGGCTTTCGGGAGACTTATTGACACACGATTATGATCGGTTGAACTGCGTGCTTAATATGGGGATTCCGGAATCGGTAATGGCTTCGGGAGGGGTGTATACACATAACGATGGAAGAAATGTCCCCGATGTATTACAGGTAAATATGGAATTTCCAAATTTCAACACAGGCAGTAGTCAACAACCTGGGAAAGAACGCGGAATGACATTTTGTTACAGCGCTACCCTTGGTAATGGATTTAGCAGGCCTACGATTTTGATGGGGCATGACGCCACCATGGAATTGGGGAATAGGTTGACCATATGGCCCGATGGTGGCTCCACGCGATATATGGATATGCTTGAGAGCGAAAAAATGAACCCACGAGTGCCAATATATCAATATGATCCTGCATCAAATTCACCGGACGCCGTATCATCTGCTACTTCGCAATATTTTGCAGATAAGGGCTTGATGTGGACCTACATTGATGGAAAGCGGGTTGATGCTACTTTCCTGCATATGCGGGAATGGCTAAGTGTTATTCGTAATGGCGGTACGGTAAGCTGTGGGATACAAGAAGGATTTGAAGAAGCCATAGCTGCTCATATGGCGGGCCTTTCCTGGAAATTAGGACGCAGGATAGAATGGGACCCTGAATTGCAAATCATAAAACCGATCGAAGGGATTGATCTGGATGAGGTCCTACTTTCAAACGAAATGGTAACGGCAGACTTTATTATGGTCTCCTAAGCAAGGTTATAGCAAGGTCACGGCAGAAATCAACCGCTCTACCGTTGGGTGATCGTTACCCCCAGCGGGTTCAATGGTAATGTTGAGGGATTCCGCATGATCAATATATTTTAAGGTAACCAGGTCCTTGTCGGTAGGCAGTAATCCCATATTGATCATTTCGCCTTCCACATCGCTCCACATCTGGTAGGTTTGATCGTCCGGTAAGGGCTGCAGCCCTTTTGGATTAACAACTACCAAACGGTTGGCATGGTTCACGTAAGCTACTGCCCTGGAGTTGGGCGTTATGTTATTACCTTTTAATACAAAAGGGATAGTATTAGGGTGGTTAATAATTTGCAACCTGCTATTGGTAAGCTTATAATTTTCTTCCAGTACTTCTAAACGATCTTGTAATACTGTGGACTGATTTTGTATAAAATCCAATTTGTCCTGTGCGGTTTGCCATTTTGTATACATCCAAAGGCTACTCAATAAAAACAAAGCTGCAAAACTAGCAGCAATCCATAGCGAGCTTGAAGGCAAGGAGCGTACCTTGGTAGGCTCCATACGCGCAATTAATGCCGATTTTATTGCAGCGGGAGGCGCTATGGCGTTTTCGAAAGCCATTTTTTCAAAGTCTTCCTCTAGAAGCTGAAGGTGCTGTCTTAATTCTTTGTCATTGGCAAGGGCAATTTCTATCGCTTTCGTTTCCTCAGAGGAGAGTTCCTCCAGGAGATATTTCTCTAGCAACCCTTGCTCCATTATGTCCTTCCTGTCCATCATACAACAATTTCAAATAACCACCAGATCAACAAAAAATCACTTTTATAACTTTCCCGCAGCAACTGTAAGGCTTGCCGAATATAACTCTTAAAGGTACCCAAAGGAACCCCCATTTCCTCATTGGCTTCCCGATGAGTATACCCTCTGAAATACACCAGGGATAACGCCTCTTGATGATGCGGTTCCAATTTCTTGATTGCGCCGTTGAGTGTATTTAGATCAATATCGGTTGTTGCAGTTGTGTCTTTATCTTTAAGTACACCTAAATCCTCGGTTTGGATGAGCATATCCGATTTTCTTAAAGCATTTAAGGTGGTGTTTTTCGCAATTCGATAGGCCCAGGTGTAAAATCGGCCCTTATCACTATCATATCCCTCGATATTCTCCCAAATCTTTATAAACGTTTCCTGCAACAAATCTTCTGCAAGGGCCTGATTGCGGCAAATCCTTAAAATAATCCCGAAAAGTGCGCCGGAATACTTATCGTACAACGTGTACAACGCATCTTTTTCTTTGTTCCTGATACGGTGGATAACAGCAGCGTCTTCTTGGTGATGGGACATAGGTGGTGTTAAAGATATGATAAAATTGGATTTCGCTCATCCACTGCGATTATCGCGGTGTATTTACGAACAGAAGCGCGCAAATAGATTAGAAATAAACTTTAAAACAATTAAACAGAAAAAAATGAAAAAATTAGTTTTTATCCTTTCAACCATTGCATTGATTGCTATTACTCAAAGGTCTCAAGCCCAAAAAGGCCAGGACATTGTAGATATTGCAGTTTCCGTTGATGATTTCTCCACTTTGGTAACTGCCCTGAAAGCGGCAGATTTGGTAGATGCCCTTAAAGGAGATGGTCCTTTTACTGTATTCGCTCCGGTGAATGCTGGCTTTGCCAAAATTGATTCCAACACGTTGAATGCATTGTTGCAACCTGAAAATAAAGAGAAATTGGCTGCAATATTGACATACCATGTAGTATCAGGCAAAATAGCCGCTACGGATGTAGCTGCTGCATTGGAAAATGGTAATGGTAAAGCAGAACTAACCACATTAAATGGGGGTAAAGTTACCGCAGTAAGCAAAGACGGTGGTATTTATTTAAAGGATGCTAATGGCAATTACAGCAAGATTGCCAAAACAGATGTGATGGCTTCCAATGGTGTTATCCACATCATTGAAGATGTAGTGATGCCCAAATAGAAGATGAACGCATTCGAGATATTAGTGCCCAGCACATTGGTTATAATTTTAAACGGTTAGGGACAAGTACGCCTGGTAAACTAAGTGTTCGTTGAGTTGTGTAGATGCATATAAAGCACCGCTAATTAGTGGTGCTTTTACATATTCACAAATTCATATCCTGCCAAAGGAATGTTGGTAAGATCAAATTCCGTTTCATTAAGAAGTATTCCATGCTCTACATAGGCTTTAAGGTTTGCTAACCAAAAAGTCCACCCATTACTACAGCCGTGATGGATATTAAGCTTGCTTTCTTCATCTAAGGGAATGCCGTGTTGTTTGAGAACGACCAATGTAACTTTCCCTGCATCTTCCAGGCTTACGGCAACTTTACTGTTGGTAAAGCTAATTTCTAAAAAATCACTACCATTGGCCTGAAGTACCTCACCCTTCTCCTGACCTTCCCAATTGTGCCATTCCCAGGTGTAGGTATCTCCTGCTTGAACCAGATCGTTTGGCTGGCGCACCGAGTTCTTAATATCCTTGTAGATGGCTTTCCGCAAAAACCAGGAGGTAATGCCTTTTGAAGTGGCCCAATACCGGTACAGTTCGCTCACCGGGGCGTTGATGTAGATCTTTTTTGTGAATTGGTCAAAACGTAGTGCATTCATGGCTTTCTTTTCAATTCATACTCATAAATTTCACGACCCAATTGCGCTAAAAAAGGAATTCCGATCTGGTCATATTCATAATGGTCATCGTTAAAAATTTCATCAGCATTCACCAGTATAGTACCGGTAAGCAAAAATTCTACTTGATTTTGGCTATCCTTAATATAAGCGCAATCGGTTAAGGTGCCATAGGCGTAGCCTACTTTATTGTAAATGTTGACATACTCTGGAATAGGAGCTTCCGTATCTCCGTAGATAAAAAACTTACCGTAGCTATCAAAATACGCTTCCCTATCGTAACCCGCCTCGTAGGGGAGAGTGGCCATAGCCTTTAGCAAAAACTCATGCTGTTCTTCAGATAAATGAAATCGCTCATCTTCTGAGAATTCCTCGGGGAAAACAATGCGCTTTAGTAAAGCGTGTTGTGCGGCTATGGGATAGTAGTTTTTTAGTCTAAAATCAAAAGGTTCCTGATACAGGGAATCATTGGCGTAAAAGCCTTTTCCTTTTGTAATGCCCTTAAACTGTAAGGGTTGTGGAGGGCCGGATATAATAGGATGGGATAATACCGTACTACTGTCGTTTTTGTACAGTATCAAGGGTTTTGTGGTTACATCGTCTGCATCGGAAGTAGATAGTCTATGCGAAATTCGTATGGGGGCAACCCCTTTTGCCCGCATCCTTTCATTGAGTTCATCAAATCCTAAGAATTCGATCATGCGGTTGTTGGCGTTATTATCACTTACTGCAAAAACCTCTAGAATTGCTTGCTCAAAATTAGTTTCTACGGAATCTCCCTCAACATAGAATCTGGTTTTCCTGTTCAACGTATCAAGGGTATTCAATTTTTCCAAAGTGGCGACCGCGGCAGGAAATTTAACAGTGCTTGCAGGGTAGAAATAACGATCACTATCCACCTGAAAATCAAAATCCGTAAACCGAATACTATCTGCATATCGATCTATTTGAGTGTATCGGATTTGTACCTCGTAAGTATCAGGATGGTCCAGCACCAGTCGTATGATGGTGTCTTTGGAAGCCAAGGCTGCTTCAAGGGCATCTGTTGCCTTAGGGGCATTGGAGCAGGAAAGGCCTATGACCCCTAAAAAGAAAATACAAGATCGTTTTAACATGTGTTATTCTTAGGAATCCTCCAAATACACTTCACCCCGTTGAGGTTTAAGATCATCCCTAACCTGTGGAAGCTCAAACTCGGCAACCACCAAAAACGCCAAACTATGAAAATCGGTTATCTTTTGATGTCCCACCAAATCATATTTCAATTCTTCATTGAAAATATACTCTTGAAGGTGCTTGGCATAGTGTTCCGCAGTTTTCTCCGCCGCAGGACCTTTAAAATCCCAAATAAGTTTAATTTTTCTGTCGAGTAGAGATGTTTTCATATTAGTTGGTTTCTGCAACGGAAATTCCTTTTTCCGCAAAGTTTTTAAAATCCTCGGCATATTTTCGAGATTGCTTTTTGAAGGCCCCTGGCATCAAGAAGGCCATTAGCTTCATGCCGAATCCATCAAACTGGAATTCGCTTTCCGATATCCAACGCGTTTTTCCATCCTCTTCCTTAAAATAGTTCTTTTGAATGTTGTGCACTCCCTTGGTATCATAAGTGGTATGCAGTTCTTCGGGCATATTTCTTTTAATGATGGTTTCTACCATTTCCATTTCCCGTTTTCCCATCTTAAATCGCATATTCATCCGGGCACCTTCCTGACCCGGTTCTCCGGAGATTGCCTCATGACTTAACAAGCCCCGCATCCAGTGTTTCATGTTATCCGGATTGTCTAATTTTTCTATAAAAGCGTCACGTGGAAGGTCGATGACAATTTCCGTAGTGTATTTCATTTTAGCTGGTTTTGGTATAGTTTTTACTAAGATATTGATTTACAGCGTACACTAAAAATCTGTTAATGCACCAAGTGCGACTTGTAGCGCTTTAAGGAATTGTTATTTTTGCGCAATGTTTTTGCAAAAGAACAACATTGCTAAGGGATGGTACTTTTTAGTAGCAGCCTTATTGGTTTCCTGTGATGCGTTTTTTAACGGAAGCGAGGATAAAGTAGCTTTAGCTCGGGTCGGTGAGAGCTATCTTTATCAGGAAGATGTTTCGCCGTTTATTGCGGAGAATATGACTCCGGGAGATAGTGCGGCATTTGTGGTGAATTACATCAACAGATGGGCTTCCAAACAATTATTACTGTCCAAATCTAAAATCAATCTTCCCGAAGGGAAACTGGCGGAGTTTAATAGATTGGTTGAGGACTATAAGACCGATTTATATACCAAGGCGTATCTGGAACTTTTGGTGCTACAATCCCTGGACACCACGGTCAGCAAGCAGCAACTACAACAATTTTATGAAGACCAAAAAGATAATTTTAAATTGGACGAGAAATTGGTACAATTGCGTTTTGTTGTTTTGCCTCAGCCTTTCTTAAACCAGGGAGAAGTGGAGGCAAAATTCAAGTCCTTTACACCACAAGACAAGGTTTTTCTGGATTCTATTGCCGTACAGTTTAAAAAACTTCATTTTAACGATTCCATTTGGGTGAGTGCCTCTCGTGTAATGCAAGAGATCCCACCGCTTGATTATACCAATCAGGAGACCTACTTAAAGAAATCACAATTTTTTGAATTGCAGGACAGCTTGGGGGTATATTTGGGCAAGGTAACGAACGTTTTGGAAGTGAATGATGTGGCACCTTTATCCTTCATTGAACCTAAGATCAAGCAGATAATTTTGAACAGACGAAGGCTACGACAGATTAATCGGTTGGAAACAGATATTATAGATGAAGCCATACAAAAAAATGAATTTGAAGTATATGCACCTGAAGAATAGTTTATTGGCACTTGTATGTATTACGTCATACATTGGTATGTTCGCTCAAGCGGATGAGGCGGTTTTAGATTCCACAATCACAAGAACAATGCTCAAGTTGGATGGTATTGCCTCTGTAATAGGGGATTACGTTATCCTGGATTCAGACGTAGAGAAGACCTTAATCGATCTGAAGAGCCAGGGTGCCTCTACTGAAGATATTACCAATTGTCAACTACTCGGAAAATTAATGGAAGACAGGCTATATGCGCACCAGGCAGTTCAGGATAGTCTTTTGGTATCTGATGAGCAGGTAAACAGTACTTCGGATCGGCAAATTCAACAATTAATTGCACAAATCGGTAGTGCAGAAAAAATGCTGAAGTACTACAAAAAGCCTGACTTGGAGAGCTTTAAGGCAGAGTTATATGAGATCAATAAGCTGCGAATGCTTTCGGAAAAGATGCAGGCTAAAATTGTTGAAGACATTGAGGTGACACCAGAAGAAGTACGGCAATTTTTTTACAGTATCCCTGAAGCGGAAAGACCTGTTTTTGGCGCAGAGTTGGAAATTTCGCAAATAGTGAAACAACCGGAACCTTCAGAAGAAGAGAAGCAAAAGGTTATTGACCGTTTGAAAACCATTAAGCAAGATGTTGAGGAAAATGAAGCCAGTTTCAAGGTCAAGGCCATCCTTTACACCCGTGATGACGCTTCACGCCCCAACGGGGGATTTTATAGCATGACTCGTGAAACCCCATTTGTTAAGGAGTTTAAAGATGTGGCCTTTAGCCTTCGGGAAGGAGAAATATCTGAACCTTTTGAATCACCTTACGGCTATCACATCATCAAAGTCGAGAAAATAAGAGGACAGGAATTGGACCTAAGGCACATTTTGCTTATTCCTGAGATTGCAGATAGCGCATTGGAAGAAGCCTCCAAAGAGTTGGATACCATTCGACAGCAAATATTGGATGGAAAATATACCTTTTCCGAAGCTGCCTTAAACTTTTCCGATGAAAAAGAAACAAAGTTTGATGGTGGATTGCTCAGAAACCCCATTAATTTTGATTCGAAGTTTGAACTGACTAAAATGGATCCTTCGTTATACAACCAGGTCAGGAACCTTAAGGACGGGGAGATTTCCAGGGCAATCCGAGAGGAAGATCCCAGGGGAGGCCCACCCAAGTTCAAAATTATGCAAATTACTAACCGTTATGATGAGCATAAGGCCGACTTTGCCCGTGATTATATTAAGATTCAAGAGCTTGCACTTAGGGACAAACAGTTTAAGGCGGTAAAAAAATGGATGGCGGAGAAAATAGAAGATACCTATATTCATGTCGATGATGAGAACAAGGGCTGTAACTTTGCCAATAATTGGCTAAAACAGTAAAAGATGTCTGACGTAAAAGCGGTTCAGGACCTTGTTCAAAAACATCATGCGCTTAAAAAAGAGATCGCTAAGGTCATCATAGGGCAAGAGGAGGTAATTGAGCAAATTCTTTTATCAATCTACACCGGTGGCCATTCACTGCTTATCGGTGTTCCGGGACTGGCAAAGACCTTAATGGTCAATACGATTGCGCAAACCTTAGGATTAGACTTTAAGCGTATTCAATTTACCCCGGACCTAATGCCCAGTGATATCCTGGGTAGTGAAGTGCTGGATAAAGACCGTAATTTTAAGTTTATAAAAGGCCCTGTCTTTGCCAACATCATTCTTGCAGATGAGATAAACCGTACACCACCAAAAACACAGGCAGCCCTTTTGGAAGCCATGCAGGAGCGGGCGGTAACCGTAGCAGGGCATCAGTATAAATTAGAGTTACCGTATTTTGTCCTAGCAACGCAAAACCCAATAGAGCAAGAAGGTACCTATCCCTTACCTGAAGCACAATTGGACCGGTTCATGTTCGCCATTAAGTTGGGTTATCCGAGCGTGGAAGAAGAAATTCAAGTTGTAAAAGCTACTACTTCGGATGAATCCATTATTCTAAATACGTTGTTTAGTGCAGATGCTATCAGAGAAATACAACAGTTGATACGAAGAGTACCCATTGCGGACAACGTTGTGGACTATACTGTCCGGTTAGTGAGCAAAACCCGACCCGATCAGGAGACTGCACCCGATTTCATCAAAAACTATGTCGACTGGGGAGCTGGACCAAGAGCTTCGCAAAATTTGGTGTTAGCCGCCAAAGCGCATGCTGTGGTACATGGTAAATTTGCTCCGGATATTGAAGATATTAAAGCAGTGGCCCCCGGCATTCTAAGGCATCGCATTCTTAAAAATTACAAGGCAGAAGCGGAAGGGATTTCTGAAGACCATCTTATCGCCGAGTTGATGAAATAATGTTGCGTGAACACTGACTTTTTCGCAATGTTTCATGCAGAATAATACCTGTGGGTTTCGTATTTTTACGAAAATTCCAAAATCTTTAAATAATTTTCAATATGGCCTTTGATATTGATATGATAAAAGCGGTGTATGCTAATATGGCAGAACGTGTAGATACCGCTCGATCGCTGGTCGGGAAACCGCTTACCTTATCTGAGAAAATTTTGTACTCCCATCTGTGGGAAGGATTACCCACCAAAACCTTTGAAAGAGGGAAAGATTATGTAGATTTTGCCCCGGATAGAGTAGCGTGTCAGGATGCGACTGCCCAAATGGCGCTATTGCAGTTTATGCATGCCGGGAAGTCAAAAGTTGCAGTGCCTACTACTGTGCATTGCGACCATTTGATTCAGGCAAAGGTCGGGGCTGAGGCGGATTTAAAACGTGCGAATGAAACGAGTAATGAGGTTTTTGATTTTTTAGAGTCAGTCTCCAACAAGTATGGAATAGGCTTTTGGAAACCTGGCGCTGGGATTATTCACCAGGTGGTGTTGGAAAATTATGCTTTTCCCGGGGGGATGATGATAGGAACCGATTCCCATACGGTGAACGCGGGAGGCTTGGGAATGGTAGCCATTGGTGTAGGAGGTGCAGATGCAGTGGATGTAATGGCAGGAATGCCATGGGAATTGAAATTCCCTAAATTGATTGGCGTCCGACTCAAAGGCAAACTTTCCGGTTGGACTGCCCCAAAAGATGTAATCTTAAAGGTCGCAGACATTCTTACCGTTAAAGGAGGAACTGGCGCCATTATCGAATATTTCGGGGAGGGTGCATTGGCGATGTCATGCACCGGTAAGGGAACAATCTGTAATATGGGGGCCGAGGTAGGCGCTACGACTTCTACCTTTGGTTACGACGAGTCTATGGATCGCTATCTGCGCGGAACGGATCGAGAAGATGTTGCCGATGCTGCTTTAGCAGTTAAAGAGCATCTCACTGCGGATCCTGAGGTCTATGAAGATCCGGAAAAGTACTTTGATCAGCTGATCGAGATTGATTTGAATACCCTGGAACCACATTTAAATGGTCCCTTTACACCAGACCTGGCTACTCCGATTTCCGAAATGAGTGAAGCGGCTAAAACCAATGATTGGCCATTGAATGTAGAGGTGGGGCTAATAGGGTCCTGCACCAATTCTTCCTATGAAGATATTTCCAGAGCGGCTTCTTTAGCGCAACAGGTGGCGGACAAAAATCTTAAAACGAAATCAAAGTTTACGATTACACCTGGCTCTGAACAAGTACGATATACCATTGAACGGGATGGCTTTATCGATACCTTCAATAATATCGGTGCCACAGTTTTTGCCAATGCTTGTGGCCCCTGTATCGGGATGTGGGATCGTTATGGAGATAAGGCAGCCGATGGGCCACGAAATACCATAGTGCATTCCTTTAACCGGAATTTTGCCAAACGTGCGGATGGTAATCCCAATACACTGGCTTTTGTAGGTTCGCCGGAACTTGTTACAGCCATTGCCATTGCCGGGCGATTGGACTTCAACCCGGTAACAGATACACTTGTGAATGAAGATGGAGAAGAGGTAATGCTGGATGAACCAAGAGGATATGAGTTACCCCCGGAAGGGTTTGCAGTTGAGGATGCCGGATATGTAGCACCTAAGGCAGATGGTAGTGATGTGGAAGTCATTGTAGCTCCTGATTCCCAACGCCTTCAATTGTTGGCGCCTTTTATTCCGATAGCACCGGAGAGTCTTCAAAGAATGAAACTGCTTATCAAGGCCTTCGGTAAGTGTACCACAGATCATATTTCTATGGCTGGACCCTGGTTGCGGTACAGGGGACATTTGGACAACATAGCAAACAATACATTGATAGGTGCTGTTAATGCATATAATCAGAAGACAAACTTTATCAAAAACCAACTCACCGGAGAATATGGAGCTGTTCCGGATACACAACGTGCCTATAAGGAGAAAGGGATTAAAACGATTGTAGTTGGGGATCACAATTATGGTGAAGGTTCTTCCAGGGAACATGCAGCGATGCAACCACGTCATTTAGGTGTTGCAGCGGTTTTGGTAAAGTCTTTTGCCAGGATCCATGAGACCAACTTAAAAAAGCAAGGAATGCTGGCACTTACCTTTGCTAATGAAAATGACTACGATCTAATACAGGAGGATGATACATTTAACTTCCTGGACATTGCCGAATTTGCACCAGGGAAGCCATTAACAATAGAGATCGGGCATGCTGACGGTGGTAAGGATGTAATTCAGGCAAATCACAGTTATAACGATGCTCAGATCGGTTGGTTCAAAGAAGGATCGGCGCTGAATGTCATTAAGAAAGAAAATGCGTAAGCCTTGAAGAAACGTTTTAAAACTCCTGAGAAATCAGGAGTTTTTTAGTTAAAAATCAATCGAATATGACAAGGAAGAAGACCATTTTAAATGTTCTCCTTATACTATTTATACTATCCTTTTTCGTAACCCCATTGGGCTATTATGGCAAAATCTTCCTAAATCGATTGTTTTCCTTTTCTCCTCCGGTGATTGAAAAGTCGGTCCGAAAACAATTACCCGATTACGATTGGAGGCTGAAAGACGAAAACTGGGAGTTTTTCAGTTTTCAAAAATCCAAAGGCAAAGTAGTGTTCATTAATTTCTGGGCATCCTGGAGATTACCTTCAGAGGCGGAATTGCAGAGTATACAATCCCTTTATGAAAGCTATAAAGGCAAAATGGACTTTTATATCATTACCGATGAAGACCGCCCACCGGTGGAGGCGTTTATGGCCGAGCATAACTTCACCTTCCCCGTTACCTATTTGATCATAGGGGATAAAGCGCCCATAGCAATACCTAAACCTCCGTTTTCATATTTGATCGATAAAGAAGGGTTTATTGTTGTGAAAAAGGAGGGAATAGCAGATTGGAACACCCGTAAGGTACGGGAACTACTGGACGACTTATTGGAACAATGAAACGATTACGAGTTGGCCGGAGCCAGATTAAGGATGTCATTTGGATTTTGATCATAGCAATGATCGTATTCACTCCGGTAGGATTTCACCTCAGGGTGCAGCTTACCAGGTTATTGTCATTTGCTCCACAATCGACATCTGTTGAAGAGCAAATAGTGTTACGCGATTTTGATTGGTATCTGAAAGATGTGGCCGGAAACCAACTAGCCATGGAATCTGTACGGGGCAAAGTGGTAGTGATCAATTTTTGGGCGACCTGGTGCCCCCCGTGTGTAGCTGAAATGCCAAGCTTAAATTCATTGTACAAGGACTATAAGGATAAAGTTGTTTTTCTTTTTGTAGCGCAAGATGACAGTGAAAAGGTAATTACATATCTTGAAAAACAGGGGTACGACTTCCCCGTTTATTTTGAGTTGAATGCACCCCCAAATCTATTGCAAAACGCCAGTATACCTACGACCTATATCCTGTCCAAAAAAGGAGAAATTGTTATTGAAAAGACCGGGGCGGCTGATTGGAATTCTAACAGCACACGTTCTTTGCTTTCGGAATTGTTACAGGGATGAGCCAGCAAATCACCACACTTAGCTTTTTCCGATTTGATACTTTCTTTTCCAGGCTTTGGGCATTTGGAATGATGCAGTTTGCACATAAGAGGCTGCAACAGATATCCGGACAACAATTTTACAGACTTTTGGGGAGTGGAAAAGACCGGTTTAACCCTTTACCCGATTGGGGTGTGTATGCCCTGCTGCAAGTCTGGGATAATGAGGCCAAAGCAAATGCCTTTTTTGAAAGTAACCTTTTGTTTCAGGAATATCGAGGGCGATCAAATGAAAACTGGGTATTGTATATGAAGCCCTTAATGAGTAGGGGAAAATGGGGAGGTGCCAATCCCTTTGAACGTAATGCTACCGTAGACAGTAACAACCCCTATTTAGCGGTAATCACCCGGGCCACCATAAAAACCCGGCTTTTAGCAAAGTTTTGGAGATATGTACCGCATTCGCAGGAGCAGCTTTGGAAAAACCCCGGATTGATCTACACCAAGGGAATCGGAGAGTTTCCTATCAAACAGATGGCTACTTTTAGTATTTGGAAGGACAAAAAGGCGTTGGATACATTTGCTTATCAATCAAAAGCACATGCTAAAGCAATTGGTATGACACGAGATTTGGATTGGTACAGCGAAGAGCTTTTTTCAAGATTTCAACCCTACAAGTCGGAAGGGACATGGCAAGGCGGCAACCCCTTGCCTGATTTTACCCGATTGGAATAAGCGTAAAGTAAGCAAAGAAAACAAGTTGCGCCAAATACAGGTGAAAGCAGATGGCAAAGTTGCCTTTGATCCTGGATTTTTGAAAGATGAGTTGCAACACCAATGCAAGTGCAAACCAGGTGATATAATTCTCAACGGGCACATGATCCCCAAAACTCCAAAAGTCAAAATTGGGGGCATTCTGTTCCATAAAAAAGTCCAGGATAACCATTAGCAAAGAAGCAATTAACGCATTTCCCCAACTATTAGTAACAAGTTTTCGGACCAACTCCGCACTAATAAATGTCAATAATGCCCAGTTAATACCGATAAACAGCGGCACCCCATCAATTTTGTAACCCAGGTTGTTGCCGTAGTCATAGCTGCCAAATAATATGCTGTGATTTGCCCCTAGCCATTCCGCCAACATTCCAATGAAAAAGAACAACAGAAATACCAAGATTTTTTTCCGGTTGTTCATAGGATAGATCCAAAAGAAAAGCCCGGTGCAAACAAGAAGATTAATTGGTGTCTTGGTGAGAAACCATTCCTTAAATCCAAGGGAGATGCCAACTATCGCACTCAAATGAAACAGCCATACCAAAAAAATGGCCAAAAGGACTTTTATATTTTTAGTTTTCACGATTGGGCAGGATTCACAAGGTCAGCAACAATTTTTGCGGATAGTAAGCTAAGCGGAATTCCACCACCCGGATGCACAGAACCGCCACAGAAATAGAGGTCTTTTATACGTTTACTAAAATTAGGATGGCGCAGAAAAGCAGCGAATTTTGAATTACTTGCGGCGCCATATAGCGCTCCACGATATGAACTTGTAGTGCTTTCGATCCCTACAGGATCCAATATCATCTCATTCATGATCTTCTTTTCGATATCAGTATTTAGTCTATGGCTCAGCTTCCGAAGAATATACTTTCTAGCCTCGGCTTTCAAGCGCTCCCAGTCCTGGCCGAAATTACCGGGAGCATTGATCATAACAAACCAATTCTCATTGCCCTTTGGAGCATCTGAAAGCTCCTCTTTTGAAGTGATGTTGATGTATACGGTTGGGTCTTGAAAAATGGTTTTATGCTTAAAAAGGTGTTCAAACTCGCGTTGGTAATCGTTACTGAAAAAAATGTTGTGCAAGTCCAATTCCGGAAATTCCTGCTGCATTCCCCAGTAAAAAATGAGTGCCGAACTGGAGCGCTCCTGTTGTAAAACGCGTTGGGGATGTTTTTCATTCGGCAATAGCTTTTTGAATGTGGGATACACGTCCATATTGGAGACAACGATGTCCGCCGGGTATTTCCCGGATTCGGCGATGACACCTTTTGCGTGTTTATCGGTCACCAGAATTTCGGACACCGGATCACCAAAACGAAAACTAACCCCCACATCCCTGGCAAGGGTGTACAGCGAATTTGTTATTTCATGCATTCCACCTTCAGGGAAATACGTGCCTAGATCCATTTCCAAATGCGGGATCATAGACATGATCCCTGGGGTCTGATAAGGGGAAGAGCCATTATAGGTAGCATATCGATTGAAGAGTTGCACCAATTTTGGGTTGGCAAAATATCCTTCATTCCAGGAATGAAGGCTTTGGTCAATTCCCATCATACCAATTCTAGCAATGGCCTTAAGGGTGTCGCCGGAAAGATAGGTTTGTAATTTGTGGAGTGATTTTTCCAGAAAAAGCCGCGTTGTTAGCTGATATTTCTGTTGGTTTTTGAGGATGTAGTCTTCAATTGCGGCAGCAGATTCATCAAAGAAAGTGGCAGCTTCCCTTATAAAAGTTGCTGTATCTGCAGGAGCGGCAAAAAAGGTACCATCATCCCAGAAATAATGGCAAATGGTTTGTTTGCGGCGATAGTTAAAATAATCCTTTGGATTTTTTGCGTGAAGTTCAAATAATTCATCTACTAACCAGGGCAATGTAAATAGGGAGGGGCCCATGTCAAATCGGAACGGTCCCAGCATTTTTGAATGTAATTTTCCTCCGGGATAGGGGTTAGCTTCAAAAACAGTTACCTGGTAATTCTTTGCATGTAGTCTTAAGGCACAGGCTAATCCAGCAATTCCTGAACCAACTAAAACGGCTGTTTTAGGCATTCTTTTTGAAGTACTTAAAAGGGACAAAAAGCATTCCGAAATTTTCTCCTTCTTTTTTACCTAAGTGCTTGTGATGTATCTTATGCGCCCTTCTTACCCCCCGGGCATACCAGTTATTGGCATTTCGGAAGAGTTTAAACCGTTGATGGATAAAAATATCGTGAACCACAAAATAGGCAATGCCATAGGCTAATATGCCCAATCCTATGGGCCAACCGTACCAAAACCACGTATTATCGGCGATCATAATATTGCCCATACTTACCACGGCATAGAAAATAAAAAAGGCATCGTTTCGCTCAAACCAGGAATCGTGATCTTTTAAGTGATGATCTTTATGAAGCGACCAGAGAAATCCATGCATAATATACTTGTGGGTGAACCAGGCCATGAACTCCATAAAACAAAAAGTGCCGAAAAACAGTAATAACCAAATCAGTAGTTTCATACTACACCAAATGTAGCTTATAGTTTACGTACGACCTTGCCAAAAGTCCGAATTTTTGATAGTTCGGCACACGGATCCTGGTATTTTTGATTTCCAACGGCGGCGTCTTTTTTAATTTGTGCAACAGCTTTTTGTAGTATTTAAATGCCGTATATACCCCAAACTTGGCATCAGGAGGTAGCTTTTCAATACCTAGAAAGCCTCTTGCAAAGTCCGCCTCAATTTCATCCACAATCCGTTTTTTAGAGCGTTCATCCAGTTCCAAAAGGTTGGTATTTGGAAAATATGAGCGTTCCAACAATTCGTAATCCGCTTTCAGGTCACGCAGAAAATTAACCTTTTGAAAGGCTGACCCCAGGGCCATAGCCGATTCTTTTAACGTTTCATACTTTGCAGTATCGCCATTTACAAAAACACAAAGGCACATAAGCCCAACCACATCAGCCGATCCATAAATATATTCTTTATACTCTGCCGTTGTACGATATTCCTTCTTAACCAGGTCCATACGCATGCTCTTCATAAAAGCTTCTACCAGGTGCATTGGAATATTGTATTTCCAATAGGTATGCTGAAAAGAATTGAGGATAGGATTCAAGCTAATGCGATGTTCTAAAGCATTGTATAATTCAGCTTCAAAATCGTTAAACAAAATTTCTTTGTGATACTCGTGAAATGTATCTACAATTTCATCCGCAAAACGCACAAAGCCATAAATGTTGTAAATGTCTCCTCGTATCGCGCTTCCTAACATTCGGGTTGCCAGTGAAAATGAAGTGCTATACGATTCCGTAACCAACTTACTGCAGGAATACGATACGTTATCAAATATGGCTTTCATTGTGCAAGTTTTTTTTAATGGTAAGTTCCGAAACTAACTTTCCGGAGATAAGTGAGGGCGGAACCCCTGGCCCCGGTACGGTGAGTTGTCCTGTAAAATACAGGTTCTCTACCTTTTTGCTTTTTAAGTTAGGTCTTAAAAAAGCGGTTTGTGTCAGGGTATTCGCCATACCATAAGCATTTCCTTTGTAGGAGTTATATTGTTCCACAAAGTCGTTCACGCAGAAACTTTCCTTAAATAAGATACTATTTTTTACGGATTGTCCGGTGCGCAATTCGAAACGATCCATGATAATATCAAAATATTGTTGTCGAAGTTGCGGTGTATCCTCTAATCCCGGGGCTATGGGAATGAGAAAAAAACCTGTTTCGCAACCTTCCGGGGCCATACTTGTATCGGAAACCGAGGGAAAATTGGCATAGAATAGGGGTTCAGAAGGCCATTTAGGGTGATCATAGATCTCTGCGGAATGCAGATCAAAGCTGGTGTCAAAAAACAAATTGTGATGTTCTACCCGCTGAAGCTTTTTGGTAAAACCAACATAAAAGAGCAGGGAGGAAGGTGCATACGTCTTATTATCCCAATATTCTTCAGAATACTGTCGGTATTTTTTATCCAACAGGGTTTCGGAGTGGTGATAGTCCGCCCCGCTTATTACAATGTCTCCCTCAAATCGATTGCCCTTAGCGACTATTGCTTTAACTTTTCCATTCTCAACTTCAATTTTTTCTACCGGACTATCTGTATGAATTGTTACCCCTAGTTCCAGCGCCAGCTTTTCCATGGCTTTTATTATTTCATACATTCCACCTTTTGGGTGCCAGGTACCCAGGCCAAAATCTGCATAATTCATGAAGTTGTAGAAGGAAGGGGTCTTACTGGGTTTTGCGCCCAGGAAGAGTACCGGGAATTCCAGAGTGGAAATCAATTTAGGGTTTTTAAATCTTTTCCGCACTTCCTGACTGATCGACTTAAAGAATTGATCGACCCGTAATATCGTTTCCTTAGTTACCAACTCCAGGGGAGAAAGTCCGGGTTTCAGTACTATTTTATTAATAGCAATATCGTAGTTCTCCTGGGCTTTCCGGATGAACCTTCTAAGATGAACACTGCTACCCTCCTCAATACGTTCAAATTCTTCACAAATTTTATCCATGGTGTCCCCTATGGTCAGTACATCATCCTCAAAAAAGATCTTGTAGGCCGGATCTAATTTTTCCAATTGATAGTAGTCCGAGGTCTTTTTATTGAAATCAGCAAAAAACTTTTCAAAAATATCAGGCATCCAATACCAACTAGGGCCTATATCGAAAGTAAATCCTTGTTTCACAAGTTGCCGGGCTCTCCCGCCGACAGTGGTGTTTTTCTCAAAAATGGACACCTCAAAACCGTATTTCGCTAAATAGCAAGCTGCGGAAAGCGAAGAAAAACCGGAACCTATGACGATTACTTTTTTCATTGGAACTAGGAGAAAGATAAACTACAACTGGCTCACCAATTTTTCAATAGAATTGAAGGCCTGGACAGATTCTGGTAAATTATCATGAACAACATGTTGCACCTGATGTCCAAGAAGCCAGAGTTTTGAACCCCCTATTGCGTTAACATCATGTTGAAAACGCTGGACATACTTGTCCAACTCATCCTTGGTTGGGGATACTGTAAAATAGGAAACAAAATGGATATTATCATAATATTTGATGATATCCACCAGATTCTCTATTGGCATAGTTTGCCCCAGGTAAATGGATTTATACCCTTTGAGATTGATCTCGTAATTTAAAAAGAGTAGCCCCAATTCATGTATTTCATTCTCTGGTAGAAACAAAACAAATACCTTATCCTTTCGGGTAGGCTCTATGATCTGTAGTTTCTCCGTATTGATATAAATCTTTTGTTTAATAAGATTGGTAATAAAATGCTCATGAGAAGGACTTATGGTGTCTGTTTGCCATAGCAATCCAAGCTCGTTCAAAAGCGGAATAAAAACTTCGACAAAAATTTCTCGAAATGAACGTTCCGCCAACAAACTATTATATGTATTGAAGAATAATGCCTGATCAAAGTTGATCATGGACAGTTTAAAAGCATTGATAGCATGACTCTTTTCACTATTCTTAGCTACAATTTCACGTACAATGACAGGGATTTCGGCTTCAGGAATCCTGGCAATTTTAGAAATTTTGTACCCATTGTGATACAATAACACAATGTTTAACAGCTTTTGCAAGCTTTTTAAACTATACGTTCTGATATTTGTTACAGTTCTTTCCGGTGAAAAAAGATTGTAACGCTTTTCCCATATACGTATGGTATGCGCCTTAATCCCCGACAGGTTTTCCATGTCGCGGATGCTGAAAGATTTCTTTACGTTGTTCATTATTTACCCAGAATCGTTAAACAAATTTACAATTTAATCTTTACGAACCTCATAATCAACAGTTAAATTTTAAGAATTCCGAAAACTCTGGGGAGATAAAAAAAAAAAAGCCCAAAGATTTAACATCTTGGACTTCAAGTGCCCACGACTGGATTCGAACCAGCACGTCCTTTCGAACACTACCCCCTCAAGATAGCGTGTCTACCAATTCCACCACGTGGGCAATTGTGTTTTGACAGTAAAAAATACAAACGTACAGCCCTAACTTTTTCAGTGACCTGACTGGGGTTAGGACCTTAGGCGTTAACCTCAATGTTTATCAACTTCCAGCATTGGTTCAATAAACCATATTGACCATTTGTGAACCATAAATGCATGCACTACGTCCATTGAACTTTAATCGCCAAAGATAATATTATTTATTGCTTTTTGATCATTGTAGAACCCCTGAATAGATTTCCCGATAGTTCACGATACTACTTTTCCGGAAAAGAGCTTTGCCTGATCAAAATCATACTTTGATACAATTGAATTTTTGAAGTTATTAATATGTAAAACAATCCCTGTGTTATCATGATTCCCTAAGTATACTCAAATGGGCACAAACTTTGGTAATGTAGTAAGTGTTTAGTTAAGCTGTTTGTTTCCCAGGCATGGTTCATTTTACGTGCTGTAACATACTATTTAGTAAAATATGTTAAACATGTCGTTTAGCGCCAAAATCTATTTACTAGCTCTTTTTCCTTTTTTAGATAGAAGCTCTACTAAAATTATTAAGTTCATAATATAGGTGACAGTTTTACGCTCCACGCCAATTATTTCACCTGTTCATTTTGAGATAAACGATGATTCTTGGAAGTTGATAAAAATATAAACACTCAAGATATTCTATTTAGCAAGTGAAAATTGTTCATTCAACTATTTTATGATGTAGTAAAATAGCTTTTATCCATTTCACCATTGAGGCATGTAGTCTGGTATTACTTAAAACCATTCGGAAAGCTTGAAATTTCCAATCCCCAAACCAGGGGTAGTAGGAAATAAACTATTACTGTTGCAATGATAATGCTTATGAGATTCATCCATAGTCCCGCTTTTATCATTTTGGGTATGGTGAGCAGTCCAGACCCAAAAACCACCGCGTTAGGTGGTGTGGCCACTGGAAGCATAAACGCGCAAGAAGCCGCTATGGTAGTGGCTATCATCAAAAAATAAGGATGGACATCAATAGTAATTGCCAATGCGGCCAAAACCGGCATCAACATGGCTGCGGTTGCCACATTTGAAGTAATCTCGGTCAGAAAGTTGACTACTATGATAATGGCCAAAACCAAAAGTATAGCAGGGAATACTTCGAAAAGGGTTAATTGGTTGCCAATCCATTCGGCAAGGCCAGACGTTTTGAACCCCTCCGCCAATGCTAGCCCACCACCAAAAAGAAGCAAGATGCCCCAAGGTATGGTCTCCGCAGCTTTCCAACCTATGATACCAGATTGTCTTCCTGTTTTAGAGGGAATGATAAACAGTGCCAGGGCCCCGGCAATAGCGATAAGGGTATCGTTAATACCAGGCAATAGCTTTTTCAACAAGAAGGGACTGCAAATCCATAGGGATGCCACGAATGCAAAAACAATCAGGGCCATAAGCTCTTCATATTTGATTTTTCCCAGAGCCTTCAATTGTGCTTTTATGGCGTTCTTGCCACCAGGAATACCTTCAACTTTTTCTTTAAAAACCACTCTGGTCAAGTACAGCCAACCCAGTAACAGCATAACCATTGAGAAGGGTAGCCCTAAGAGCATCCATTGCGCGAAAGTAATGGACTCACCATAAAGATCTTCTGCAATACCAACAAAAATTACATTTGTAGGAGTACCAATGATGGTTGCAATGCCCCCAATGGAACATCCATAGGCGATGGACAACATTAATGAGATACCCATCTTTTTCCGCAAAGCTTCCTCCGCTTTTATCTGTGAGATTACTGCCAGTCCTATAGGTAGCATCATTATAGCGGTAGCAGTATTGGAAATCCACATGCTCAAAAAAGCCGTGGCAATCATAAAACCAAGTATGACCTTGTTCCAATTACTACCAATAGTATTTATAATGTTGAGTGCGATACGTTTATGCAGATTGGTTTTTTCAATGGCCACAGCAATGATAAAACCTCCGAGAAACAGAAAAATCATTTGATTGGCAAAAGCACTGGCAGTATCTTTCACCGACATCACTCCCGTCAATGGAAAAAGCACAAAAGGCAAAAGGGCTGTTGCTGAAATAGGAATGGCTTCGGTTATCCACCAAATTGATATCCATGCAGCAGCTGCTAGAGTGGCCTTACCTTCGTTTGACAAGCCATCCACATTAAAAAGAAAAAGGATAATGAAAAATGATAAAGGGCCAAGTATAAACCCTATTCTTTTTCCGTCAAATATCATATCATGATTTTTACTGGTATCGGTAGCGTATGATTCTAAAAAAACTGCCCAGTTAAGGGCAGAATTTCAACAAACCAACTCAAACTAATATTCGTTGTAACTAAAAAACTCTGATAGGTACTTCGGCAGGGGCATTCAATAGAGCTTCAAGCTCATTATCTAGTTTTAACAGCGTCAACGAGGCACCTGCCATTTCGAGCGAGGTGCAATACTCATTTACGTAATTTTTAACAATGGTCAAGCCCCTTGCTTTGGCCATCTTGGCCGCTTTTCTGTAGAGAATGTACAACTCACTTATAGGAGTGCCTCCGAGACCGTTGACCATCAGCGCTACACGGTCTCCGGATTGAAAAGGAAGGTCATCCGCAACTGCATTAAAAAGCTCTTCGACAATTTCATCGGCAGTCTTCATTTTATCCCGTCTTCTCCCAGGTTCGCCGTGTATACCTACACCCACTTCCATCTCACCATCACTTATTTGGAAAATAGGACTACCCTTTGCAGGTGGAGTACACGAAGTGAGTGCCACACCCATGGTACGTACCATATTATTTACTTTTTGGCCGAGTTCGACAAGGGTATCCAGGGCGGCACCTTTCTCAGACGCAGCTCCTACCGCCTTGATCACAAAAAAATTTCCGGCAACCCCTCTTCTTCCTATGGTATGTGTACTGTCTTTCACGGAAACGTCATCGTCCACCAGGATACCTTTTACGTTAATGCCTTCGGCCAGGGCCATTTCCTCGGCCATTTGCCATGCCATCTTGTCTCCTTGATAATTGTTCACAATGTACAGTACCCCTTTAGGGCCATTCATGCGTTTAATGCATTCATAACAAAAATCTACCGGCGGGGCCGCAAATACGTTTCCTGGACAAGCGGCGTCCAGCATGCCCTTGCCCACCGCCATAATATGGGCGGGTTCATGGCCGCTACCGGACCCCTGAATAACAGCAACCTTGTCATTGGAGGGCATATCGCTTCTGTAGATCATATTGTATTCGGGTACGTATTTTAAAGTATCCGGATTGGCCATCACCAGGCCTTCGCACATTTCTGGAACAAAATTGTTCGGATCGTTAAAGAACTTATTCATATTTCTAGTTTTGATTCCGTTATTGGGTAAATGCCTTGTTCATATTGTTCATAATGGTCGCTACGGCAACGATACCGGGATCCACGGTACCGATGGAACGTTCGCCGGTGAAACATTGACGACCTCTTTTGGCCTGAAGGTTTTTGGTATCTTCTATGGATTGCGTAGCGGCTTCCGAAGCGGTTTTCAAGGCTCTTTTCCAACAATCGGGAGCATCGGATTTAACCTCTGCCAATGCATTTCTTGTGGGGATCAGGGCATCGATTAGGGTTTTGTCCCCGGGTTGTGCTCCTCCTCGTTGCATAATACCTTCGATGGCGCTGTCGAAAATGTTCACAATATCGGTTAGATTTAGATCATCTTTCTCACGACTATAAATCGCGGCGCGCATAAAAGCGGTTCCCCAAATGGGTCCCGAACTACCACCTACATGGCTAGTAGTCAACATGGCCACTTTCATTAGAAAAGCATTGATGTTGGTTCGGGGAAGGGTGTCCCACTGTTCTCGGATTACCTGAAATCCCGTGGCAAGACTGTTCCCAAAGTCTCCATCCCCGGCGAGTCCGTCCAGTTCGGAAAAGTAATCTTCATTCTCGAAAGCGGTATCCATGATTACCTGTACCGCCCTTTCAACTTCCACTAGCGTTATGTTCTTATTTGCCATGTTATGCTATTAAATTCTTTAAATCTTTTAGGGTTAGCGGGTCGCCATTGTTTTCCATATCGGGTACGATTTTATCAGCTTCCTTAAGGTCTTCGTGGACCGTGTAGGTGCTGAGGGTCACTAGACAATGCATACCTGCCGCCTTCGCTGCCAGCAATCCATTTCTACTGTCCTCAATTACCAAACATTGCTTAGGGTCCAGGTCTAAAGTGGTTTTCGCCAAGTTGTAGATCTCAGGGTCGGGTTTTTTCTTTTTTGCCATATCCCCGGCGAAAATGCCTTTCATTCTTTTCTTTCGATCCATACCCACCAGGGTCTCTGCGATAGCCGTTACGGCTTTGACATTGGATGTAGAGCATATCATCACTTGGATAGCTTCGCCCAAAGCCTCATCTAGGATTCTTTTGATTCCTGGTCGAACGGGTAGCTTCCCGGTTTTGATGAGATCCATAAAGATTTCGGTCTTATCCAAATGAAGTGCCTTAATGAAAGCTTCTTGGTCGTTGACCTCTTCGGGATATCCATTTTGGTCGAAATAATGTTTCATGCGCTCCTTTCCACCGCCTACTTTCAGCAGTTCTGCGTATTGTTCCACATCCCATTCCACATCCAATCCATTTTTTTGGAATGCTTCATTAAATGCTACGCGATGCCCGTCTCTCTCAGTATCCACAAGTACACCGTCACAGTCAAAAATCAATGCTTGCATAGGTTTTAATAGTTTCCTTAGTTAATTTCCTTCAACATTTGGGCTCCTTTACCTTGCCCGCCGAACTCGGTTATTTTATCCTTGAAAAGGGTTTTTAGGGATTCAAACTGTTTTTTGAGATAGCTCAGAGGTTCATAATCGTTTGGATTTTCCTTTTTATGATCGACGAAGCTATCGATGAAAACGTGTTTCAGATTGGTGGAAATATTCACTTTGGCACACCCCAAGGCGATACATCTGGCGATAGTTTCCTCATCCAATCCGGTCCCACCATGCAAAGCCATCGGAGTACCCGTTCTCTGGTTGATTTCCTCTATTAGATCAAACTGTACATCCGGATCCCCGTGATAATACCCATGAGCCGTACCAATGGCCGCGGCGAACACTCCCAAGTCAATTTCCTTACAAAAACGTTCCGCCTCGTCAGGGTTAGCGAGATGAGCGTCTTCTTGGGCAACTACAATATCCTCTTCGACCCCTCCGATTTCACCGATTTCCGCTTCGACCCCAACCCCTTTTGGATTTGCCCAGGACACCACTTTTTTGGTGATTTGTAGGTTTTCTTCAAAAGGTTTGTCCGATGCATCAATCATGACACTGGTCCATCCGATATCGATACATTTTTTTATCATATCCAAATCTTTTCCGTGATCTAAATGCAGTGCTACGGGAACATTGACCATTTTAGCCAAAGGCTCAAACCATGAGAAAAGGGTTTCGTGACCATAGTAGCGAATGGTTTTGGCAGAGGTTTGAATAATTACCGGAGCATCGCATTCCTGGGCGGCGATGACCATAGCCTTCATGGAGGCATAGTCGACCGGATTGAATGCTGCAACGCCGTATTTATCTCGCTGTGCTATTTTCAGCATTGGTTTAATGCTTACAAGGGCCATGTTGAGAATTTTTATAGTTCAATGCTACTACGTACGAACAGGTTTCAATACGTAAGCAGGTTAAAGATTTTTCCACGTTTATTGGGAGTCTAATCGCTCTTTCTCGCTAGTTCAATGGCATCCGTGGTGATTCCGACTTGGAAATCGAACAAGGCACGTCCTATTTTTTCAATAGCTTTAGTATCGGTAAGGTCGATACCGTTCACGGTAAAGAGGTTGTTTTCCAAACGTTGCTTTTTCCGAACGTGATTTGGATGGTCCAGTAAGAGTAGCGCGGTATCCCTAAAGATATCATGGATGCCTTCCGAGACCTCAAAAATACCGTAGCGTTCTTGAAATCCAATCCACTTTTCATAGCCGAAATATTCTGGAACATACCGTACTACAGGTTTACCTTGCCAGTCCTGATTTAATTCTTCCGAAACCGTTTTGAGCCCTTTCTGGTTGCCCCCGCTATCTCCTAAAAGGATGATTTCGGTGAAGCCATGGTGTTTAAGGCTAATGGCAATGTCCCTAACAAGATATTCGAAGGTTTGTTGCGAAACACCTAGGGTACCGGGATAACGCAACAAACCACTTGGACCTTTCAAATCCCCTTGGGGAACATAGGGAACAATAGTAGCTACAAGGGTGTTTCCCAGTTGTGCAGCAATGCCCTTCGCTAGGTTTTCCATAATGATGTTATGCTTGTCCGTAACCATGTAAGGACCGTTCATTTCCAACCCTCCAGTACCTATGATTACGGTAGTATATCCTTGTTTTATAAGGTCTCTGATTTCCATCCAGGTCATATTTTTGAGCAGTAGCTCTTTTTGAAGTGGGATGGGTCTGGGTTTGTCCATAGGGGGAGCGGTACGAGATGGGTCTTTTAGGACATGGATTCCCTTGAACTCTTTTTGCGCAAATGAGGCATAGCCTGTAGACAAGCAAAGTGCCAAAATCAGTAATAGCTTCAATTTATTTGAATTTTTGGGCACCACGGACGATTCTTTCTTCATTGGGAACCAGACCGAAGCCCGGTTCATCTGATAGTTTTATCTGTCCTTCCTTTAACTCCAAATTGTTCTTGAAATAGTTCTGCAGGCCCCATTCCTTTCGTTCCCCACCAAATTCCTGGAATTCGGCAGAATTGTGAATGCTGGAAATGATGTGGTACGCTGCGGCAGTGGCCAGAGTGGGTCGTACGTTATGGCACATAACCGGAATATCGAAGGAGGAGGCCAAAGCCGCTATTTTCCTTCCTTCCGTTACACCACCCGATTTGAAGAAATCCGGATTGATGATATCCACTTTTCCAATGGTAATTAAATCACGAAACATCCAACGGGTATATTCATGTTCGCCAGCTGTGACCGGAACTTGGAGCTCCGAGGCAACCTGGGACAAGGCCGCGTAATTATGTTCGGCTGTGGGTTCCTCGATGCTGGCAATGTTATATTTTTCATAGAGTTCCTGCCCTATTTGTACCGCACGATAAGGTGAATAGCCGTTATTGGCATCAAAAAATAATGGGATGTCATAACCAATGGCATCGCGAATCATCTTGACGGTCTCTAAGCTGGGATCTGGCCGTGGATTGATATTCAATTGGCGGATCTGCATACGAATTTTAACGGCTTTATACCCCTTTTCTACAAAGGCCAAGGCTTTTTCTGCACAAGCTTTGGGTGTCATAGGATGCATGGTTCCTCTACCAAAACTTCCGTACACCTTTATGGTTTGATGGTAAGGCCCCCCGAGAAGTTGATAGACCGGTTGGTTCAAGAGTTTTCCCTTTAAATCCCAAAGGGCGTAGTCTATCCCGGCCATGGCGCCGAGCATGATACCGTTGGGACCGCTATCTATAGCTTTGAAGAACAGTTGATTCCATATCGGTTCCGTGTCAAACGGTCTTTTACCCTTTAAACGTGGGGCCATTTCATTAATGATGAGTTCTATTGTGGTTTTTGGGAACTTATTACTGGCTTCCCCCCAACCCACAGCGCCACTGTCCGATTCTATCCTTACAAAAAGGGCCTTTGGGAGCAAGTAAGCCTGGACTGATTTTATCTTGGTTTGTGATAAGGTCTGATTCACCAGGCCATGGTTGTTCTTAGGGAACCGTGTTCCCAAAAACTGTTCTCGGGTCATCGTATGGTCTCTTTTGATTTCATCATGGATTAGTTCAAAGCGTCTTTAAGGAGTATTTCTTCATCCATTTCTAGACCCCAACCGGGTCCTGTTGGTATGCTCAGGTATCCGTTCTGGAACTCCAAATCATTTTTGAAATATTTTTGGAGCCCCATCCAAGGTCTTGGTCCAACATACTCCTGATACTCCATCGCATTGGGCTGGCTTGCGGCGAATTGTAGACCGACCGAAGTACCGATCATGGGATAAGCACTGTGGATCATAAAACGTTTGTCAAAGGCCGAGGCCATCTGGGCTATTTTCAAGCATTCGCTCATACCGCCGCTTTTGAGTAAATCAGGATTGATGATATCCACATGACCGATTTGTATCAAATCCCGAAATTGCCAACGGGTATATTCATGTTCACCTGCGGTTATTGGGAAATCCAGAGCCGTGGAAACCTCGTTTAATGCGTGATAGTTGTTCATGGTAACCGGTTCTTCAATGGTGGCAATATTGTAAAGCTCCCTAAGTTTTTTCCCTACCTCTATGGCCCTATGTGGTGTATAGCCATTGTTGGCATCGAAAAAAATGGTCATGTCATCACCAACAGCGGCCCTCACTTCTTTTACCGTATCGAAGCTAGGGTCCGGATTTGGGTCTATGTTCAATTGTCTGATCTGCATCCTTACTTTGATTGCCGTATAGCCCAGTTCTGCGAAGCCTGTAGCGATCTTGGCCATTTCAATGGGTGTTTTTTTCTTTCTGCCCCCATATTTTTTCTTTTCATGGGAGTACACGTTGGCCCCAAAACTGCCATAACATTTGACTTTGTCCCTAAAACGCCCTCCTATGATATCGGAGACAGGTACGCCCATGGCTTTTCCTTTTATATCCCAAAGAGCATTATCTATGCCTGCCAACGCACCCGCAACCAGTCCGTAACTACCTTCATCATAAGACTTGAAATACATATAGTTCCAGATGGCGTCTATGGCCATGGGGTTTTTACCAATGAGGTGTTTGATAACCGCTTCTTCCAGAAATATCTTCCCTAAAGGCCGAAAATCCTTGTCCGATTCACCCCAACCTGTTACCCCGGCATTAGTTTCCACTTTTACATAAGAAGCATACGGAACAACTATGGGTGTGATTTTGGTAATTTTTAATCCAAAACGGTCCGCAATGGTAGCTTGGTTATCCAATGTCTTCAAAGCTGCGGCCATCTTTTCTGGCCCCAAAAGTGCAAAGGCACTAGCCAAGGAAGTACTCCCTAAAAACTTTCGTCGGTTCATAAAAGCTTTTTATTAGTTATTCGTCTTCAAAAAAGAACAGCCCCACTTTAATGAGCGAGGCTGTATTTTCAATGTTTTTAGTAGGGTTACAAGTTAAATGAGATTCCAAGACGCACTTGAAATCCGAAGTCCCTGAAATTGGATACCCGGCTAATATCACCTATGTACTCACGTTGTGGGGCATTTGTGAAGTTTACCAACTCTGTAAAAAATCGTAAACCGTTCTTGAGTGTATAGGAAGCATTGGCGTCGAATTGCACTCTCCTATCTCGTATTACATTGTTGTCACCGGCAACAATCCTATCGCTTCTAATCGCCTCTACTGTATCATCTTGAAAGTTCATATTGATACGTGCTGAGAATCCACCTTTATCAAAAGTAAGTGCACTGTTCAGGGTATGCGGTGCTTGACCGGGCAGTCGATTTTCTTCAGCACCAGGTTCTATTATGGCTTCACTATCCGTGTAGGTATAGTTGAAATAAATGCCGAAATGACGTATGGCGTTCGAAATAAATGCAAGGTTGGTCTGTATATTGGCCTCGATACCGAACAGGGTGGCATCTTCACCATTTTGAGGTTGTACTACTTCATTATAGCCTACAAATTGGTCGGCACGTGGAAACTCGTTTCCCACAACATTTTGAAATGTCTGTTCCCAGACAAAACCATCTATTTTCTTGTAAAATGCACCTGCTGAAACAATACCTACATTACCCAGATAGCGCTCAAAGAAGACGTCAAAATTGTTTGAGGTAGGAACTTCTAAGTTTGGATTTCCTATGGTCGCTTCAAGGTCAATAATATTTCTGTTCACTCTAGGCAATAGGTTCACAAAATTCGGTCGTGCATAGCCCCTGGTGTAAGCAGCTCTAAAATTGGTAAGATTGTTCAATTCATATTTGATTTGAAGGTTAGGCAATAATACACTGTAATTGTTGCCTCCCGTGATGGGTGAAATTGATATAACTTCACCATCATCATCTACTTGTACATCTTGCGCACTATAATCTACTTTGACATCTTCATTACGGATACCCGCTAGAATGTTAAACTTACCGGTTCGTAGGGTCGCCATAAAATAACCTGCGTTGGTGTTCTCCTCTGCTTGATAGTCGAATTCTGCTTGGGTAATAATATCTTCATTGGTATTACTTTCAAATTGCCCTGGGTTATTGTTAAAATAATCGCGTATGTCACCAGGTACTATTTCAAATCCAAAGGGGACTTCGTTTTGCAACCAATTGTCCCGTACAAAACCGGTTCCCAAAAAATCGGCCAAGGTAACATCGTCATCTCCTTCAAAATCAAACCTTCTCTGATTGTTAGCCGCACTTGATTGGTTAATTCTATTCTTATAGCCCGCTTGTAGTACTAGGAGGGAATTGCCAATATTGAACGACCGTTGAACATTGATTTTTGCAGTGCTTGCATTTGATTCCACAATGCGGTCTAATAATCTGAACCTTTGAAAGATATCAAAATCTTCTGGGTTAAAATCATCACCTGGCTGTCCCCCTAAAGGGAAAAATATTGGAAAGTCCGTATTCAGGTTTTCAATACCTAAGTCAATGCCACGTCCTTCAAATCGGCCATCAAAGCCATCTTCATCACGTTGACCACCTGAATATGCATATCCACCAAACAATTTATAATCACCAATCTTAAAGTTACCATCAATATTAAAAGACGCTGTGAATCGGGTTACAACTCGATCTCGAAAGTCCTGTCTAATCCGGGCATCAGGAAATTCTGTTGGAGAGACAAAATCACCATTTCGTGGTCGAAATATTTTACGTTGACGATCTTCATCCTCTTCTATAGTAGCGTAATTGAATTTTGCTACAATAAAATTTTCGTTGTCAAAACGGTAATCAGAGGTCACACTCGCCCCTTGTCGTGTGCGTATTTGAGGTCGTACAACGAGTTCGTGCTCCCTGTTATACCATAATTCGGTACCAGGGCTGCTTTCAAACTCATCGTCAGTTATCCAATCAGCGACTGTTTCATCTTGCGTTTGATCGGTTTGATTATAAGAATAACTAAAAAGCATACCGAACGCCCCATTTGGATTTTTTTCGTTAACGGCAAAACGTTTGTTGAAATTGAGGTTGGCACGATAGTTTTCACCGTCAGTAAGGCTATTATAGCCCGCGCCCAACTCTGTTTTAATGTTCCATGTAGGCCTTTTTGCCACAGGAGTAGATAGATCTATAGTACCTCCGATGGCATCTCCATCTTGTGCCGGAGTTATTGTTTTTGTCACCTCAATTTGACCCAATTGATCAACAGGAAACTGAAAAAGTTGGGGAGTACGGTCAAAGGATGTACCTGTGTTTTGTATTTGTTCTCCATTGATCGTTACCGTTGTGTAATTGGCGGGAGTACCTCTAATAAAGGCCTGCGCACCTTCCCCATTATCCAACTGAATATTGATACCCGGTATTCTTTGTAGTGCATCTGCAACGTTCAGGTCTGGAAAACGTGAGATCAAATCAGTTGAGACCACATTTTTAATGTTGTCCGCTACTCGTTGTTGGTTCAATGCCTTTTGTTGGCCTTCCAGGTTGGCTGAAATTACAACTTCGTCCAGGCTAGTTGTCGTCTCATCCATTTTCACGATAATGTTTGTGAGGTCTTGTACCTGTGAAAGGTCTATCTCTTCATCTGCGAATCCCAGATAGCTGACTACCAGGGTTGCCGATTGTACATTGTCGTATTGAATTACGAAAGCACCGTCAAATTCAGTGATTACTCCTATTGAGGTACCTTTGATAAAAACAGAAGCCCCCGCCAAAGGGATATTCGTTTGGGAGTCCAATATGGTTCCGGAGATTTCTTGTGCCCGAAGACTACCCGCAGTAAAAAGCATTAGTGTGGAAATAATTACCACTTGCCTTAAATGATTTCTAAATATTTTTTTCATTTTGTTTGGTTTAGTTTTCCGATACTCTTATTCAAATCCAAAAGAGCTGAAATGGAAGCTTGTGATTGTCGGTTCAAATATGGATTTGGCATTAAAACGCCCAATAATTGATGTTCCCTTAACATTAGGCTGAAAAAATGTCATTTTTAAAAATTGAACCCCTGGAATATTAGAATCCCATAATCGCTTTAAGGCAATTTGCGAAAGAAAGCAATCGAGGTGACGGAGGTCTTGTCAAGAAGGTTTATCTTGAGGGAATAGATAGTTTGGTCCGGTAAGTGTGAAGGAGGTGAACGGCTTAACTAAGAATATTGCACATGAAGGTATTCCTTGATGTTCTTCATGGCTAGGGCTATATGTACCTCCACCGTTCTAGGGGAGATATTCATTTTTTCACCAATTTCCTTATAGCTCAAGGCCTCGTCCCTACTAAGCTTGAAGGCCATCTTGCGTTTTTCAGGGAGCAGGTCAATGGCGTAGTTGATGAGTTGCGAGAGTTCCTTGACCTCCAATTGTTTCTCCAGCGAATGCTCCGCGTTTGTAGTAGTGACATTGAAATGGTCGCAATACTTTCTGTAGCTGTTTAACTTTCTAAAATCGCTAATGATTTTGTGCTTCACTAGAACAAACAGGAAATACTTTATGGATTTATCACGGTCCAACTCGGCCCTTTTCTCCCAAACTTTCAAAAAAACCTCTTGGGCTATATCATTGGCCATTTCCTTATTACCACAAATGTAAAAGGCATAGTTGGTGACCGGTTCAATGTACCGTTCAAACAAAGTCTTGAAGGATTCAGTGCAATCCTGATTGATGGCCGCGATTAGCGTATTGTCCGAGGAAGGAGATGAAGTAAGCATTAGTTTCGTTCAGTGCAATCGATTGCATCAAATATAGAAATTATTGTAAAATTATCATTTTATTTCTGTTAAAAATTAGGATTTAATAAGATTCGCCTTAAAAAAAGATGTATCCGGTAATTTTACTTAATCCTTTTGTATGAAGATGCTTTCAATAAGGGTTTGTGGTCCTCCTATCGTATTATGGATGACCAATACGTTTACACATCGGTGTTTTCTGCGGTCAGTTGATTCCAAAATAAAATGTGGGGAAGATGACACAAAAGACCAACTTCAATATTGCGGTGATTCCTGGCGATGGAATAGGGAAACCAGTAATCGAACAAGGTATACGGGTATTGGAAAAAGTGGCCGTTCAGTTGGGAATCTCCTTCAATTGGGAGCACTTTGATTGGAGTTGTGAGCATTTTCATAAAACCGGTAAAATGATGCCCGAAGATGGTCTGGAACAGCTAAAAAGACACAATGCGATTTATCTTGGGGCAGTGGGCTATCCCGGAGTCCCAGACCATGTTTCGCTATGGGGATTGCTTATTCCCATACGAAGGGTTTTTCAGCAATATGCCTGTATACGACCTGTTCGGTTGTTTGAGGGAGTACCCTCTCCTCTGGCAGGAGTAGGGCCAGGTGATGTAGACTTTGTCGTTGTAAGGGAAAACAATGAGGGGGAGTATTCCGAAATCGGAGGGCGAATTTTTCAGGGGACGGATGATGAGGTGGTCTCCCAGCAAACCCTATTTTCCAAAAAGGGAATCGATAGAATTTTGCACTACGCTTTTGATTTAGCCTGTTGTCGTAAAGGAAAAGTTACTTCGGCTACCAAATCCAACGGAATTATGCATACCATGCCTTTTTGGGATGAACGTTTTGCCATTTTAGCGAAAAAATATCCCGAAGTACAGACAAACCAGTTCCATATCGACATCCTGACGGCACATTTTGTACAACATCCACAATGGTTCGATGTAGTGGTGGGCTCTAACCTATTTGGTGATATTCTTTCCGACTTAGGACCTGCGGTAGCTGGAACCATTGGGATAGCGGCTTCAGCTAACATCAATCCGGAGGGCCAGTTTCCGTCCATGTTTGAACCAGTACACGGTTCCGCACCAGACATTGCTGGTAAAGGTATAGCCAATCCTATCGGAGCTATTTGGGCAGGAGCCATGATGTTAGAACATCTTGGCTATAAGAAAGGTCATGATATTATTCTTGGGGCCATTGAAAGAGTAGTGAAGCATCAATCGGGGAAGACCAGGGATATGGGAGGAACGGCAACTACCTTAGAATGTACAAACGCCATTTTAAATGAGATCTAGGAATTATATCGGGAATCCAAACTTCTTTTGCCTAAAACAAATATATTTATAGCCATGAAAACTCATCCATAATGTCCAAGCAAGACCGCAAGCCAACAGATGAGGAATGGATAGATTTTTTTCAGGGCAAGAGCTCTGAAGAAGCATACAAGAGGCTCAAATCTCTTATGGAACAAGGGGAAGCTGATGAGGTCATGGAAAGACTGTTCGAAACGCAGTTTTCCGCGGACCAGGAATCAGCTTTGAAGGTGGATCCCGTCGAGTCGTTTGCAAAGCTTCAGGAAAAGATAGAACCCAAGCATGAGCGGAACACCAGGCGTTTGCCGTATAAATGGATGGCCTTAGCGGCTTCATTGGGGTTGCTATTGACTTTGGGCGTCATGTTTCAGCTTAGGGAGGATGCATCCGTTATGCAGTTCTCCAGTGGCGGTATGGAAATTAGAAAGGTAAGCCTACCGGATGGCTCAGAGGTTACGTTGAATGCCAACAGCAGTATTTCATATACAGAAGAAGAAGGTAAAAGAGCCGTTCAGCTATCAGGTGAGGCTTTTTTTGATGTTGCCCGGAACGAGAAAACACCTTTTGTAATCACAGTTAAGCATACGGAAGTTACCGTGCTGGGAACTTCTTTTAACGTCAAGGCAATACATTCGGAAGAGACTGTGGTCAGCGTAAGGTCAGGTAAGGTCCAAGTGGATAATGGGAATCATCAGATGATTCTTATGCAGAATGAACAAGCAATTTCCAGTGCTACGGAATTACATAAAAGTGAAGCCGATGAACATACTACCGCTTGGATGCAGAAGCGGTTGGTCTATGATAGTGTGCCGTTACAATTGATTTTCATGGATATCGAATCTTGGTACGGAATCAACATTATCTCCGATACTACCATAGATACAATTCCCTATACGGCATCGGTTAATTTGGACAAGGGGCTGGATGTTTTCCTTCAAAACCTTAGTATTTCTGAGAATATCAATTTCACCATATCCAGGGATAACGTGAGCTTGAGCAAAAGGTAATGAGTGTTTTACAAAAACAAATGGTACGATTTTCCTCATAATGGTCTCAAATTCATCGTGACCTTTTTTTTGTGTTGCTCTACCTCAGTTACCCACTCCCAAAAAACCAAGTACCTTCCAAAAGATTCGATCGCTTTACGAAAAGCAATACGACTAATAGAGCGAAACGAACCCTACCACTTTTTTTTCAATTCCACCATTATTCATGGTAGAAAACGGGTTTTCTTAAAACCCTACTCTAATATCAGGGAACTTTTAGATGAGTTATTTAAAGATAGCATGGTGGGTTACCGAATTTTGGACAATACCATAGTTCTTTTCCGAGAAGACAAATCCCAACTGGCCGATACAAGGGAAGAAAGCCTTTGGACCGTGAGATTCAAGATTTTTGATGGTCTCTCCAATGAGCCACTTTTCGGAGCTTTGGTACAGTCAGAGAATAAAAAGATAAGCGGTGTCTCCAACCATGAAGGTAGACTTTCTATTTCCTTTTATTCAGAAAAAGACGAGCTGCCGCTTAACGTGCGCTATTTGGGATATCGTTCCTTAGATACCCTTATTTCTTTGCCAAAGATTTCGCAATCGATTTCGTTAGCATTGATTCCTGAAACTTTTGAACTATCTGAAGTTATTGTCAATGCCAGAGTGAAAAAAAACCTTAAAGAAGTAAATGCCCAAAAAAATGCAATCAATCAGATACAGGTATTGGCATCAGATACCAAAGATAGACTGCCAGACCAGAATATGGGTGAGGCCCTACAACGTATGACAGGCACTACAATTGGCCGCAGTTATGGTGAGGGTAATACAGTAGCAATACGCGGAACCCCTATTAGTTATACCACCATACAGTACAATGGGGAAAACTTACCAACTACAGAAATAGAGGGACGAAGAAATACGATAGTGGCGGGCATCGGAGTAGATCAATCAGAAAACGTTCAAGTGATTAAGACTAAAACGCCAGATACTGATGGTGATGCCATTGGGGGATCGGTGAACCTGATTCCAGTGTTTTCGTTATCTAAAGAGTTGGCATTGAAGGCCGAATTGGGTAGTGGCTACAATAATCTTTCAAAAGGCTATAACCTTACGGGAATGCTAACTATGGAAAAACGCTATCTGGTTAATGAAAAATACCCTGAAGGTAGGCTAGGTATTAAAGTGGGAGGCAACTATTACCGCACCGACAACGGGCGTGACCGATTGGAGATTGATTGGGACCGAAAAACACTATCCGACGGTAATCAATCCATTCTTATCAACAACTATAACTGGCGTGATTTACAAAATGAGCGTACCCGCTCGGGCTACAACACTTCTATAGATTATAAGCTGCGTGACAATGGCAGGCTATATGCCCATTTGATGTACAACAACCTGACAGATGATGAAATCAGGAACAGGATTCGATACCGCCCGTTGCAGGGTAATTACGTCACTGCAACCCGCGTTGACGATGCCAGGGTAGAACGTGATTTAAGGGACAGGAGGAAGATACGTAAAAATACTTCCGTCAATTTGGGGATTGATTCTTATATCGGAAACTGGAAATTTGATGCATCTTTCTTTTATACCATGACGGATCGTACAGACGAATCAATAAGGGCCACATTTGAATTTGAGGATGTTGATTTATTGCTTTCGGAGGTCAATACCGACTATCCCAAAGTAAACGGGGCAATACTTGATTTGAACGACGTTTCACTTTATACTTTAGAATCGATACGACCGAGCGACCTGCGGTCGGTAACCGGGGAAAACTTGGTCTTTCGTATGGATATCAAAAAACCCATTAATACCTTTTTGGGCAAAGGTGAACTACAAACAGGTTTGAAGTACAGGAAGTTGAAAAACGGCCGTCAACGTGGGGTTTCTATCTATGAAAATAGTAGTAGTAATCCCTTGAATCTTTTAACTGCGTCTATCGCTGTCCCAGATAATGATTTTATGCAGGGAAACCTCAATTTTGACAGTAGAATAGATACCGGCACATTGGTTGATTACTTCAACGAGAACCAAGATGAACTTTCAGTGAACCAAAACCGAAGTGCAAGAGTTGTATCAGAATTTTTTACCAGAGCCGAAGAGGATATTATGGCTGTGTATGCTATGGCCACTTTTAAAGGAAAATCATGGGATGTGCTTGCAGGATTGCGATTAGAAAAAAACAGAGGAACTTACCAGGCAAACGAAGTGGTGACAAACAATGATGAGTCTCCCGTAATCAACCCCATAGTAAGCCAAAAAGAATATACAATACCACTGCCTAATTTTCAAGTCAAATATGAGTTGTCCGAACGTTCACAGGCACGATTCGCGCTAACGAATGGGTTTACTAGGCCGGAATACAATAGTGTTTCCCCAAGTAGGGTGATAGACATTGAAGATAGGGAGGTCTTTTTGGGGAATCCAAATCTTGATCCAACCCGTTCCATCAATCTTGATTTGGCGTACGAGTACTATTTGGGTGACATTGGTTATGTATCCGCATCGGGTTTTTATAAACGCATTACAGATTTCATTTATCAGATTGATAGGACAGTGGTTGGTAATGAGTGGGAGAATGCTGATAACTTTATCGACTACGAACTAACCTCTTTTGAAAATGGCGAATATGCCAATCTCTGGGGTTTGGAACTTACTGCCCAAACGCGTTTAAACTTTTTACCCGACTTCTTGAAATATTTTTCCCTTTCAGGGAATATAAGTTTAACCCATTCAGAGGCGGTTGCAGAAAGGGGTGAGGTTTTTAGGCTTCCTGGTCAGGCACAGAATTTTGGCAATGTGATACTTTCGTATAATAAAAAAGGATTTTCAGCTGGTTTGGCGTTCAATTATATAGATGATTTTGTCTTTTCAATTGGCAATACCCGTGAAGAAGACTTTCTTTTCGACAGCCGTTACCAAATAGATGCCAACATATCGCAGAACATTGGCAAGCATTTCAAGATTTATGCTGAAGGTATCAACTTGAGCAACCAGCCTTTGCGTGGTTTTTTTGGTAGTGACCAAAGGGTAAGTGAACTTGAAGTCTATTCGTGGTGGCTACGTTTTGGTATTGGGTACAAATTTTAGTTTTCATATCATTTCCGTCACTTAAGTACCGTAGTCTATTCATACGTAGTATATCTCAAATACATATTGTAAATACTGTATCTAAAACCATTTTTATGAAAAAACTACTGGGCATTATTGTTTTATTTCAGTTTTCATTATCCATTCATGCCCAAGTGGGTCAGATAACCGGTGAGGCACAATTGCGGTTATCGCCTGTTTGGGTGCGTGTTGCCGATGTGAACGGAGAAAAAGGCTCCGTTGAAAGTGCTGAATTCTCACGTGACGGCACGCGTATAGTTACGGGTACTAAATTCGATAATAGCGTTATCATGTGGCGTACAAGTGATGGTGCCGAACTTTGGCGCGCCTATGCTTCTGAAGAGATTGAGCGGGTAGCTTTTTCACCAGATGACAGGGTCGTGGCGGGTGTGAGCGAGGACTATCTGATTACCTTTTATGATGCCGATACCGGTAGAGAAATTAGAAGAATTGAGCTTGAAACAGCGGCAGATGGTCTCGCGTTTGCCAATACAAAGAGGATTCTTGTATCGGGTCAAGAAAAAATAAAACAAAAAGACGGTACCAAAATAGGCTACATAAGGGCCTATGATGTGGAGACTGGAGAATTGATGTACAAAGTAAATCATGGCGAGACCGTAAACGAGATTCAGTTTACCGCAGATGATACCTATTTTTTGAGTGCTGGTATGAATTCTGAGGTTAAAATATGGGAAACCGACACCGGCAAATTGATTAGGACCCTCACCCCTGGCCGTGAATTCGGTTTTGTGTGCGGCTTTTTTTCTCCCGATGGTAAATACGTAGTGGCCTCAGGGTTTAAGGGGGATATTTTTTTATGGGATTTTGCTACAGGTGAACTGCTTCGTGAATGGAACACAAGTGGGCGCAAGATAGAGACCTTGGCTTTTACTGCTGACGGACGATATTTGTTATCGGCTGGAAATGATCCCTACATTCGTGTGTATCGTACTTCGCAAATACTAAATCCAGTGGGCAAGGTGCCCATCGCATATGCCGTACACGCTAACGATCAGGCAGAATATATCGATTTCAATGCCGATAGCAGTTTTTTGACCAGTGCACACCAGGATGGTACCGTGCGGTTATGGACATGGATGAGTGAAGACCAAGGGGTCAATGCCATTATGCATAACGCTGTGAAAAAAACCCAAAGTGATGCCAGGAAGAAATAAAAGTAAAATAACCCTGCCTTTCAACATAAGTGTAATCAATATAGGATAGAAGGTTTTGTTCATTTTTCAATTGTGATTACAATGATCAAATTTGAATTTTCACCAAATGAGCTATTTGAGAAAAAGAAAGTTTTAACCTAAAAAGATGCTGTAAATGAAGATATTGGGTATTGCCGCCAATTTTTATGATAAGGATGCACCACGGCAACCACCGCCAAAAGACCTCAACATTTTTGTCAAAGTCTCATCATCACTGGCGAAAGGAAAAGTTTTTCACTACCCAAGATGGAGCCAAAACGTCTGGCACGAGATGGAACTAGTGCTTAGGATCGGTAAAAAACTCAAAAACGTATCGGAAAAGGAAGCCACCAACGTCTTTGACGGAATAGGTTTAGGGATAGACTGGACTGCAAAAGACCTGCAATTGAAAGCTAAGAAAAAAGGTTGGTCGTGGGCTTTTGCTAAAGGGTTTGATGAGGCTACTTTTCTTTCCGAATTCTTTCCCGTAAACCACTTTGGAGACGTGGAACAATTGGACCTCACTTTCAAGATTAACGGCCAAGTGGCCGAACAAGGCAATATTCGCGATTTAAAGGCCAATTTTGGCCAGATTGTTTCGTACTGTTCAAAATGTATGACGTTGCACCCAGGGGACCTCATTATGACCGGTGCTCCTCCTTCACCAGGACCCATTCAAATTGGTGATGCCTGTGAGGGATTTATTGGAGACCATAAACTATTGGATTTTAAAGTAGTGTAATACATGCGTATTCTAATTTTTAGTATAACCATAATCTGCTTTACCTCATGTAAAAAGGAGACTAAAAAAGTGGATTTGATCGCTGGAGCAAGGTTGTATGAAACAAAATGCGCCGTATGCCATCAGTTGGATGGTAGCGGTGTCAAGGGAGTACATCCCCCTGTTTCCAATACACCATGGGTCAATGGAAGCAAAGAACGTCTCATCAATATTGTACTTCATGGATTGGAAGAACGCATACGCGTGAAGGGAGAGATTTATGACAATGTAATGCCTGCAATCCCAACACTTACAGATGAAGAGATCTCCAATGTGCTGAATTATGTGCGAAATAGTTTTGGGAATGAGGCCGCCAATATTACAATAGAGGAAGTGTCGGCGGTGAGGGCTGGCAAATCCTTAAACGAACCTTTGGACCTTTCTGCCGTGACCCCGGTTACCGATTATGCGAACCGAAAACGTAAAGAACGCATAGAAAGCAGAGTGGGTAGTGCTTACAAAGAAAAAAAGGTACGATTGCACCAGATTGACATTCCCGAAGGTTTTGTAATCGAGGTTTTCGTAGAGGGTTTAGAAAATCCAAGATCATTAGCCTTAGGCGAAAATGGAACCGTATTTGTAGGTTCTCGGCGTAACGAAACAGATTTTATCTATGCTATCCGCGATATAGATTCAGATGGCAAGGCAGATAATGTTCGAAAAATTTCAAATGGATTAGAATGGAATCCAATGGGGGTAGCCATGCTCGGTAAAGATTTGTACGTGGCGGAAATCCATAGAATAGTACGTTACCGGAAAATTGAAGATCACTTGGACAATCCTCCAGCTCCCGAACTTGTTTTCAACTATCCGCCAGAAAAGAAGCATGGGGACAAGTACATTCGTTTTGGGCCAGATGGTAAATTGTATGTGCCTGTGGGTGCCCCATGTAACGTGTGTTTGGAAAAGAACCCGATTTTCTCCTCGATCACAAGAATAACACCAGAGGGCGGGGATTTTGAAATTGTTGCCCATGGCGTGCGGAACAGTAGGGGATATGATTGGCATCCTATCACTGGAAAACTTTGGTTTAGCGACAATGGGAGGGATCTTATGGGGGATGACCTACCCCCATGCGAAATCAATATAATGCACCGCGAAGGAGACCACTACGGATTTCCCTTTTGGCACGGAAACAATATCAAAGATCCCGATTATGGGGATCACAGACCCTCAACGGATTTTGTTCACACCACCTTTGACCTTGTAGCGCATGCCGCACCTGTTAGTTTGAAGTTTTATACGGGAGAAATGTTTCCAAAAGAATACCGGAATTCTATTTTGGTATCGGAACATGGTTCTTGGAACAGGATCAAAAAACAGGGATATCGCATAATGAAACTGACGGAAAAGGATGGAAAGGTCACTTCTTATGAACCTTTTATCACCGGATGGCTCAACGAATCCAAAAACGATGCATGGGGAAGGCCGGTTGATATTCTTCAACTTCCGGACGGTTCGCTGCTGTTGAGTGATGACTACGCCGGTGTTATCTATCGCGTAAGCTATTTAGGGAAAACGACAGAATAGGGGATTAGATTCCTGTTACCCTGGACCAGCTATCTGGCTAATGGGCATTGTTTTTCTGACGTGAAGTGCATCAATACCAAAAAAAGCCCCATCCAACAAATTGAATAGGGCATTGCACTTGAAAAAAAATCAACTAATCAGACTCTGTATTTTTTTACTAGTGATGGGTCGGGGTCCATTCCCAGACCAACTACTGCGGGAGCATCTATCATACCATTCTTTATAGGAAATGGTTGTAGTGTAGGATTAAAATCTCTTGCTTTGGCTGGATAGGTCTCCAATATCTTGGCATTGGGTATTGAAGCGAGGGCGTGCACATTCATATGTGCATATCCGTGGGGCGCTATTTCAATATGATAAGCGGAACAAACTGCCGCAATTTTTCGCATCTCCGTAAGTCCACCACCTTTAATAGTGTCGATGTTGACAATATCGCAAGAATGGTTTTCCACCAAATCCCTGGCACCCCATCTCGTGTATTCATTTTCGCCGGCTACGATTGGTATGTTCAGTTCTTCCCTTACCTCGGCATTGCCGCGCCAATCGTCCGGGGCCACGGGTTCTTCAAACCAATATAAATCAAGGTCTTCTACCATTTTACCAAACCGGATTGCTTCGTAGGCGGTGTCGTAGCCATTGTTGGCGTCTACCATCACCCTTGCGTCGTTACCTAAGGCTTTGACCACTTCTTTTACTCGTTGGGCATCTTCCTTGGCATCTAGAAAACCTACCTTCATCTTTACCACATTGTATCCCTCTTTAACATAACCTTCCATTTCTTTTACCAAATCCACATTGGTCTTTCCTTTAGCATAATAGCCACCAGCGGCATAAACAGGGATTTGTGCTCTAAAATTTCCCAATACCTTATGTACAGGAAGTTGTAGGGCCTTTCCAACGATATCCCAAACACAGAGGTCTACGGAACCTATTGCGTGAATCTCCTTTCCTTTGGCCACGGGTTTCCTGTTGTGAAAGAACATATGATGCCAAACCTGTTCAGTGTTCATCAAGTTGAGCCCTTTGATTTTTTCAGCAAACCCCAGAGTTGTCGAAGAGACCCCTTTCATACCGGACCAACCGATGATACCTTCGTTGGTGGTTATTTTTAAAAACGAACTACTGGGATATCCTCCTCCGGAAGATTTTATAGCATTCCAGGTCTTTGGCGTTTTTTTGGGAAACCTTAGTTTAACGATTTCCACATCCTTAACGCTGATGTATTGTATAGCGTCTTTAACAGAACTCTTAAGGCTGGGCTTCACATACTCCGTATAACGTTCACCGGCCATGGCCGGACTTGCCATAAGTGCTCCTGCTCCGAGTCCCAGATTTTTAAGGAATTTTCTTCGTTGTTCCATTAAATAGTTTAGAGTAATACGTAAACTGGGGTATTTACCCTTAACGAGGATTTTTTTTGTCGAAATGGCAGATTAAGATTGCACCTTTTTATACGTATACAATAGTGGGCTCCCTTGGATTCCAGTTTTCTTCCCCTGAATAAACAATATCTCACAATAGCCCAAATACCATTTTAAGGCATAAGGCTCCCATGACCACACCGAATACGAGCCGTAAACTGTTTGCGGAGGCTTTTTGTGCAACTTTCACGCCAAGCGGTGCCCCGAATAAAATCCCAAGGGAAATTGGTGCAACCAGGCTCAAAGAGATATACCCAAATTGATTGGGAAGAATAGCATCAATGACCGTTGTAGAAAAGATATTGAGATAGCTTAAGCTCACTGCAGTGGCCAGTAGTGTGATGACCCCAATGGATATGGAACTTGCTTTTTTAATTGCCATTTTGAACAGGTCTGCTAAGGCCGGTATAACAATAATGCCACCGCCAAAACCGGACATTGCAGTGGTGGCGCCTGTGAGGATTCCAACAGCGGCAAAGGCACTTTTCGGTTTGGAAGCCTTGGATTTCTCATGCGATTCCGAACCGATATTCCGATAAAAAAGAAAACGAATGGAAACCAATAGTACCAAGAAAGCGAAGAGTATATCAAAATACAGTTTATTGTACCATTGCGCGTTTTTCACCACTTCCGACAAACAAAAGCCTACTATGGCTGCTGGAACACCAATCCAAAGGGTTTCTTTATAATGAAAGTTTCGAATTCTTAATTGACGGTAACTTACAAAGAGCCCATTGAACACAGTAATGGCCAAGGAGTGCGCAATAATGAACTTTACCGCTTCCTGTGATTCGATAACGTATTTCATAAAAAGCATATCGAATGCAGGTATTAGTATTACATTTCCGCCGGTGCCCAACAATCCGGAGTAAAAACCTGTGGCCATACCCAGGAAAACCGCTAATAAAAGAAGCTCTAAACTCATATAAGAAACGGTTTGTTTACTGCCATATTTTTGGGTAAAAAACGGTTGTGGTGGTCTATTGCGGGGTAGTTTGCAGTAGTATCATGATAAAGGATTCTGGTAAAATCATTGGTCAGTAAAAAGTCCCGAGTTACAAAGTTTTTCATGAAGTCTCTTTCGTTAGCTTCGTTTGGGATAAGAATCAATCATTTCTAAGTGAGGACGCCCTTACGACTAATTCTGGTTGTAAAACCGTTCTTTTTGGATGGGGTTTTTTATTAGGGTGTTCCAACGCATCGAAAAAAAGCTGTGCGGCTACATGGCCCATTTCCAAAGGAAATTGTTTGATGGAAGTCAATGGAGGGTCTGTCAAGTTTGTAAATTGTTCGTTACTAAAACCTACTACGCCTACATCCTTGGGAATACGTACTCCCCTTTTCTTAAGGACTTGCATAGCACCCGCAGCGGCATAGTCGCTGGAAGAAAAAATAGCATTAAACACTATACCTTGTTCAAGTATTCTGGTAATCCCTTGAATCCCGTCCTCTAACTGCATATCTCCTCGACTTACCAAGCCTTTGTCAAATGGAATACCATGATCGCTGAGTGCTTGTCTATAGCCACGGTACCTCTCTTTGTATATGTTTACTGCATTTACCGTAGTGAAATGGACTATTTTACGATATCCCTGCTTAATAAGGTGTTCAGTGGCCATGTACCCTCCAAGGTAGTCATCGATAACCACTTGGTTCGTTAACAGGTCGTCCGTAGTCCTGTCAAAAAGAACTAAGGGAACACCTTTGTCAATCACATTTTGGTAATGCACCAAATCTCTGGTGTTCTTTCCCAAAGAAGCTATTATTCCATCCACCCTTGCACTGAGGAGGGCGTTAAGGGTAGAGACTTCATGTTTTACAATCTCATTGGATTGACTAACCACTACGCGGTAATTTAAACCGTAAGCTACCTCTTCAATACCCCGAATAACGGCTGAGAAGAAAGTCCTGTCAATAATTGGTACTACAACACCTATAAGTTGGCTTTTCCCACTTCTTAGGGCTGAGGCAATGTGATTGGGTTGATAATCTAGCTCATTGGCCTTATCCGTCACGGCCTTTTTAGTAGCCTTACTGATTCTTGGATCATTTTTTAGTGCCCGTGAAACAGTGGAAGCAGTGATATTAAGTTTCTTCGCAATATCATGAATGGTTGCTTTTTTAGATTTCATGGATGTTTGGGAAAAAAATTAAACGGGACAGATAAGGGTGTTTCAATTTACTTTGCTTTTACCGGAAATAGCCGAACTAAATGTATGAATTTTAATGTAATCGATTGCACGATGTCAAAGTAAACACTAAAATGGCCAAAGATGTTATAAAATAAATAAATAACATTCAATACATTTGTTTTTTGTTGATGGATAATTGTTGGAATTTATGCAATCGATTGCATAAACTTGAGTAAAAGTTTTGACACTACACCTGGGGAACGACCGAAAGTTATACAACCTACTTGGGTAGAATTATGTTGACTATATAGCGTATCAAGAATAAAAACATGAAAAAAGTCTCTGAATTTGTAAACGAAAATCGGTTACATCGAAGTTTGTTTAAGGTAGGTATCTTTGGTTTATGTGCGTTTTGCCTCTTGTCAGGCAGTTGTGGACCCAAATTGGAAAAAACTGATTTTGAGGCCACTATTGAACAACATTTGGATTCTGCATGGAACGTAACCATGCCCAAAATATTAAAGAATATAGTACCTCCTAGCTTCAAAACCGATACGGTTATCGTTGCAAATGGTGATGGATTTGTTGAGCGTCTGAATGATAGCATCGCTATTCTTTCCCAAAGAGGTGGGGGTGTTGTGCACATCCCAGAAGGTGTTTACAAAGCAAAAGGACCTGTCTTACTTGATTCTAATATCAATCTTAATCTCGCAGAAGGCGTTGAACTGATTTTTTCAAACAATCCAAATGACTACCTTCCTGCGGTCAAGGCCCGCTGGGAAGGTACTTTTGCTATGAACTATTCTCCCTTGATCTATGCCGTGGGCAAGACGAACATCGCTATCACTGGAAAGGGGGAAATCAATGGAAACTGCCAGGATACTTGGGGGCAATGGAAACCCAAACAAAATCCTGATAAAAAGACTATAAGACAATACGGCAATGATAAGGTACCACTTTCCGAAAGGATTTTTGGTGATGGCCATTATCTGAGACCGACGGGTATCGAGTTTATTGAGTGCAAGAATATTTTGCTTGAGGATTTCACCATTCATCACACTCCGTTCTGGACTATTCATCCAGTGCTTTCAGAAAATATAACTGCGCGTAGGCTCAACATCCAGATGGGCGTCCGTAATGATGATGGCATTGACCCGGAACACT
>JANQHL010000236.1 GCA_028277085.1 Flavobacteriaceae bacterium
AACCAGTGCAACGGTTTTTCACTAATGAGGATTCCACTGGCGTGTACACTTACATAATTGGGCATCCCTTGAATTAGCTTCCCATATTTGAGTACCAACTTTGAGGCACTGTCCAATTTTGAGGCCTGGAATTGCCCACTACCAAGACGATCTATTTCCGCTTTGGGAAGTCCAAATACCTTCCCCAGTTCCCGGATCACCCCTTTTTGCTTAAAAGTCACATAAGTTCCCACCAGGGCCACATGTTCAAAACGCCCAAAAATATATTGTGTCATCGCCTCGCGGTCCCGCCACGAAAAATCAATATCAAAGTCGGGGGGATTAGCGCGGTACAAATTGATAAAACGTTCAAAATAGAGGTCCAGGTCAATGGGGTCTACATCGGTGATATACAGCAAATAGGCTACTATACTATTGGCGCCGCTTCCCCTTCCCACATAATAGAACCCTCGTTTTTTAGCCTCGGAAATAATATCCCAATTGATCAAAAAATAGGAGACAAACCCCATTTTCTTAATAAGCTTGAGTTCTTTTTCCAGCCGATTTCGAATGGAGGTGTTGATTTCATCATAACGTTCCGGCAAGCCTTTTGTGCATAACTTTTCCAGTAAAGCTTCATCGTCTTCTTTATTGCCCGTATAGTATTTTAGGTTTTGAGGGGTTCTGTCTTTTGAAAAGTCAAAATGGATGCTACACTGATCCAGTAATTGCTGCGTATTTTCAAGAATAAAAGGGTATTCCGAAAAGGCCTTAACCAGTTTTTCAACAGCATACATCTGCTCATCTTCACTGGCCAGTTCACTTTTATCCAACTTACTCAACAAGACATTATTATCAATGGCACGTAAGAGGCAGTGCGCATTAAAGTCACGCTTGTTTCGGAACGTCACAGGCTGTTGCACCACCAATCTGTCTTTATGCGCTTTAAGTCTCGAAAAAGGAAGCCTTCGCAAGTCCTTTATAGCGACACCTATAAATTCATGGTCCAAAAAATAGTGTTTACCACTAGCCAGCACTTTTTCAAAAGGGTATACTACAAAAGCATTTTTGAACGGAGGGGCTTGCTCGGGAATGGGGAGATCCTGGTGGAGGTGGTGCGATAAAAAGGTATTCAACTCATGATAGCCCGCGTTGTTTTTAGCAATTCCAAGAAAGCATGGAACAACACCGTTTCTGAAATCAATCCCCAGAATAGGCCGTATCGCATACTTTGAGGCTTTACGCACAAAATTCAGGCAGGCTGACGTATTGTTGATATCCGCCAGCACTAGTTGTTTTACATGGTTTGTTTGGGCCAATTGTAACAATTCCTCTTCGGAAAATGTCCCGAAACGTAAGCTGTAGTATGTGTGGCAATTTAAATAGATGTTAGACTTGAGAATTTAGACGTTAGACTTCATATTAGATCATATTTTATTTTCAATGCTGCTATCTTTACTCTCACATCTCATATCTTACATCTAACAGCGAAGCGGTCTTTTATCTTTTTACTGCTTTCGATGTGCCAAAACCACAGGCGGTTGCCCGTTAAAGGGATTATGCATTCTCCCGATGGTTTTTGCTCCCATGGCTGAGGCGCGAAAGACACTACGGTCCCCAAAGCGATTACGTACCCGATCCATGGCCTGGTACAATCGTAAGGCCTCTTCTGTGTCATCAAACAGGTTGATTTGATAATTGCCCGATACCAAATGACTAAATCGTATCCCTACCAAGCGTACCAGCATCCGTTTGTTGTACAGACTGGTAAAGAGTTCCATGATCTTCGGGATGAGCATATGATCGGCACTGGTGTAGGGAATGCGTTGCTGCTTGGAATAGGTATTAAAATCGGAATACCGGATCTTTACCGCTATACAGGCCGTTAGCTTATTCCCCCTGCGAAGTTGATACGCCAGGTTTTCGGTCATGGCCATTAAAATGCCTTTTAGCTTTACCACATCAATGGTATCCCGGTCAAAGGTGCGTTCTGTGGAAATCGATTTCCGGTCGCAGAATGGGATCACCGGGGTATGGTCTATGCCGTTAGCCCGTTTCCAAATGACTGCTCCATTGGCTCCTAAGACCTGTTGCATCACGTCCGGGGGCATCTCCTGAATGGTCTTTACCTGCCGTATCCCCAAATTTCGAAGCGTTTGATAGGTTTTATCCCCCACCATAGGGATCTTTTTTACCGAAAGGGGTGCCAGGAAGGGTTTTTCCTCGCCAAAGTTGATCCGCAATTGGTTATTGGGCTTGGCTTCATTGGTGGCCACTTTGGAGACAACCTTGTTTACCGATAGCCCAAAAGAAATAGGGAGTCCGGTTTCTTTAATGATCTTTTGCCGGAGTTCCGTAGCGTATTGATACGTCCCAAAAAAGCGATCCATCCCAGACAGATCGGCATAAAACTCGTCTATGCTGGACTTTTCAAATACGGGTACGGCTTCTTTGATGATCTCGGTGACCTCATCGGAATGCTTACTATACGTCCCGGCATTTCCGCGGATAACTGTGGCTTCCGGGCACAATTCCTTGGCCATTTTCATGGACATCCCGGAATGGATCCCATACCCCCGGGTCTCGTAACTACAAGCCGCTACCACCCCACGGTCGCTGGTACCCCCAACCAAAAGTGGGCGCTCTTTTAGTTCCGGATTGATCCGACGTTCTACAGACACATAAAAAGTGTCCAGGTCCATATGTAAAATCGTTTTGTCCAAAGCCATCGTAATGCGACCCCGAAACTATGTTCGGAGGTAGTGCAATCCACTGTTTTGCCATCGCCTACTTGCCAAAACAGGATTTCACTAAAAAGGATAGCTAATTTATGGAATATTTCCTTTTTTTTGGATTTTTTCCATAAAAATAATCATAAAAAGCCTCGCTGTGTATCGAGGCTTTTCCGTACCGAAGGTGGGAATCGAACGTGTAAAATACCCTTTTCGCTCCTATTCCGGAAAGCTAATACTAAGTCGAGATATGGAAAAATTCCCAGAGGTGTCTCTAGAGGTAACCACTATCTCGTAGGTCGTATTGGAAACTACGGCAATTGGGTCCAAAGAAGTTACCGTGAGGTCTGTGGATTCGAAAATCGATATCCCCTCCTCAAATATGCCAACATCATAGGTGAGGGCATCCCCATCCTCATCACTACCCGCCCAGGAGACCACCATTTCAGAATTGAGGGTATCAAACGTAGCTGTGATCACCGCCGCATAAGGCGCAAAGTTGCCCACAGGTATCCCTGGCGTAGTAAAAGAATAGGTGTCGCTAGTGGTTGCTCCATCACCATTCACAGCAGTCACTGTCCACGTATAGGTCTTCCCCCGATCTAAAGTAACATTTGCTTCCAAAACAGTAAAGGTTTCCCTGAATATCTGGCTCCCGGATTCGAAAACCGTCAAAATATAGTCTTCAGCGAATTGGGCAGCATTCCATTGAAATGCTACCAGCACCGCAGTATCACTCCCGGCTATCGCCTCGTAATCCGTACAGGGCTCCCCATTGGCCGGTACCGTTCCTATGGCTAGTGCCGGCGGGTTCTCATTTTGTGTAGGTGGTGTTTCTGGATCATCGCCATCTCCGTCACTACCACCATCACTACAGGAGATTATCACCGCCATTAAAACACAAAATACTAGCCGTTTTGTTGCAAGGAATTTCTTCATCGCTTAACAATTTTTATTGTTCTCTCTTCGCTCCCTGTAGCGATCATTTTTACCAAATACACGCCAGCGGGCAGTGTGCTGATATCTACTTCGTTATTTTGAAGTGAAGCTTCCAGGCGTTGCTGCGCTTGGACCAATCTTCCCGATAAACTATAAATCCCTACATCCAGCACCTCGTATTCTGTGATAACTCTGAATGCATCCGAAGTAATGGTAGGAAACACCGAAATGGATGTGCCCAAGAAAAAACTGTCCGTGATTTTACCCTGGCAATCACTTTCCCCGGAGATGACAATCTCATTTTGACCGCTCAGGTTCTCCAATATAATGGTTTGTTCTCCAGTGGTAGCATATTGGAAAGTGGTAGTGTCTCCATTTACGGAAACCGTGTAGTGCTTACTTCCTGAGACCGTATAGGATGCTGTCCTTTTCCCAACATCCAATGCTTGCCTTTTACCGCTAACCGCTCCCAATTCATTTACTGTTATCCCGTAGGTCTGCTCAAACAAAATTTCGGGAATCGATAGGGTCACTGTATAGCTACCAATAGCAAGATCATTAACCACAAAATCCGTTCCTGAAGGCACATCTTCAAACTGATTTGATCCCTCATCGCCTTCGATTGCGATATCCAAGAGATAACCGGAAATATCCATGACAATTTCTACAGCACCATCTGAACCTCCAGGACAACTAGGGGTCAACACCAAAATTCTAATGGCATCATTAGGTATGATATCACAGCCATTCTCATCCACCGTTGCTCCAGCCAAACTGTTCAGACAATTATCTTTATGATCCGAAACGCCATCTGCATCGTTATCCTCATTACACAGCGGCGTTTCTCCACCATCGGTTATTGTCCAATCGTAGATGTCGATGATGAATTGACGAGCATCCCCTGCTTCGCAATACTGACTATTACCGGCGTCAAAAGTCACATTAGGTTGAAGATTGGGCAAATCGCTCCACCCCATTAAAAGACTGTCATAATTTTCAATAGAGAGGGTAACCCCGAACAGCATGGTTGTCATATTAGTAACACTTGAGATATCCCAACTTCCAATATCCTGATCAAAGGCGTTCGCATTTAAGAACATGCTGTCCATATCGAAGACATTAGACACATCCCAACCACTCAAGTCCTGGTTAAAAGTAGTTGCCCCTGAAAACATCACTGCCATATCCTCTACCCTTGATACATCCCAGGAATTAAGTGGTTGGTTAAATCCGTCATTCGATAAAAACATTCCAATCATTCGTACAACATTGGATACATCCCAGCCGGAAATGTCTTGATTAAAACTATCTGCTCCCCGAAACATATAGCCCATATCATCCACCTTGGACACACCCCAACTTCCGATATCTTGATTAAAGGAACTGGCACCACTAAACACATTTACCATACGGGTAACACTGGATACATCCCAACTCCCAACATCTTGGTTAAAAGCACTCGCTCCGAGAAACATAGCACCTATATCGGTAACACCAGACATATTCCAATTTCCAATCGCCTGATTGAACAAAGGTGTGTCAATAAAAACACCAAACATGCTGGTAACATTGCTAACGTTCCAGCGATTAAAGCTACCATTACCTACCAGACTAGAACAGCCCCTAAACATATAGGTCATATCGTTCACCAAAGACAGATCAGGGATATCTGTAGCTGAGACATCCATATTGGCACATCGGGCAAAGGCATTGTCCATAGAGGCCCATTGTATTGTTCCCCATTGATCAACAGATACTATTTTTTCATAATCTTTAGTCTCGTCTTCCGGAAAATAATTAAAATACAACCTGGGGAAATCTCCCGTAATAGCAACCTCATAAGTTCCTGGGGTATTATAGGTGTGGGTAATATCTCCGGTTACATTGGTATCAATGGTACCATCTCCCCAATCAACAGTGTAGTTATATATTTCCCCTGCAAAAGTGGGAATGGTGATTTGATTATCCGCCGAAGTTCCCGGGTTGTCCGTTTTCCAGGTAGTGATAAAAGGGCAATTCGCTTTACCAGCATCGGTAATACTCCAACCAAGATCATTGATCAACTTTGACCTCGCCGATTCACCGGAGCAATAAACACTAGTCCCGGCATTAAACTGCACGTTGTTTTGTAGCGTAGGTAGAACTGCCCAACCAATCAAGGTGTTGTCGTAATTTTCCTGTGATAGTCCTGCAAACCTGAACATATCGATCATGGACCCCACCAGACTAATGTCCCAATTGCCTAAATCTTGATCAAATGAGGTTGCAGCCCTAAATAAGAAGGACATATCGGTTACGGAAGAAACGTCCCAATTATCAAGAGATTGGTTGAATAAAGAAGCACCTGCCAACATGCCAGATAAATTGTTGACATTACTTATGTTCCAAGAATTAATTGGTTGGTTAAACGCACTAGCATTTCTAAACATGTTTTGCATATTGGTAACATTGCTTACTTCCCACAATTCAATATTTTGATTGAAGTTGGCAGTGTTTGAAAACATGGACTCCATATTAAGCACATTGGATACATCCCAACCTCCTATGGCCTGATCAAAGAAAGAGGCATTTTCGAACATATACGATGTATCGATAACATTTGAAGTATCCCAATTATCCAATGGTTGATTAAAATTAGATGCTTGCGAAAACATTCTGTTCATATCCAGGACATTGCTTACATCCCAGTTATTTATGGGTTGGTTAAAACTATTCGCTTGAAAAAACAAAAAGGACATATCTGTTACATTGGAAACATCCCAATCACTTAGGCTTTGATCAAAACTTTCGGCATTACCAAACATTCCTCTCAGCGATTGAACATTGGAAACATCCCAATTGCCGATAGGTTGGTTAAAGTTTATTGCTCCAAAAAAGGTATTAATCATCTCAGTAACATTGGAAACATCCCAATTTTCTAGATTTTGATTAAACAAAGTGGCATCAGAAAACATGGAGTTAATATTTGAAACATTTGACATATTCCAAGTACCAATAGGTTGGTCAAATTCCACTGCCCCCGAAAACATTAAAGACATCTTAATCACGTTTTCGACGTTCCAATTACTAATATCCTGATCAAAAGAAATTGCCCCGAGAAACATTGCGGACATATCTGTTACTTGTGAAACATTCCAGTTCCCTATGAATTGATTAAATGTTGATGCTTCCCAAAACATAGCGCTCATGTCGGTCACGTTACTTACATCCCAATCTCCAATATTTTGATCAAAAGAAGAAGCCCCATCGAACATCGATTGTAAGTTGCCGACCTGAGAAACGTTCCAGTTACCAATGTCCTGATTGAATTCGGTACAATTAGCGAACATGGCGTTCATGTCATTTACGTTTGCAGTATTCCAATTATTAAAAGCGATTGTTCCCGTAAGGGATTCGCAATTGGTAAACATTCTCCTTAGCGATTGGACATTTGAAAGATCAGGAGTGTCATTTGCCTCTACATCCAAATTAGAACACCCTTCAAAAGCGCTTTCAAAAGAACTCCATTGAATTTCACCCCATTGATTAACGGATAAGATTTTTAGAAGGTCATTGGCATTTGGATTAGAAAATCCATTAAAATAAATTCTAGGGAAAACACCCGTTATTGAAACCCGATAAATTCCAGGTGTTATATAGGTGTGTATAATATCACCAGTGACATTGCTATCAAAAGTGCCATCGCCCCAATCTACAGTATAGTTGTAAGTTTCATCTGGATGTGTTGGAATTTTAATTTGATTGTTTTCTGAAACCCCTGGATTATCTGTCACCCATCTGGTGATAAAAGCTTGTGAAAAGAGAAATGGGGAACTAAGTACTAAAAACAGTACAAGGGTTTTTCGGAGCATAAAGTAAAGTTTGGCACTACCAAAATAGTAACCAAAGCATTAAAAGAAAAGTGATTTCGACAAACTGGTAGAAAAAAGTGGCACAATAGGTATCAAGCTGTTGGCTGGACAAATGCTTATTGCCCAAACAATAGAACGGTATGGTTTGACCCACTTCATCATCAAAATGTTAGACTGTCCAATCTCTTTGCTAATTAATCTGCTGTAGTTGAACTATTTCCTGTTAGTTAAAATAACTATTCAATCATCGGAAATGGATTTTACCGTACGAAATCCTAAGTGTTCCTGCGCTGAATCTAAAGTATTCCCCATCCTGGCCGATACCCGATAACTGGCACAGTAGCTTTGGTGGCAGAGGAAAGAACCTCCTTTGATTATCTTTTCCTCCGCATAAGGACTAAACCGGTTGTGGTGGGTTTTAGCGCCCTGAGGATTTAAGGTGGTTGTGTTTTTAGTGGCTATTTCCGTGTAATAGGTGGTATTGTACCAATCTTGTGTCCATTCCCAAACGTTTCCCACCATATCGTACAAGCCATATGCGTTTGGAGGATAAGAAGCAACCGGGGCCTTGTTGGTATAGCCATCCAGGGTATCGTTTGCCATAGGGAAACTTCCGCTCCAGGTATTTGCGTTACCGTGTAAAGGTCCGATATCGTTTCCCCAGGGGAATCGGGCCTCTGCCATTCCACCTCTTGCTGCGTATTCCCATTCTGCCTCTGTAGGCAATCTTTTGCCTGCCCAATTACAATAGGCCAAAGCATCTTCATAGGCAATATGCACTACCGGGTAATTCTCCTTTCCCTTCAAATCGCTTTCCGGCCCCTGGGGATGTTTCCAGTTAACACCTACTTTCCATTCCCACCACTGGGAATAATCGTTGAGGTTGGTCACCTCAGCCTCTGGCTTTTTAAAGCGTAATGATCCGGGTTGCAAGACAGAATCCGGTGGTTTTGGTGTTCCTGGTGGTAGCTGTTCCTTCATCACTTCCCAATCAATTTCCCGTTCTGCAACGGTTATATATCCCGTTTCCTCAACGAATCTTCTAAACTGCGCATTGGTCACTTCTGTACTGTCCATAAAAAATCCATCAACCGCTACGGCATGGGTTGGCTTTTCATGGTGCATGGCTAGCACATCCCCGGGAACGGCCCCTTGTTCAAAAGTACCCCCGGGAATCCAGACCATTCCTTCCGGAGTAGCTAGCTCCTCAGGTTTTTCGACTACTAGCGAAAGCTTTTTGTCAGATTTCGGGAAAGTAGCCGAATCGGATGCTTTTGATTGTGTAGCTTCCTTACATTGTGAAAGCGTCCCGCATACAGCCAGCCCAATAAAAAAAAGCAACATTTTTTGTCCGTGTAGTAATTGGAAAAAAGGGAAGATAGGACTGCTACTCGGCATCATTCTGTTTTACTTTTTTGAACAAGATCACTCGGTTTATAACCAATACGGTGCGCTCTGGCCACTAGTTTTTTGTTAACACTATCCGGTAGTGAGTCACTGTAAATTTTCCAATATTCTCCCGGATGTTGTCCTTCCTCCAACCATTGATAACCTATGGAAGCCCCTTCAGTAGCACAATTCAACACCCAGTGATTGTTGTCTTTTGTTACGGTGGGTGTAGCGGTTTTAGGCTGATTCCAATACTCCCCAACACTTTCAATATATTCTTCTTCAGGAACCATCCCCATGTCCGTCATATCGGAAATCCAGGTATCCAGAGCATTTTGTAATTCTTTCTTTTTTTCCAAATATTCCGGAGATTCAGCAAGGTTATTGAGTTCATCCGGATCGGACCAGGTATCAAATAGTTCCTCAGGATCCTTCTGTTTTCTGAACCAAAGGGCTTGATGTGTAGTAAGCGAGGATGCCGCTTCCATCCGCAATAACTCCTTCATGATGTTCATAGTCTCCCTGAACTTAACGGGCAAGTAGTAGGATTGGTTAGGCAAATAGTTTCGAACATATTTATACCGCTTATCACGAACGGCACGTATTCGGTCGTGCTGGTGGTCAAAACGATCTGCAGCTGCATAAATATAGGACCTTGGAGTATTGCTCCTAAAGCGCCCCATCCATGCCCTTCCATCTGCATATTCAGGGGGTGCAACACCGGCCAATGAGAGTAACGTAGGTTTGAAATCAACGAAGCTTATTAATTGATCATCGCGCCTTCCGGCAAACTGTTGGTTGGGAAATCGTATGATTAAGGGAACATGTAGGCCCGAATCATAAATGGTCCTTTTTTGTCGCGGTAGCGGACCCCCATGATCGGAATACCAAAAGATGATCGTCTTTTCCAGTAACCCATCTTGCTCCAATTCCTTCAGGATCTGCCCTACCTGTTGATCCATTTCCTTGATATTGGAATACATTCGACGAATGTCCTTTTTAGCGATTTCGGTATCTGGCCAGTAGGGCTCTACCGGAACCTCTAAATCTTTTGCTACCCATAAAGAATCCTTCGCCTTGGTCCAGATGCGGGATTCATGAGTGGTCATCAGGTTAAAAATGGAAAAGAAAGGAGGGTTCCCGGGTCGATTTCTCCAATGGGCTTTACGGCTACTTTCATCCCAGGCCGTCATTTCACATCGGAACTGATAATCCTCTTTATCATTATTGGTACAATAGTATCCTGCCTTTCGCAGATAGTAACTATGCATGTGAGTCCCTGCAGGAGGCTTGGCTTCATATACCGGCCTACCGTATTTAGACAATACGCTGTCAGTGGTTTTGAAGTTAAACCATGGCCCGGTACGCATGTGCGTAGCGCCAATCCGGGTGGGATACATTCCCGTGGCAATAGCCGCGCGGCTGGGAGCACATACTCCCGAAGGGCTAAAGACATTAGTGTAGGTTACCCCCTCGTTGGCCAATCGGCTAAGATTGGGGGTAGCAACAGTAGAATCCCCAAACATAGGTAAATACGCACTGAGGTCCTCCGCCACAATCCATAAGATATTGGGTTGTTGCGGGAGGTTCAGGTTAGCATAATCAATTCCTTCTTTTTCCTCTTCTTTAGTGGAGCATGCCATAAAGAGGAGTCCACAAATAACAAGAAGAACAAGCCCTTTGGGAAGCATAGGCATTTTAGTATGTCGAAAGGATGTCACTTTTCTTTGAAATTCCGTTCTCGCTAAACGCTTCTACCTGATAATAGTACGTTTGATCTGTGTTTAGTGCTCTTAACTGATACCCCGGGGTATCATACAACAACACAGACAAGTTAAGCTTATCCGGGGAAATACCCCAATACAAAACGTAGCCCGTGGCCCCTTTCACCGGATCCCATGTCAAATCCGCATTTCTTCGGTCGCCCTGACGCTTCACACCAAAATTCTTAGGGGTTTTGGGCACTTTTCCTTTACCCTTGCCAAAGACCCGCAATTCTGAAATTGCCAAATAATTGTTGGTGCAGTACACATGTTCATATCGAATATAGCGTGCCGTTTCGGGGCTTTTTAGTTCAATATATCCATGGGGCATATCCCGTTGATTTTTTGAGTAATCCGCAATGGTCTTCCATTGTTTCCCATCCAGGGAGGTACGGAGCCTGAACTGTTGCCGAAGGGTATCGGGTCTTCCAAAAATAGTGCTTTTGTAGTCTTGATAGTTGATTTGTACGGCATGCACATCATGCGCCTTTCCTAAATCCAGTTCTACGTAAATGGAATCATTATTTGCCTTTGAAACCCAATAGGAACGGATCTCTTCGTCATTGATCTTATCAATGGCAAAATCGTTGATCTGTTTTTGCATATAGCCATGTTCACTCTCATCCACTATATTGGGTGCTCCCTGAACCAAAGGAGAGTTGGTCTTTACAGGTTTCTTGTAAGAGAGTAACATCCAACCTGTGAAACGATTTTTGTGGTGCTCAACTGCTGTTTCGGGTAGATAGTGCGGATAATCCCCGTAGGCGGTATTCACATACATTTGACCGTTGTCCGATTCAAATCCCGCCGGATACATCCCAATTCTACGCTCAAATTTATAATTCACTGAAATGGCCATGGTAGCAAAATGCCAATAATTGCCCTGATTGTCCTTAACAGTACTTCCATGTCCCGAACCCTTCAAAAACCCTCCCGGTTTGTACGAAATAGGGCTATACGGGGCATATTCAAAGGGCCCTAAGGGGTTTTGACTGGTATAAACGCCATCGGCATAGATATTCCATTGTGTACCCGGTGCACCATACTCCAGGTAATACGTACCATTGTGTTTCATCATCCACGGCCCTTCTATAAAGGGTTTAAGTTGCGATTTATGATCCTGGCCGAAACGTTCCCAGCCATGTTTATCCGGATTGAGGTTGAAGAGGTCCTTTTGCTGCCCTATGGGAATGTAGAAGTTGTCCGGGTCCAATTCCACACCACGAATTGGCCATTTGTTGGAAGATTCTTCATAGAGATATACTTTTCCGTCATCATCAAGAAAGAGATTGGGGTCCTGTACCCCTCCCGGCATATTGATCACTGCAAAATTAGTGGTCCAATCCCCTTTTTCAGGATTACGGCTTTCAATTACGGCACCACGCCCTGAGGGATCTCCCATCAGTATGATCTTATCCCCCTGTACTGCAGCAGCAGGAGCATTACTGCCGTTAAAATACCAGCTTTGCGGCCGTATAAAAACCCAATGGCTCATATCAGTAGAGGACCAATAGCCGTGAGATCGCGTTACGAATAGGTAGTACCGTCCTTTAAAATTTACCACAGCGGGATCGGCACCCGATCGGTAAGACACGTTGTTACGGGCACGGTAATGCGACATATAGGAGTAGTCAATATCTAAGGGATTGCAATAGGTCCTGAACTCTTTTTTGTGAAGATAGGATTGGGAA
>JANQHL010000014.1 GCA_028277085.1 Flavobacteriaceae bacterium
CTCTAAAATGGACGAAGCTTCATTTTCAAAAGGAAGTACCTGTTCATTCTTAAAATGCGCTAAGGCCTCGTCCTTTTCAAAAAGGAAGAATTCATCTAATTCGAATAAAAATTCTGTGGCCACCCCGCGGAATTTACTCGATATAGTGGTTTCAACAAATTCGCCTTGTTCATTTAGTTGCAACAAACCTATCTTCGGGATATTTAAATAGAAAGTATTGTTTAATAATAGGAGTTTCCATATTCGAGTATTCCAACCCGACCATGTTTTGCTTTCAGAACCATCTTCCGAAATTTTGGCTACAAAAGTGTCAGTTTGAAAATAAATGGATCCTTGATGGTACAGGGTAGTCCATACCCTACCAAAATTAGAAAGGGAATCAGGAAGATGATTCGCTAAAGAATGGTAAGAAAATTGGCCGGATTTTTTTTCAAAGAATCCAAGTTCATTGTTACCTCCTACATAAATTCTCCCGCCTGCAGCATCCAAAGAACGGATATGTCCTTTGTTGGGTAGTCGGACCAATTGCCACTCCTCTCCATTATATATTAATAATCCTTTGGTGTTGGCGAAGTACATCACCCCATTCTCATCCTGATCTGCAGCCCAGTTTTGCCGTTGTCCTTGGTATTCTTGAGGGGTATAATTTTGGATAAAAGGTAAACCCTTTTGTTGTCCCAAAAGAAGTTGAGTAATGCTTAATAGAAAGAGTAAAACAATATTCTTCATCCTTACACACCTAACTTAGAGACAATGTAATCAGGGACTTAGTGGAGCGAAGTTAGAAAAATGTTACGGTTCTAAGGAGGCCTTGGTCTACATTTAAAACCTATTAAGGTTAAATCTTTATTAATTAACCTTGCCTGAACATAGAGACAAATTTTTCTTACTACTATTGCGGGCTTAATCTTATAATTTAAACCTTTATTAAAATGAAATCACGTACAGAAAGAACTTTAAGTTTGGACACAATGCCCTTTGCAAACTTCAAAATCGAAGAACATATGTTGGGAAAGATTTTAGGCGGCACAGAAGGAGAAGACGAGGTTGGAAAGGAACTTGTAGAAGAATGGAGATAACCGCACATGTTTCCTGAGTATACCGAATGTAAAACCATAGCCCTAGCGCTGTGGTTTTTGGTATAAAGTGGTTTCCTCTTTTAAAAGCAACTGCTTAATAACCACTCTCCACCTAACACTATCGCATTAAAATAGCCAGAGCCCCAATTGCCGTTACCAAAATAATAAATTTGCGATAGCCTGCATCGTTGATATATTTAAGTATTCTGGTTCCCAGGAAAAAGCCTAATAACAGCGCAGGGAATAATTTTAAATTTAACAATAAGGTATCAGCAGTAATTGTTTTCCAAACGAAGACATGAAAAGGAACTTTAAACAGGTTGGTGATAAAGAATAGCCAGGCCGCCGTACCTACAAATTCATTTTTGGGTAATCGAAGCATTAAAAAATAGAGGTTGGTGAAGGGGCCGGCCATATTGCCTATCATGGTGGTCAATCCCGCAAGAATTCCGCTTCCTGAAGCAAACGTCCAGTGCCTGGGAACGGTTTGGGATTTTCTAATATCCCAAAGAACCATCAATCCGAGACTGATAAAAATAATGGCGACCATAGCAATTTTGAAGAGCCGTTCCGGCAAGTCTTTGCCAATTACAACACCAATTAGTATCCCAAGTACCATCCAAGGCAAAATTCTAAAAATGGGCTTCCATTGCGCATGTCTATTGTAATACCATACGGCAGCAATATCCCCAAGTATGAGAAAGGGCATAATTATACCGGTAGAGGATTTGGCTCCAAAACCCAAGGCAAGTAATGTCACATTGAACAGGGATAAGCCCTTAAGTCCGGCTTTTGAAATCCCAATCAGAAACGCTGCCGCAACGGCCAAGGCCCAGCCGGATATAGGAACGTTTGCTGATAGTGATAAAATCATACAGGGGATGCTACTTCAAAAATAGTCTTAATTTGAAGGAAGGTCCGGTTCCACATCGTATTAAAGCCCATTATGGTATAGAATCTTGTCATTTTTTGCTACTAATATTCCAAATGGGAAGGTGTAAATAAGGGGGTTCCAAAAAAATAATATCTTTAAGATTCAGCCAAAACCAAATTATGGACATTCAAACCCTCGACTATTTCATCATCTTTGGATTTTTTGCCATTGTACTTTTTATCGGAATTTACGTCTCAAAGAAATCGGGCAAAAGCTCTTCGGAATATTTTTTGTCTGGTCGGACCATGCCATGGTGGCTGTTGGGGCTTTCTATGGTGGCAACTACCTTCTCGACAGATACCCCCAATCTGGTAACCGATTTGGTGCGGACCAATGGGGTTTCCGGAAATTGGGGATGGTGGTGTTTCTTACTCACAGGGATGTTGACGGTATTTGTTTACGCAAAGCTTTGGAGAAAGTCAAATGTTAAGACCGATTTGGAGTTTTATGAACTTCGCTACGGTGGAAAACCAGCAAGCTTTTTACGAAAATTCAGGGCAGTCTATTTGGGGGTTCTTTTCAATGTTATCACAATGTCTGCGGTAACCCTGGCGGCGATAAAAATAGGAGGGGTAATGCTAGGTTTGGAGCCCTGGGTGACCGTGGTGGCAGCAGGGCTAATTACGGTGATTTTTAGTGCCCTTGGAGGGTTTAAAGGGGTGGTGTATAGCGATTTTCTTCTTTTTTTCGTGGCCATGGCAGGGGCCATTGGAGCAGCCTTCTATTTAGTGAATCTTCCTGAGGTAGGGGGCATGAGCGCTATTTTGGAAAATGACAATGTCCAGGATAAATTAAGTATCCTTCCGCAGTTCAGCGATAAAAAAGCCCTAATTACAATGCTTATAATCCCACTGGCGGTGCAATGGTGGAGTTCTTGGTACCCTGGTGGTGAACCAGGTGGAGGCGGTTATATTGCCCAACGAATGCTGGCTGCAAAAAACGAAAATCACGCTATTGGCGCCACCTTTTTCTTCAATATCATGCACTACGCCCTTCGCCCATGGCCCTGGATTTTGGTGGCCCTGGCGTCATTGGTCGTGTATCCTGATGTTGCTAGTATTTCGCAAGCCTTTCCAAACGTGCCAGCAGATAAATTGGGACATGATTTGGCGTATTCCGCCATGTTGACCAAATTGCCCAGCGGCTTGCTGGGCATTGTATTAGCGTCTTTGGTAGCTGCTTACATGAGTACCATTTCCACGCAATTGAACTGGGGTTCTTCCTATATGGTGTTTGATTTTTATAAACAGCAGATCAACCCCAATGCTACGGAAAAACAGATGGTAGCTGTGGGGAGATTATCGACTGTAGTGTTGATGGTTTTGAGTGCCTTTCTCGCCTTGGCCATGCAAAATGCGATGGGAATATTCAATTTATTATTGTCTTTTGGTGCTGGTACTGGATTGATATTTATCCTTCGTTGGTTTTGGTGGCGCATCAATGCTTGGAGTGAGATTACAGCCATGTTTTCTTCTGGGATTTTGGCTATTTTATTAGAAACAACGTCCCTTAGGCCATTTCTTTTTGCTCCAGAAACCGGTCTTTTACCGGATTGGGCTGAATTGCCCTTTATCATGGTGGTTACTTCCATTATTTGGCTGACCGCAACCTTTATTACCCAACCCGAATCCAAGGAAGTACTGCGGGATTTTTACAAGAAGATACAACCAGGTGGACCAGGCTGGAAAAAGGTGGTGGATGAGGCAGAAGAAGATAAAGATTCCGTTGTGCTAACTGATGAAAAATGGAGCGTTCCTTCTGGCATAACGGCAATGCTTTTGGGAGTTGTATTGATCTATACCATTATGTTCGCCACCGGATATTGGATTTATGGTAAAACCACTAGTGCACTTGTTTTAACGGGAGTTGCGGCACTTTCAGGTTTTCTTCTGGTCAGGGTTTGGAATAAAATGAAGGATAACATCTTGTAGGTATGAAGAATAGGATTGTATCAGTAGATATTTTTCGTGGCATGACGATAGTATTGATGATTTTGGTCAATACTCCTGGCACCTGGTCTGAGGTGTATGCTCCCTTACTTCATGCGGAATGGCATGGGTATACCCCAACAGATCTGGTTTTTCCGTTTTTTTTGTTCATTGTGGGAACTTCCATCGTATTTGCCTACCGAAATAAAAAGGCGAACAGGGCGGTATACAAAAAGATTACGATCCGTAGCCTGAAACTCATTGGTTTGGGGCTCTTTTTAGGAGCATTTACCTTGAGCTTTCCCTTTATCAAGGAATTTTCTGAGATTCGGTTTCCTGGTGTTTTACAGCGGATCGGAGTGGTTTTTTTCTTCGCCGCAATCCTCTTTCTCAATTTGAACAGGAAACAATTGATCGGAGTGCTTATCGCTATCCTGGTAGGGTATTGGCTGTTAATGACCCTACTACCGGTTGCCGGCGAACCGTCTACCTATGAACGGGCTCCGAACAATCTGGCCAACTATATTGATCTGAATTTACTAGGCTCGCATATGTGGAAACCAGACTATGATCCCGAAGGGATTTTAAGCACTATTCCTGCTATTGGAAGTGCTCTTTTAGGCATTTTTACAGGCTTTATTTTGGTGTCCCAACAGTTAAAAAAAGCAACACTTATGTTTGGCCTTGGCGGAAGCCTCTTGCTTGTGGGCCATCTATGGGACCTGATCTTTCCAATTAACAAGGCCTTATGGACAAGTAGTTTTGTATTGGTTACCGCGGGTTGGGGGAATGTTTTTTTAGCGCTGATTTACTATTTAACCGATGTGCGAAAGATACAATTTGGAAGTATCTTCCGCTACGCAGGGGCGAATGCTATAATTGTCTATTTTCTATCCAGTTTTATCACCAAGATCTTTTATCTGATACGGGTTGATCAAGAGACTTCACTTCACGCCTGGCTATTTCAAAATATTTTTGTGCACGATTTTCTTTCCGGTCAAATGTCTTCCTTATTATACGCGCTAGCCGTGACAGGGTTTTATTGCCTTCTGGCTTTTGAGCTATATCGACGGAAGATCTTCATAAAGGTTTGATTTTTTGAAGGTAAAATGCCTAAGAATTAACGGGAATAGGTTATGAGATATCAGTTCCCAGTGTGCATTAGGCGCGCTACGTATTTGCCTATAACATCAAATTCCAGGTTCACCTGACTCCCTACTTTATACGTATGAAACAAAGTATTATCATAGGTATAGGGAATTATAGCTACTGAAAAAGTTCCGTTTTTCGAGTCTACAACTGTCAGACTAACACCATCAACCGTAATAGATCCTTTTTCTATAGTAACATTATTCTTAGCAACATCGTAATCAAAAGTAAATAGCCAACTTCCATCCGCTTGGGTAATCTGAGAACAGCTTGCAGTTTGGTCTACATGACCCTGAACCAGATGACCGTCCAATCGCGCACCCAGGATCATGCCGCGTTCCAAATTAACTTTATCCCCGAGGGATAGGTTTCCCAAGTTGGTTCTATTCAGGGTTTCTTGGATTGCGGTTACCCTGTATTCCCGATCCTTTAAGGCTACCACGGTTAAACAGACGCCATTGTGACAAACACTTTGATCTATTTTAAGTTCTGGAGCAATTGCTGTTGTAACCGTAATATGTAAGTTTTCACCCTCGTGTTCCAAACCACTCACCTCACCGATACACTCAATGATTCCTGTAAACATCTGTAACCTAAATTAGCTAGCTTTGTAGTGTAAATGTAGGGATTCATTTATGGAGAAGCGCAAAGAAGGAGATAAAATAAGGTTAGGCATTTCTGTGGGAGATCTTAACGGGATTGGCTGTGAAGTTGCCCTAAAGTCTTTTAGGGATGACCGTATGTTGGATTTTTGTACACCCTTGTTTTTTGCATCCAATAAAACGATTTCCGAGCAAAAGCGAGCCCTAGGGTTAACTATTAGCTTTAACGGTGTCAAGCAGGCTGCAAATGCCATACCGGGGAAGATCAATGTGGTGAATGTGTGGAGGGAGGCACCACAAATTCAATTTGGCCAGGCTACCTCAGATGGCGGAAAATATGCAATTCGATCGCTTAAAGCAGCGGTGGCCGCATTAAAAAATAACGAGATTGATGTTTTGGTTACCGCACCCATCAACAAGAAAAACATTCAATCGGATACCTTTAGTTTTCCCGGGCACACAGATTACCTCGCCCAGGAGTTGGAGGGGGATAGTTTGATGTTTATGATCTCGGATACGATCAAAGTGGGCTTATTAACCGATCATATTGCCGTTAAAGATGTGGCCAATGTCATCACCACTAAATTAATTCGAGATAAGGTCTTTCTGATGACAACCTCCCTTATTCAGGATTTTGGAATTCGTAAGCCTAAGATCGCATTGCTTGGTATTAATCCCCACAGCGGGGATAACGGGACAATTGGTGAGGAAGATGAAAAGATTGTTAAACCGGCAATTGCAGCACTTAACAAGGAAGGGCATTTAGTATATGGTCCCTATGCTGCCGATGGTTTCTTTGGTTCGGAAACGTACTTAAATTTTGACGGGATACTGGCAGCCTATCATGATCAAGGCCTTATTCCTTTTAAAACCCTAAGCTTTGGGAAAGGGGTAAATTTTACCGCGGGACTATCCAAAGTCAGAACTTCTCCGGATCACGGTACGGCCTATGAAATTGCCGGAAAAGGGATAGCCGATGAAGGCTCCTTTAAGGAGGCCATTTTTGCTGCCATAAAAATATTTAGGAAACGTTTGGATCATAAAGAGATTACCAAAAATCCTCTTAAAAAACAAAGTATAAAGCGCTCGGCGTAGCAGGAATACCTAATTTTATTTTTGATTGCTATTCACCAAATAAATAGTATCTTTGCACCCGCCAAAGAAGGCTGGTACGCCAACCGCAAGTGAGTTAAACGATGAAGAGCAGGGAGTTTTTTATTCCTTTCAGCGGGTTGAAGCTGGGGAAACACGAGTTTGCATACCAAATACAGAATACGTTCTTTGATTCTTTTGGTTACACTGAGTTTAATGGAGCAGCTATCGAAATAACCGCTACACTAGACAAAATGTCTACAATGATGGAGTTGTCCATTACGGCTGCGGGCACGGTAAATGTGAATTGCGACCTGACTAACGAACCCTATGATCAAACTGTGCATTCTAATTTGGATTTGGTCATCAAGTTCGGTGAAAACTTCAACAATGAAGACGATGAATTATTGATCCTTCCTTACGGAGAGCATCAAGTGGATATTGCCCAGTACATTTATGAAATGTTGGTACTGTCGCTACCCGCAAAGCGAATTCATCCTGGAGTCCTTGACGGAACGTTGAAGTCTGCAGCATTGGAAAAACTTCAGGAATTGGCGCCAAAAGAGCAAAATAACACATCAAAAGACACAGATCCCAGATGGGATGGATTAAAAAAATTATTAACGGATAAATAGGAAAAGATGGCACATCCTAAACGAAAGATTTCAAAGACCAGAAGGGACAAGAGAAGGACCCATTACAAAGCCACAATGCCAACTATTGCCAAGGACTCATCTACCGGAGAACTACACTTGTATCACAGGGCACATTGGCATGAAGGAAAACTCTACTACCGCGGTCAGGTGTTGATCGACAAGACAGTGGAAGAAGCGGAAGCATAAGCGTCAATACTGCCACAATTTTTACTCTCGTTTGGGGTTTTCCCTGGCGAGAGTTTTTTTTAGTAGGGGTATAGATGTAAAAGGGCTTCTTTTGATTAAAAGTCCCAGAAATTCACTACTTTTCGGCGATTTTGGGTCAATTTCTCATATTTTTTGACAAAACAAAATATTTAGATGGCTAAAACTACAGCGGCCATTACGGCAGTAGGGGCTTACCTTCCTGATTTTGTGTTAACCAACCAATTATTGGAGACAATGGTAGATACCACAGACGAGTGGATTACCACAAGAACCGGTATAAAAGAGCGAAGAATTTTGAAGGAGGAAGGAAAAGGTTCCTCTTTTCTCGCTATAAAAGCGGCGGAAGATCTTATCCAAAAAAGGGGATTGGATGTAACGGAAATTGATATGGTGCTTGTGGCCACTGCTACTCCCGATATGCCTGTTGCCGCAACCGCAGCATACGTTGCTTCTGAGATTGGAGCGGTAAATGCATTCTCCTATGATTTACAGGCCGCATGTTCCAGTTTTTTATATGGTATGTCCACCGCGGCGAGTTATATTGAATCAGGGAAGTATAAGAAGATTTTGCTAATTGGTGCGGATAAAATGTCTTCCATATTGGACTACACAGATCGTACCACCTGCATTATCTTTGGAGATGCCGCAGGAGCTGTGTTATTCGAGCCAGATGAAGAAGGCTTTGGGCTTCAGGATGAATATCTTCGAACCGATGGAAGCGGAAGACAATTTTTAAAAATTGATGCCGGGGGTTCCATTCTGCCTGCCTCCGCGGAAACGGTCAAAAACAAGCAGCACTTTGTATTCCAGGACGGAAAGTCAGTGTTTAAGTTTGCGGTATCCAATATGGCGGATGTTGCTGCGAAAATCATGGAAAGGAACCAGCTTTCGCATAAAGATGTAGATTGGCTGGTGCCGCATCAGGCGAACAGACGGATAATAGACGCAACGGCAAAAAGGATGGGGCTGGAAGATTCAAAGGTAATGATGAATATTCATCGTTATGGCAATACTACGTCCGCTACCTTACCCTTGTTACTTTATGATTATCAAAAGCAATTGAAACGAGGAGACAATCTTATCTTTGCAGCATTTGGCGGAGGCTTTACGTGGGGTGCTATTTATTTAAAATGGGCATATAATTCATAAATTTAGGATCAACTAAACGTACATCAATGGATATTAAAGAAATTCAAAGCCTGATAAAGTTTGTGGCCAAATCGGGAGCCAGCGAAGTAAAGTTGGAAATGGAAGATTTCAAAATTACCATTAGAACAGGCTCGGCCCCCTCTACTCCGGAAACTACATTTGTGCAGCAAATCCCAATGGCGCAGAGTCCAATGGTCCCAGCAACACCACCGGTGGTTCAGGAATCGGCTAAAGAAGCGGCCCCAACCGAAAGTACTCCGGAAAGTGACGATTCCAAGTACCTTACGATTAAGTCGCCTATAATAGGTACCTTCTACCGAAAGCCCTCTCCGGATAAACCGCCTTTTGTTCAAGTTGGGCAGGATATCAAAAAAGGTGATGTGCTCTGCGTAATTGAGGCAATGAAATTGTTTAATGATATAGAATCTGATGTTTCCGGCAAGATTGTAAAAATTCTAGTCGATGATTCTTCGCCGGTAGAGTTTGACCAGCCTTTGTTTTTGGTGGACCCTAGTTAATTGAAAATTCCAAACTCCAAGCACCAAAATCCAATTTGGGATTTGGAATTTGAGATTTGTAATTTTTAAGATTATGTTCAAAAAAATATTAATTGCCAATAGGGGGGAAATTGCACTTCGGGTTATTCGTACCTGTAAGGAAATGGGCATAAAAACCGTTGCCGTTTATTCCAAAGCCGATGAAGAAAGCCTACACGTACGTTTCGCAGATGAGGCCGTATGTATTGGTCCAGCCCCGAGCAGCGAATCCTATCTAAAGATACCTAACATTATTGCGGCTGCTGAAATAACCAATGCCGATGCAATACACCCGGGGTACGGCTTTCTTTCCGAAAATGCAAAGTTTTCTAAGATTTGTGCCGAATCGGAAATAAAGTTTATAGGCGCCTCTGCGGAGCAGATTGAAAAAATGGGTGATAAGGCTACCGCCAAGGAAACCATGAAAAAAGCAGGAGTGCCAACAATTCCAGGTTCTGAAGGGCTTTTAAAGGATGTTGATCATGCGAAGAAGGAAGCCAAAAAAATGGGATATCCTGTGATGATCAAGGCTACTGCAGGTGGCGGAGGAAAAGGGATGCGTGCCATTTGGAATGAGGAAGATCTGGAAAGTAACTTTGAAAGTGCGGTAAAAGAAGCTACAGCAGCCTTTGGTAATGGCGGCATGTATATGGAAAAGCTTATAGAGGAACCCAGGCATATTGAGATTCAGATTGTCGGTGACCAGTACGGAAAAGCCTGCCACTTGTCCGAAAGGGACTGTTCGGTTCAACGGAGGCATCAAAAATTAACCGAAGAAACACCCTCCCCATTTATGACGGATAAACTTCGGGATCAAATGGGTAAAGCAGCGGTAAAAGCGGCCGAGTTCATCAAATATGAGGGAGCAGGTACGGTTGAGTTTTTAGTAGATAAACACCGGAATTTCTATTTCATGGAAATGAACACCCGAATACAGGTGGAGCATCCCATTACAGAACAGGTGATCGACTATGATCTAATCCGGGAACAGATTTTGGTCGCAGGCGGCGTACCCATTTCGGGAAAAAACTACACACCAAAACTACATTCCATTGAATGCAGGATCAATGCAGAGGATCCCTATAATGATTTCAGGCCGTCCCCGGGAGCGATTACAACACTACACACTCCTGGCGGACATGGGATCCGTTTGGACACTCATGTATATAGTGGTTACACTATTCCGCCCAATTATGATTCCATGATCGCGAAGCTGATCACCACCGCTCAGACCAGGGAGGAGGCGATTAACAAGATGCGAAGGGCCCTGGATGAGTTTGTGATCGAAGGCATCAAGACGACCATTCCGTTCCATAGGCAACTCATGGAACATCCGGATTATTTGGCTGGAAACTACACAACAAAGTTTATGGAGGATTTCGTAATGGATCCGAAATATCAAGACTGATTATGCCCCTTTATGGGGCTTTTTTTTTGCAATGAATCTTAGTTATTGGGAATATAAGACGTGGTTAAGTAACGTAGATTTTACCGTAGTGGGGAGCGGTATTGTCGGTTTAAGTACGGCCCTGGAGTTAAGAAAACGGTTTCCCAAAGCAAAAATCCTGATCCTTGAAAAAGGGATTTTGCCTCAGGGGGCAAGTACTAAAAATGCTGGATTTGCCTGTTTTGGTAGCATTTCGGAAATACTATCTGATCTGAAAGACCATTCTGAAGAAGCAGTGAAAGAACTGGTTGCGCTACGTTGGCAGGGAGTTCAGTTGTTGCGGAAAAATCTTGGAGATGAGGCTATTGGTTATAAAGACTGGGGAGGACATGAGGTGTTCTTACATACCAATGCCGGTCTTTTTGAAGCCTGTATTGCCGAACTTGGGCGTATAAATCAGTTACTACGACCCATTTTCAAGAAGGATGCTTTTATCCTGACCGAAAACAATTTTAAGTTTCAGGGAATCCAAGAGCATTATATCACACATCAATTTGAAGGCCAATTGGATACCGGCAAAATGATGTATGCCTTTTTGAAGCGGGTACATCAAGAGGGGATTTTGCTGTTAAATGCCGTGGAGGTCGAGACATTTTCTGAAGGACAGCAAGGGGTTCATGTAAGGACCAATGGATTTGAACTTGACACAAAAAAGCTTTTCATTGCCACCAATGGTTTTGCCCGGCAGCTTGTTGAAGAAGACGTTCAACCCGCCCGTGCCCAGGTTTTGATCACCAAACCCGTTAAAAACCTGCCCTTCCAAGGGACATTTCACTTGGATGAGGGGTACTATTACTTCAGGAATGTAGACAAGCGAATTTTGTTGGGAGGAGGCAGAAATCTGGATTTTGAAACGGAAAAAACCACAACATTTGGGCAAACCGAACGGGTGCAGTCCGAACTGGAGCGATTACTGCATGAAGTAATAGTACCGGGAGTGTATTTAGAAGTGGACAGGCGGTGGAGCGGGATCATGGGTGTTGGACCGCAAAAAATGCCAATAGTCAAACAACTTTCGAACAATGTTTTTTGCGGAGTACGCCTTGGCGGTATGGGGGTGGCCATTGGCAGCGTCATTGGTCGTGAAGTAGCAGGACTACTTTAAGCATTATATCCTGCGACCGTCCAAAAGGTTAATAATTCTGGAACCGTAAGCTGCATTTTTTTCAGAGTGCGTTACCTGGATAATGGTTACCTTGTCTTCTTCGTTCAGTTTTTTAAATAAACCCATTATTTCTTCACTTTGCTGCGAGTTTAGATTCCCGGTGGGTTCATCTGCTAAAATCAGCTTTGGTTTACCAATTAAGGCTCTGGCTACTCCTACTAATTGCTGTTGTCCGCCACTAAGCTGTGCCGGGAATAGGTCTTTTTTCCCGACAATATTAAATCGATCCAGCATATCGGCTACCATCGCCTTCCGCTCTGCGCCTTTGTACTTCTTGTAAAGCAGGGGCATTTCCAAATTTTCATAAACCGTAAGATCGTCCAGCAAATGGTAGGACTGAAATACGAACCCAATGTATTCCTTGTAGAGGTTGGAACGGTATTTTTCTTTCAAAGTATGTACGGATTCGTCTAAAAAATGGTATTCCCCTTCATCAAAGGTGTCCAACATCCCGATGACATTTAGTAAAGTGGATTTTCCCGAACCCGAAGGCCCCATCACAGAAATAAACTCTCCTTCCTCTATGGAGAGATTAATGTCTTTTAACAAAAAGATACGCTGGCCTCCTGAGTTGACCCATTTAAAGATGTTTTTTAATTCTAACAGCATAATTTTAACTTAAATAGTGTTTGAGTATCTACCTGATTTTCAGATAGAAAACCGTTTGTTTTTATTCTTCTTTTAGTCTTTTTAAAAGACTGTTATCGTTAGCTACAGAGAGGGTTTGCGACAAAATGGTTCCGAAACCAGTGGTAAACATTATTCCCATTCCCAAAACAAAAATCCACGGGCTAAGACTAACCTTATACGCGAACTCTTCCAGCCAGAGTGCATTCACAAAATAGCTCAGGGGCACCGTCACTAGCACAGCAATAATAAAAAGCGGTAAAAAGCCCTTGGACAATAAATAAGTAATGTTTTTTGTCTTTGCCCCATGTACCTTTCGGATGCTTATTTCTTTCCTTTTTGATTCAGCGGTAAAGGCCGCTATACCCAAAAGACCAAGTGTTGATATGGTAATGGTTAAGAAGGAAATAAACCCTAAGATGTACATGATATCTGAAAAGATGGCATTGGTCCCTTTTAGCTCATCTTCATAAAGATGGTACTTAAGGGAATGCACCTTATCCATTGCCTTCCATTGCTGTTCTAGATATGAAATGATGGATTTAGTATTTGCCGTCGGAGCGTAGCGGATGTTCAAATAGGCAAATTCATGGGGTAGGTACCGTATGACCAGGGGATCGGTATGTTCCGCTTCCGACAACAGGTCATATATAAAATTGGCACTTATCCCAATTACCTTTACTGGGGTTTGATCTTCTCCTATTAGGACCGTTTCACCCACCACTTCTTTTGGTTGCCTATGGCCCAACAATTTTGCAGCTGCTTCATTGAGTATGACGTATTCTTCATTGTGCCCTGGCATCTCGGATGGGAAATTAGTTCCGGCTTTAAGTTCTATTTTCAAATTGGGAATAAAGTGCTGATCTACGGCAATAAAACTTGATGATACATCCGGTTCACCTTCAGAGAACCTGTTTTTGATCAGTACCCCACCGCTATACCCACCTGTACCGGGAACAAAAGAACTTGCCGAAATGCGCTGAATGGCTGGGTTTTTGGAAAGTTCATCAGCTAAAATTTCATGATCCACACCCTGTAACTTTAGGTTGATGACATGGTTTTGGTCAAATCCGTATTCTTTTTCCATTAAGTAATTCAGTTGTGAAAAAATCAAAAGTGTTGTGATGATAAAAAACAGGGAAGCGCAGAATTGCAATACCACTAATCCTTTTCTAAGAGGTAAGCCTTTACTTTTTCCCAGGGTTACTCCCTTAGCATTGCGAAGGGTCTTTATCGGCGAAAATGAAGATAAAAAAGAGGCGGGAAGTAGACCTGCCATCAGCCCGACCACAATACTGAACACCACAAATACCAGGAAAAGAACGATATCAAATCTAAAGTCCAAAATCAAGAATTGGTTGATCCATAGGTCCAAGAACATTCGGCTTAACCCTTGGAGTAATCCTATTGCGACAGCTAATGACAACAACCCAATAAGAACGGATTCCAGTATGAACTGGACAAATACCTGATAACGTGCAGCTCCCATCGTTTTTCTAACCCCAATTTCTTTAGACCGGGTAAGGGATCGTGCAAAAGATAGGTTCACATAGTTAAAACAGGCAGAAAAAAGAACGATGATACCTAAAAAGGAAAGTACATAAATAACTTCTACAGGTATTCGTAGACTTATAGGATTTTGATGAAAAGCACTCAAATTGATTTGAGAGAGTTTTTCAGGGGCAAACGCAATATTGATATCCTCAAAACTGCTATATTTTTCTGAGGATACGTCGTTTAAGATGGGCTGCAAATCCTTTTCGGAAACACCTTCTTTCAACAACAGATAGAGGTAGGCATCAAAATAGTTTTCCCAATTATCAAAAATGGCATCGCTTTTCCCTTGTTTTACCAGGGAAGGAAGGGTAGACATAGAAACTAAAAAATCAAACTGAATATGAGATGGCAAGGTGTTGTCCGTGACACCGGTAACCACCAAATCACCCAATACGGTTTCTTTATTTTCAGTAAAAATGGTATCATCAATTCCCAAGGTATTCAAACCAATATCGTTTAGTTTAACGGACTTGCCAATTGGATTTGTTTCCCCAAACAGTTTTTCCGCTGATTTCTTGGTAAGTACAATGGAGAAGGGTGCTTTCAAAACGGTTTCTATATCTCCCGCAATCAAGTTAAAGTCAAAAACAGTAAAGAAACGGTCATCTGCATAGCGACCGGCCAAAGGAATTCTATTTTCACCATATATCATGTCACCACCTACAAAACTGGACTTTATCCGTACCGCATCTTCAACTAAGTGAGGGTAGTTTTCAGCAAGCAATTTACCTAAAGGCAGCGGTGTAGATGCCCAAGAACGACCTTCATCATCACTTATGATGCGCACTATCCTATCCCGCTTTTCATGAAAGCTATCCATTTTCTTTTGGCTATAGATTAAAAGGATAATCAATAGACAAGTGGCCATGCTTACGGATAATCCTAAAACATTAATTACTGAAAACAGTTTATGTTTCAGAATATTTCTAAAGGCAACTTTTATATAGTTTTTAAACATGTCTTTCACTTAAAAGGGCATTATTCGTCTTTAAGGGCGTGAATCGGATTCTTATTGGCTGCATTCATAGCCTGGCTTCCAACAGTTAATACCGCCACCAAGATCGCAACAACCCCAGCGCCAATAAAATATCCTGCATGCAGTGAAATGCTATAAGCAAATTGTGAAAGCCAATCTGAGGCTAAAAGGTATGCAATGGGTAAAGCGATTACTATCGAAATGAAAACCAATTTCATGAATTCACTGGAAAGCATCACGGTAACCTGCGAAACCGTTTGCCCCAAAACTTTACGTATGCTGATTTCCTTTTTTCTACGTTCCGCGGAAAAAGCAGCCAAACCAAAAAGGCCCAGGCAAGAAATTAAAATGGCCATTCCGGCGAAATACTTTGATAAGGTTGCTACACGTTGTTCGGACTGATACAGCGCTTGGTATTGATTGTCCAAAAAGCGAAAATCGAAGGCAAGCCCGGGATTAAATTTGTTGTAAAGCTTTTCCAGGGAGGCAATGGCAATTTTTTCTTCGCCTGCTTTGATTTTGACTACTAAATTACTGATCCATTCCGTTCGGCATAATAGTGCCATTGGGGCGATTTCATTGTATAGGGATTGGATATTAAAGTCTTTTACCACACCGATTATTTCCCTATTAGGGCCTCGCATATCGATTACTGTCCCAATAGGATTCTCAAGCCCCATAACCTCAACGGCTGTCTCATTCAATATAATTTTTGATTCGTTATTGGGCTTTTCATTGCTATAGGTCCTGCCTTCTTTTAATTCGATTCCCATGGTTTCTATGAATTCCGGACCAACATGGGCATGTCTAAAACTAATGTGCTTGGACTCTTCCGTTTGTCCCGGCCAGGAATGCCCTCTTGAGGAATTACTGAAATTTGTCATTCCTCCTTGCATATAGGTCGCATTTACTACTCCAGGTAGCTGCTTTGCCTGTTCCAGAAATACATCCACCTTGTCGACTAACCCATCCTGTATCCCAAAGATCATAACGTTGTCCTTATCGTAACCCAGATTTTTTGATTGAATGTAATCCAGTTGCATGTAAATAACGCTTACGGCTACAATCAATAAAACGGAGATGCTAAATTGAAAAATGACCAATCCTTTTCGAGCCAAAAGATCGCCGAAAGAAGTATTGATTTTTCCTTTTAGAACCTTTACAGCACTGAACTTTGTTAAATATAGGGCTGGGTAACTTCCGGAAACCAGCCCTGTCATTAGGGCAATTAAGCAAAGAGTAAGCACTATTTGAGGTGCAATAGCAAATGTGAGTTCCTTACCGGTGATGGTATTGTACCAAGGCAATAAAAGCAATACAACAAGAACGGCACAGCCCAAAGAAAAGAAAGCCAGTAAAAGGGATTCAGAAAGAAATTGAATGATCAACGATTTTCTGTTGGCCCCAATTGCCTTTTTAACACCTACTTCCTTCAACCGTCTTGTGGCCCTTGCCGTGGATAGGTTCATAAAGTTGATACAAGCAATTGATAATACGAATAGTGCTACTATTGAAAATAGAATTACATAATTGATTCGCCCACCAACTTGTTTTCCGTTCTCAAAATCCCCCCTTAGGTAATTGTCACTGTATTTGGTAAATACCACCTCTTCGCCCTTGAGATACTCGTTGCGTTTTG
>JANQHL010000169.1 GCA_028277085.1 Flavobacteriaceae bacterium
CCATTCACTTCACCACCAGACAAAAAGAGTTCCTCAAAATGCCCTCCTACTGAGAAAAATGGAGATACTTTTACCCCGAGATTCGCCCAATAGTGCACGTAATTATTCGTGGCTTCCCCGGTTTCCGTCTCATCCTGTAGGGCAGCATAGTAGCCAAAATAGAATTGCCCTTCTAACGATTCTGTTCCTAAATTAACAGTAAGGTTGGGCACAATACCGTCCCCAATGATACCTGGCTGTGCTGCTCCACTGGACAAAAGGCTTCCCATGGTAAACCCTAATTGTGGGTTAATATCAAAACTACCGACGGTTTTGTTGTATCCTATCCCAAATTCTGTCCACTGGCCCCAGGCCGAACCGGTACCTGCTCCCCATTGGATTCCATAGAAGGTAAGGGCATCGGTATCGCTTAGTGAATATGAAATAGCCATCATGGGATTAAAGCCAAAAAACGCATCAAGATTCAGACTTAACCCGACATCTACTTTATCATCAGTACTCTGGGTATCCTGTGCCCAGTTCTTTCCTGTAAAAGCCAAAATGCTACATAGTGCAATTAAAGTTGTTCGTTTTTTCATCATAATTTCTAAGTTTTAAAAGGATTAATAATAGATTCTGTTTTTGTGAATGGAAATCTTCTTAACGGGATACTTTTCCGGAATGACCCTTTTTTTAAACCAAGGGCAGGATTGGGTCATTATAAAGCGTTGTAAAGGGAGTTTCTTCGATGTTTTACAGGAGACATCTGAAGGTTTTTTTAGAACGCTTTTTTTAGTATTTTGTGGAATACGTAACCCTTTTCATAATAACATGTTTGTTGGCCCGTGTAAACGGGCAGATTTAACGTCTTATGTGATTTTCGTGAAAAGGTTGCCAACGGAGCGTTCCGCCAAACGCTCCGTTACCTTTACTATTAATGTTGGTTCATCCTAAAGTCCGCATAAGCATCCATACCGTGCTCGTGGATGTCCAGTCCCTCAAGCTCTTCTTGTTCTGAAACTCGAATTCCGGCGAATTTCTTAACTGCAAAAAGGATAAGAAACGCCGTAGCCGAACAAAAAGTTGCGATAGTCCCTACACCGGCCAACTGTACCAGAAACTGATCAAAGCTGGCCATAGCGCCAAAAATACCGACAGCCAAGGTTCCCCAAATGCCACAGATCAAATGAACAGCTATCGCCCCTACAGGGTCGTCCAATTTTAGCCGGTCAATCAGGGCCACTCCAAATACAATGATAACTCCTGCAATAAGTCCAATAATTACCGCTTCGTTAGGTGACATCTGATCAGCTCCTGCCGTGATTCCAACCAAACCACCCAGAATACCATTTAAGAACATGGTCAAATCGTATTGTTTGTACCGCAGGGAAGAGGTGATAAAGGCAGAAATACCGCCTGCGGCTGCCGCCAGACAAGTGGTAACCAGTACCAGTGAGGTGGATTCGGGATTAGCGGAGAGTACAGATCCGCCATTAAACCCGAACCATCCCAACCAAAGTATCAGTACTCCGGCCGCTGCCAAAGGAAGATTATGGCCTGGAATAGCACGCGGTTTCCCGTCTTCCCCGAATTTTCCTATTCGGGCTCCCAATAAATAAACGGCAATCAGGGCGCCCCATCCTCCTACAGAATGGACCAAGGTAGAACCGGCAAAATCATAGAAACCTTCGGCACTGCCGAAAGAAAGTGTGGAAAGGAAGCCCTTGCCCCATTGCCAGGAACCGACAATAGGATACACCAATCCTACGTAAAGGATGGTAAAAATCATAAACCCTCCAAGTTTAACGCGCTCTGCTACCGCTCCGGAAACAATGGTTGCTGCTGTAGCCGCGAACATCCCCTGAAATAAAAAATCTGTCCACCAGGTATACCCTCCGTCTGCGTATTGCGGGGTCATTCCATTTTCGGGAGCCGCAATACCAAATCCCGCAAACTTTAAGAAACCTAGGTCTCCATCCTCAAATCCAGGGTACATTAGGTTAAAACCGCCGATATAATACATCAATAGTCCAGCGGTAATGATAAAAACATTTTTAAAAAGTATGTTTACGGTATTCTTTTGACGTGTAAGTCCTATTTCCAAAAAAGAAAACCCAAGGTGCATAAAGAATACCAATCCGGTGCACAACATCATCCAAACGTTATTCGCCGTAAATAATCCTGTTTCCATAATTTTTAGTTGATAGTTGGTTCGTTAATTGATCCCTGCATAGCCACTTTCCCCGGTCCGTATCCTGTAGGCTTCCAAAACTTCGGTTACAAATACCTTTCCGTCGCCTACGTTTCCCGTCGCAGCTGTTTTGATAAGAGTTTGTACGGTTTTCTCCAAGAAGTCATCAGATACTACAATAACCAGGTACCTACGTTGTATATCTGTGGTACTATAGGTAATACCTCTATATACATGACCTTGCTTTTCGTTGCCAACTCCAGTTACATCCCAATAGCTGAAAAAGTTGACCTCAATTTCATGAAGTGCTTTCTTCACTTCATCAAATTTCGATTTTCGAATAATTGCCTCGACTTTTTTCATCATAGATTTGTTAGTTACCCGGCCAAATATATATGAATCAAAAATGAACCCTAAAAGATTTTGGGGATTTAAAAATATTTTTATTATAAATAAAGAAAATGCCCCCCTATCATTATGGGTATGTTAATTTTTGGTTAGGGAAATTGTCATATTGAAGAAATTAAACACATTACTCTCGGCATATTCATGAGAATAAATTAGTACTTCTCCTTGGGCAGATGATAATTATGCAATAAAAATGCTAAAAATCTGAAAAAACTAAAATTGCTTAGAAAAATAAATTCCAGCACTAATGGCCAAAATACCCACTAGAATGCTTAAAAACAGGTAGAGTGAAAGATGCAGAAAGGCCCCTGATTTTATGAGGGAATGGTTCTCAAATGCAAAAGCGGAGAAGGTTGTAAAACCTCCACAAAATCCTGTGGATAGGAGCAGTAGTTGATTTTCGGATAACAATTTTCCTTGACTGAAACTACCTAGTATGAATCCTATGATTAAACAGCCTAAAATGTTAGCGATATAAGTCCCTAGAAAGAAATAAGGGAAAACAGCGTTTAGATTTTTTGAAATAAAGTATCTCAAGGCGCTTCCTAAGCCACCTCCTAAAAAAACGAGTAGTGCTTGCTTCATGTCCTAAAGGTAAGGACTAAACTGCTTTTTTGTATTTAGGTTCAGAATGCTCAGTGGAAGGGGGAAGTTTGATAACTGTATTTTCAGAAATCCTTCTGAACGTCTTTTTGAAGTTACTCATGGCTCCGTTCACGCTGAAAACCAAGAGTAACACATTAATCACCAACAAAGCAGCTAAAATGCTGAGAAATGTAAGCATCATTGATTAAGGTTAACAAAACAAAAGTACACCTTTTCTTATTTCCAGCGAGGGAAAAACAAATAATGTTGTGAATATGTTAATTTTTGTGGCCTATGTAATCTTAGTGTTAATTTTTAAGGAAATGCTTAACCAAGAAGAGAAAAATTACAAACCCTATAAAGGAAAGCAGCACCCATTTAACGCCTTTGTAGTTTTTGGTGTGCAGTGCCTTGTCCTTTTTGTAGACAATAACCATGACAACAAGAAACGCGACAATAAATAAGAGGGCAAAAATGACTTGTCCTGTGGAAAACATGTTTTTTAGTATTTTTCACAAAATTAACGTAAACCACCAATTTGATGAAGAACCAACTTGATGCAGTGAAAGCATTTCATAATGCGTTTGGCCTTGGGGTTCGCCACGAACCTAAAGCCCACTTAGGTCAGGAGAAAAACCTACTGCGGTATAAACTGATGCGGGAAGAAAATGAAGAATACCTCGAGGCCGCCCAAGAAGGAGATTTAGAAGAAGTTGCAGATGCCTTGGGTGATATGCTGTATATCTTATGCGGAACTATTTTGGAACACGGGCTACAATATAAAATTGAGGAAGTCTTCGAAGAAATCCAGCGAAGTAATATGAGTAAGTTGGGCGAAAATGGGAAACCCATCTATCGTGAAGATGGTAAAGTTTTAAAGGGGCCTAATTACTTTAAACCTGATATCGCTAGAATCTTGGAGGAATAGTACTTTGAAAACCACTTTAAAGGGATTTATTCTCTCGATTTTAAGTACCTTTAATTATGAATACCATGCTTTACAGAGGTGTAAATTTTGTAAAATATGGATTACGACAGGACGTCCTCTTTGGTTAAAAAACTACAACAAATTGTTCTTGCTAATTTGAACAACGAACAATTTGGAGTAGAAGATTTGGCCAAATCCTATGGTTTAAGTCGTTCCCAACTTCATAAGAAATTAAAAAAACAAGTAGGCAAATCCGTTAGCCAGTTTATCCGGGAAGTTCGGCTAGAGGAGGCTAAAAAGCTACTGGAACAAGAGGATATTACTGCTTCAGAAGTGGCCTATCAGGTGGGTTTTTCAAGCGCCACCTATTTCAATACCCGTTTTAAGGACTATTTTAGCTATCCTCCCGGTGAGGTACGTCTTCGAATGAACTATGAGAGGCGGAATATTGAGAATACGGTCAAACAGTACAACGAAAGAGATGGTTTAGTAAAAAGCAACCGTCCCAAATGGCTCTTATGGGGAATTGGAATTGGGGCATTGCTCATAGCCGGAGTTTTCTTATTTATGACATCTTATAGGCCTGAGCAGTCTCCGGGAAATCAACATCAAGCCTTAACAATGGTAGACTCCATATCAATGGAAAAAACTGTAGCAGTACTTCCCTTAAAGAATTGGAGTGGCGACCCCGATTTGGAATATATCAGCGATGGCATGACGGATGCTATCATTATCAAATTGGCCAAAATTGGCTCCATAGAGCGTGTAGTGCCCTTTACATCGATAAAAGCATACAAGAACACAGCTAAGTCCATTAAAGACATAGCCAATGAGTTAGATGTAAAGAACATTCTCCAGGGGAGTTTTCAATTGGCGGGGGAACAGGTAAGCGTCAAACTACAGATGATTGACGGTGATTCGGAAGTTCAGTTCTGGGAAAGCGAATTTAAAAGCAAATGGAAAACAGATGAGATTTTTGATTTACAAGTTTTGGTTGCTGAAAATGTAGCGGAGAAGATGAACGCAGAGGTATCGTTTGAAGAAAAAATAGCAATAGGGCAAGTTCCTACCGATAACAAAGAGGCCTATCAGCTTTATTTGCAAGCATCTTACAAATTTCATAGTATAAGCAAAAATGAAATAACGCAAGCCATACCATTGTATGAAAAAGCAATTATGTTGGACTCTACCTTTATTGAGGCATACCTTGGATTGGCAGTAATTAATCTTTTGTCAGGAGCCGTTTGGGGCATTGTTCCCCAGGATCAAGCCTGGTCTAACACTAAGCGTACCTATGTAAAAGCTCTTGAGATGGACGCATCAAACAAAAACATGCACCAGGAGTTGATCAAAAAGCAATTATTGGAAGGTAAAGTTATGTATGAGTGGGATATCGCAACCTATGAAAAAGAATATAGAAATTCTCCAAGTTTTGGATATGCTATAAAAATGGGTAGGCATCTCGAAGCTTTTAGGATGGCTAAACACGCATTGGAGGAATTTCCAGATCGAGGTTATTCCTACCTGGGTGTAGCTTCTGCGTTATTTTTTTTGGACAGGCACAAAGAGGCTATAGACCTTTTAAGCAAAAATGAAGATCTTTTTATTGGGGATTACTTTTTTTTATTTGAGAGTGCTAAGTACTTTCATTACCTGGGAGAACAGGAAAGATCAAAAAGGCAACTAGAGCGATTTAAAGATCTATTTAAAGATCGCCCACCCATTATTCATTGGTTAGATGCCATACATGCTGAGATGGAGGGAAATACTGAACTAATGAACGCTACTTTGGCCACGCTGGAAGACTTGTACGAGCAGAATGCCTCCGGGAGCCCAGCCTGGTTTTTAGCCTTATACTATTGCCATGTAAAAGATTACGATAAGGCCTTTGAATGGCTCCAAAAATCCTATGACCATCATGAAGTGGAGATGACCTGGTTAAAAGAAGAGCCTGTCTTAATACCGCTAAAAGAGGACCCGCGCTATCGTGATCTCTATGAAAAAGTAGGGTTTTCCGTCCTGGAAAAATCTCTCGAAAAAGGCACAATCCTTCCTTAACGTATCCTTTTTAGCTGTTTTCGAAACATAGTTTAAAGACTTCAACTATTTTTTAAAGGGTTTCCACTATTTCTTTTAACAAACCAAAACATAGTTGCTATGTGTTGCAACACCTTGATTGCCAGATTTGTGACATCAATTATTTAGTAATCTCTTAAATATACATGTCATGAAAAAAGTAGTATTGGGTTTATTGGTTTTAGGACTAACCCACCTAGCAGTAGCACAACGCTCCGTTGAAGCGTTTGACATTGCACTAGTACCTGCTTACAATGCCCCATACCTGGAGGCAATGAGCGACGGTCTTACTCCTGCCATCGTAAGCGATATGCAGTTCCGAGCAGCAGTTTTTAATCCTGCGGAACTTCAAGATTTTGATACAAAAAGTAAAGGATTTTTTGAAGTGGTGCATAAAGCATCGAATGGTGAAATCATCACATTTTATGATAAAACCGGAAGAATTGTCTCTACCTTAGAAAGCTTTAGAGATGTAGAACTTCCGTTGAACCTAAGGGAGCAGGTATTCCAGGGGAATGGGAACTGGAAAATGGCAGGCAATAAGTACAAGAGCATTTATGAAGATGGCCAACTTGTGAAGAAAATTTACAAAGTAAAACTGCAGGACGGGCGACGCATCAAAACGGTCACTATAGATGTGTTGGAAAACAAAGGGTAATGAATAGTAGCGTAATCTTGCCTTTTTTTGAAGCTGCCTTAATGGGGCAGCTTCTTTCAGTTAACTTTATACCGCCATCCAAATTTATCTTCAGCGCGGTTGTACTGGATGTCCGTAATTTTGGCTTTTAGCATAGCAGCATAGCTGTTTTCCAATTCAGGAAGCTCGTAATCCCTGCCGCGGTATCCGAAACCTGCAATGGGGGAAACTACTGCAGCAGTACCGGCACCGAACATTTCTTTAAGGGTGCCATTTTCGGCGGCCTCTACGACCTCAGCAACTTTTATCTTGCGAACCTCAGTAGGTATCCCCAAATGGTCTGTAAGCTGTAAAATGCTTTTACGAGTTATTCCGTCCAGTATCCGATCGCTGGTTGGTGCCGTAACCAAGGTGTCACCGATGCGAACAAAAATATTCATGGCTCCGGCTTCTTCGATATACTCATGAGTACTATCATCCGTCCAAACTACTTGCTGATAACCTTTGTCCGCAGCTAACTGGGTGGGATAGAACTGTGCCGCATAGTTACCCCCAGCTTTTGCATAACCCACTCCACCATTGGCCGCCCTGGCATAGTGTTCTTCTATTAGTACTTTAACCTTACCGGAAAAATAGGCGCCGGATGGAGCAAGGGCGATGATAAACTTATAGGCATTAGCCGGAGAAGCGTGGAATCCGTTTCCAGAGGCAAACATAAAAGGACGAACGTATAAAGAGCTCCCGGGTGTTGTAGGCACCCAGTCCTTTTCCACCTGTAGCAAAGTAGTTAGACCATCAATAAAATATTCCTGCGGTAGTTCAGGAATCGCCAGGCGCTGTGCCGATTTATTGAAACGGGCATGATTGTCCAAAGGCCGGAACAACCAAACTTGACCCTCTTCGTCTTTGTACGCCTTCATTCCCTCAAAAATAGACTGCCCGTAATGAAAGATCTTTGCTGCGGGATCTAAAACGATCGGCCCATAAGGCACTACCTTAGGGACACTCCAGGCGCCATTCTCAAAATCGGCAACCAACATATGGTCCGTGTACACACTCCCAAAAGAGAGATTGTCAAAATCAACGTCGTTAATTTTGGTAGTTTCGGATCTTTCTATGGCAATTTGATTCACTTGTACGGGCATACTTCGTATTTTTGCAATGTTAAAATTAACGATTTCCGCATCATTTTTAGTGGGATAATCTTCTAAATACTTACAAATGTTAAACAACATTCAATTTTTAGCCAAAACTACTTTTTTTAACACTTTTCTTGTGATTTTCTTGACCTTTGGGAGCCAAAACACCGTGGCACAGGAGGACAATAAACAGGCGTTTGGTGAGGCATTTGAACTATCGGCACAACCAAATCAGGATGTTAAGCTTTTTGATGAGTTGAAGGGTGATGCATCTACCCAGGCCCAGATTTCTGGAAGCATCACCGAAGTTTGTCAGGCCAAAGGCTGCTGGATGAAAGTAGCATTAAGCGATGGGGAGGAAGTTTTCGTTCGGTTTAAGGATTATGGCTTTTTTGTCCCTACCAATTCGGCAGGTAATTCAGTCATTATGAAGGGAAAAGCGTTCCTGGAAGAAATGAGTGTTGAAGATCAACAGCATTACGCTATGGACAAAGGTGCCAGCCAGGAAGAAATTAATGCCATTACATCACCCAAACGTACCTACAGGTTCGAAGCAGAAGGGGTGGTGATCCTTCCAAAGTCTTGAAACGTAAAATAGTTGCCACTGCCGATGGTTCTACAACGATTCAGCTTGAAGAGTGGAATGAGCGATACCATTCCAAACACGGTGCTATACAAGAGGCGTATCATGTATTCATTAAAAATGGGTTATGCCATATGTCTTCCTCGGAAATTGCCATTTTGGAAATGGGTTTTGGTACCGGACTCAACACTCTGATCACTTATCTGGAAGCAGAAAAAAACAAGCTGACAGTTTCCTATTTGGGGATGGAAGCTTTTCCAGTAATTAATGAGGAGCTGGAGCAACTTAACTTTATCTCGGAGCTTGGAGTTGATCACCTTGGACCGGTATTTTCCCGTATCCACAATAGCCCATGGGATCAAACTGTGGAAATCTCCAAGTTTTTTTCACTTTGTAAATGCAAGGCGGACTTCAAAACCCTGGACCAGCAGCAGGCGTTCAATTTGATTTATTTTGACGCCTTTGGCCCGCGGTTGCAACCTGAGCTTTGGACAGCGGGGGTCTTTGAAAAAACATATAGGGCATTGAAAAGTGATGGGGTTTTAGTAACTTATTCTGCCAAGGGAAGTGTGCGTAGGGCGATGCAAGAGGTGGGTTATCGGGTAGAACGTTTACCTGGCCCCCCAGGGAAACGGGAAATGTTACGGGCTACAAAACCCTAAAAAACAGAAGAAAACGTTCGTAGAATTCTGCGAATCAGCACTTTCAAAAGTTAAACAAGAGTGTTAAATCGATGGTAATGCGGGAAAAACAGCGATCGTAAAACCATACTTTTGCAAAAAAGAGCAGACATGAAGGTACTGATAACAGGGGCAACCGGTTTGGTGGGAAGCGCCTTGGTGGAAGAGCTACAAAAACAAAATGTTCCTGTCAATTTTCTTACGACGAACAAGGGCAAAATTGTTTCTGAAAAGGGCTACCAGGGGTACTATTGGAATCCTTCTACCGGAGAGATGGATACTGCTGCATTTGAAGGGGTAACTGATATCATTAATTTAGCCGGTGCTACAATTTCCAAACGTTGGACTTCTTCCTACAAAAAGACCGTACTTGATAGTAGAATCAATAGCCTGATTACCTTGTACAATGGACTTGAACGTTTTGGTCCAGATGCTATACGTTCTTTTGTGTCAGCTTCGGCCATAGGGATTTACCCGCATTCCTTAACCACGTTTTATGAAGAAGGAGCAACTGAGGTTGATGATAGTTTTCTTGGAGAGGTGGTAAAATCCTGGGAGGACAAAATCGATACTTTTCGGACTTTCGGTTGCAAGGTAACCAAGATTAGGATTGGATTAGTACTTTCAGATCAGGGAGGTGCACTTCCCAAAATAGCATCACCAATTAAGTATTATGCCGGAGCGGCTTTTGGTTCCGGACACCAATGGCAATCCTGGATCCACATTACGGATCTGGCAAGAATGTTTATCTACGTTATAGAACAAGGATTATCGGGGACATTTAATGGGGTAGCTCCTAACCCGGTAACCAATAGCAAGCTTACTAAAGAAGTAGCAAAAGCCCTTAAAAAGCCGCTTTTCCTTCCTAATATCCCAAAGGGAATCATGCAATTGTTCTTAGGGGAAATGGCCTACCTACTATTTGCCAGCCAACGGGTAAGTAGCAAACGGATCGAAAAGAAAGGATTTCAATATATGTACAGCAACATATGCAGTGCGCTAGAGAGTTTTTATGACGAAGCAGATTGTAACAAGGAATCAAGCGTGACCACTTACGAACGGAATTTCAGTTAGTACTCCTGTTCAATTTTTACAGAAATCCGCTATTGCGGATTTTTTTATGCAAACCAATGACATTTTGACATTTATTAAAGTATTGGCAGTACTTTTGCCCCTTTAAATCGGTTTAAAGTAATTTTTAGATGAGCAAGAAAAGTAAAGTGGAAGAAATGGATGAGGTAATGGAGGAGCAAACATCCATGGAAGAAGCGGAACTTCAAGAAGAAAATGGTCAGGAGGGAAAGCAAGTTGCTGAGGAAACCCCACAGAAATCTGTAGAGGAGACCTTAAGGGAAGAACTGGCCACAGAAAAGGACAAGTTCCTACGGTTGTTTGCAGAGTTTGAAAACTTTAAAAAGCGAACGGGGAGAGAGCGTATGGAGCTCTTCAGGACTGCAGGGCAGGAGGTCATTGTATCCCTTCTCCCAATACTGGACGATTTTGACCGTGCATTGAAGGAAATAGCAAAGACTGAGGAAAAGGAACTGCTAAAAGGCGTTGAACTGATCAGCACCAAATTTAAAGAGACACTTAAAGGAAAAGGATTGGAGGAGATAGTGATACAGGCGGGAGATGCTTTTGATGCTGAGATCCATGAAGCAGTCACACAAATTCCAGCCCCTGATAAAAAATTAAAAGGCAAAATAATTGATGTGATCGAAAAGGGGTTTACCCTGGGCGATAAGATTATCCGACATCCTAAAGTAGTGGTGGGCAACTAACAGACTAGTATGAAGCAGGATTATTACGAAATACTTGGAGTTTCCAAAGGTGCCTCCCAGGCCGAGATAAAAAAGGCGTACAGAAAAAAGGCTTTGGAATATCATCCGGATAAGAACCCGGGAGATACCAAGGCTGAGGAAATGTTTAAGTCTGCTGCCGAGGCTTACGAGGTATTGAGTGATCCGGGTAAACGGGCCAAATACGATCAATTTGGACACGCTGCTTTTGAAGGTGGCGGATTTGGTGGAGGCAGTATGAACATGGAGGATATCTTTAGCCAGTTCGGAGATATTTTTGGCAGCGCTTTTGGAGGTGGTTTTGGGGGTTTTGGTGGCTTTGGCGGCGGTCAACGTCGGGTCAAAGGTAGTAATCTCAGAATTCGCGTCAAACTTTCCCTGGAGGAAATAGCCAATGGCGTAGAAAAGAAAGTAAAAGTAAAGCGTAAGTTGCAGGCCGATGGGGTAACGTACAAGACATGCCCTACTTGTAACGGCTCCGGTCAGGTGACCAAGATTACCAATACCATTTTGGGAAGAATGCAAACTGCTACAACCTGTGGTACCTGTGGAGGAGTAGGTCAGGTAATTGATAAGCGACCCAGTGGCACGGATGCCCAGGGCCTTAAAGTGGTGGAGGAAACCGTATCGATCAAAATTCCCCCAGGTGTTGAAGACGGCATGCAACTTAAAGTTTCCGGTAAAGGAAACGGAGTACCGGGAAATGGGATTCCGGGTGATTTATTGGTAGCAATTGAAACGGAAGAACACCCTACCTTGAAAAGGGAAGGAGACAACCTGCATTACGATCTGTATATCAGTATTTCTGAAGCGGTTTTGGGGAGTTCCAAGGAAATCGATACCGTGGGAGGTAAGGTGCGTATCAAATTAGAAGCGGGTATCCAGTCGGGTAAGATCCTACGCCTTCGCGGAAAAGGGATACAAAGTTTGAATGGGTATGGAAGTGGGGATTTATTGGTTCATGTGAATGTATGGACACCCAAAGAATTGACCCGGGAACAACGCGAATTTTTTGAACGTATGCAAAGTGATGAGAACTTTGAGCCGAAGCCAGAAAAATCAGACAAATCGTTTTTTGAAAAAGTGAAAGATATGTTCTCTTAAACAAAAAGAAGTTTTGTTTAAGGAAAAAACGTATATTTGACTTTGATACTGCGGACCAGTATCTAATTTTCTTTTTCATAGCAATTTTTTTCCCATCCTTAAACCTCTTTTAAGGGTGGGTTTTTGTTTTTAGATAGATGGGATATCATCCTAACCCTGATAGCATTACCTTTTTACAACGATAAATCCCAAAACTACGGGAGGCCCCAATTTTATGATGATTTTTTTAGCACAGGCCAGACAAGGGGCTCTTTCCAAAGAACTCGTGGAAATACAGTTATTTCAATTGTTCATAATTGTATCTTTGGCAAAATTGATTGCATGACCCCAATTTTGGTAGCGGAAAAGGTTTCCAAATCGTTTGGTGATCATACTGCCTTGCGTGACATTTCGCTTGAAATTCCCAACAATTGTATTTTTGGCTTACTTGGGCCTAATGGAGCTGGGAAGACCACATTGATACGTATCATTAATCAAATTACTTATCCGGATACGGGACAGCTATTTTTTAACGGCGAAGTCTTAGCCCCCAGGCATATTGCAATGATCGGCTACCTCCCGGAAGAAAGGGGCCTCTACAAAAGCATGAAAGTAGGGGAACAGGCGTTGTATTTGGCCCAATTAAAGGGACTTTCCAAAAACGATGCCCGGAAACGGTTAAAATATTGGTTTGAACGCTTGGAGATAGGGGATTGGTGGAACAAAAAGATACAGGAACTCTCTAAGGGGATGGCGCAGAAGATACAGTTCATTGTAACAGTACTACATGAGCCCCGCCTGCTTATTTTTGATGAGCCTTTCAGTGGCTTTGATCCCATCAACGCCAATAAAATAAAAGAAGAAATTCTAGAGCTAAAGAAAAAGGGAACCTCCATTATTTTCTCCACCCATCGTATGGAATCGGTAGAAGAACTCTGTGAATATATTACGTTAATCCATAAATCCGAGAAAATTTTGGACGGTAAACTTTGGGATATTAAGAAGGCGCATAAAAACAATATCTTCAAGGTAGGTTTACAGGTAAATGGGCAGGGAAAGGGCTTGCTGGAAGAATTGGAAGCGCGTTTTCAGATTTCAGAAAGTGTTTTTGATCCTGTGGAAAAGCAGTTAGACTTTACCCTTAAACTGCCTTCTGGAGATACTTCTCAAGTGCTTTCGCATTTGGCCGAAAGAGCTAACTTAACCCGGTTTGAGGAAACTATACCCTCGGCAAACGATATTTTTATCCAAACGATAAAAGCAAAGGGAGAATGAACAAGTTAGGACTGATCATAAAGCGGGAGTATTTGGCCAAAGTGCGGAATAAGTCTTTCGTAGTAATGACGTTCTTAAGTCCTATTCTTATGGTGGGAATGGTAGTGCTTATCGCTTATCTCACTAAGATTAACGACAGCGAGAAACGAATAATAGCTGTTGTTAATGAAAGCGCGTATCTTCAGGATCAATTACTACCCACAACGGATATTTCTTTCGTTATATTGGATGCGGTCTCCTTGGAAAACGCGAAGGATTCCACTTTGGCAATGGGCTATTATGGACTCCTGCATATTCCCTCAGGTCCCAATTTGGAAACCATTGCAGAGCGTTCGTATTTATATACCAAAGACAATCCGGTTAGCTACGTACTGGATGATCTGGAAAGTATCTTCGAACATAGATTGCGTCAGGAAAGGCTTCAAAATCTTGGGGTTTCAGCCCGGGATTATGCTACCGTATCACAAAACTTTGAGATCAAGACCTCCACTTTTGACGGAGAGAAAAATCTCAAGGGTATTAACGAGATCAAGGCATTTATTGGAGGTGGATTTGGCTATCTCATCATGATGTTTATTATAATTTACGGCGGTTTTGTGATGCGCAGTGTAATTGAAGAAAAGACCAGTCGCATTATTGAGGTAATTATATCTTCAGTAAAACCGTTTCAACTGATGTTGGGTAAAATTATAGGTACGTCACTGGCCGGAGTTACCCAGTTTGCCATTTGGATTTTTTCCGCCTCCCTATTACTCTTTTTGGCATTACTGCTGTTAGATGTCGATATGGCAGCCTTGGGAGGGGCAACCGGAATGCCTCAGAATTCGGTAACTACCATGGCCAGCTTACCAGAGCCCTCCGGGAACGATATTCAAAAATATGCAGACGAGCTGTTTAAAATTCCCTGGTTCCTTTTGTTATTTTCCTTTGTAGTATATTTTATTTTGGGCTACCTCATTTACAGCTCCATATATGCCGCAATTGGTGCCGCTGTGGATAACGAAACCGATACGCAACAATTCATTTTTCCTATTATTTTACCACTTATGCTGGCAATATACGTAGGCTTCTTTTCAGTTTTCAGTAATCCACATGGACCTATTGCTGTGGCCTTTTCTTTGTTTCCCTTAACCTCTCCTATTGTTATGCTCATGCGGCTTCCTGCGGGTATTGGAGAGGGAGGTGTACCTTTGTGGCAATTTATCTCCAGTATTCTTTTGCTGGGGCTTACTTTTTTGGCCATTGTTTGGTTCGCTGCAAAGATTTATCGGGTAGGTATTTTAATGTATGGCAAGAAACCGACGTATAAAGAGTTATACAAATGGCTTAAGTATTCATAAATGCTGCAGGAACAGAATACAGATATCAAAGAAATCATCGAAGAAGACATCTGGGGCTCCATAATTGACTTCCTGAACTATGGTTTTCATATCCCCGCTGGGGAAAATACGATCCATTTAACCATTGGTTTGCTTTTGCTATTGGTAGTTACCTTCCTGGCGACCAGCTTTGTTTTAAAAATCCTGCGAAAGCTCTTCACCAGAAGAATGGAACAGGAGGACAAGCTCAAGTTTATTAGCATTTTTAAGTTCATTAAGTATTTGGTATATCTGGTGGTCATTTTGCTCACCATGAGTGCTGCGGGGATTAATATTACCGTTATACTTACGGCTTCGGCGGCCCTATTTGTTGGTTTAGGGCTGGCCTTGCAGGAACTTTTTCAAGACATTATTGCAGGCGTCCTGATCATTGTGGATAAATCCCTTCGGGTAGGAGACGTAGTAGAGGTTGACGGGAAAATCGGTAAAGTATTTGAGATCAAATTACGCACCACTCGAGCCATCACCCGGGATGATAAAATAGTTATTATTCCCAATCATAAGTTCATTAGTGATACGATTTACAATTTTACCCAAAATCATAAGATCACCCGGGAAAAAGTAAGTGTTGGTGTGGCGTATGGAAGTGATGTACAACTCGTAACCCAAATACTACTTGAGGTTGCCAGGGAACAAAAAGAGGTGTTGAAAAATCCAAAACCCCTGGTACTTTTTGAGGATTTTGGCGACTCTGCCCTGCTTTTTTCCATTAACTTTTTCCTACGGGACAGCTTTGGTGACCCTTCGATTAAAAGCGCGATGCGATATGCGATAGATACCAAGTTTCGAGCAAATAATGTCACTATCCCGTTCCCGCAACGCGATGTTCATTTTTATCCGAAAAATCCATTGCCAATAGCTAATACGACAAACAATAATGCATAACTCCCTGGCTCGACCCTTTCTATTGTGTTTTTTCTTGGCCGCGCTATCTGGAGTACATGCACAAAGTTCAGACCTGTTTCGAGT
>JANQHL010000068.1 GCA_028277085.1 Flavobacteriaceae bacterium
CCAGCACCATACGTAGATGCTGATGATATTGCGGATGTAGTAGTCAAGATTCTCTTGAACAAAGGCCACAATGGGAAGATCTATGAATTGACTGGCCCACGTTTACTCACTTTTGAAGACGTCATCGCAGAAATTGCTAAAGCCTCTGGCCGTGAACTCCAATTCATTCCGATTACGCTTCCCGAATACGTGAATGCCATGAAAGAAATGCAGCTCCCTGAGGATGTAATTTGGCTGATTGAGTATCTGTTTACACATGTGTTGGACAACCCGGAAAACCAGATCGTCACTAATGATGTGGAAAAGGTACTGGGTCGCCCCCCGATCGACTTTTCAGACTATGTTGCTAAGACCGTAAAAACCGGGATTTGGAATCCGGAGGTGGGAGTGTAGTACTTATGAGATTAGTGGAAAAGACAGCTCTTTTGAGCTGTTTTTTTGTTTTCGCAACTCCTTCTCTTTCCCTGGCTAGAGAAAGGAGCGTTAGAATTTTTTGCTATTTTGGAATTGGTGAAAAAACACAATAAATCAGAGCTGAAGGGATACAGAAAAGCACTAAGACAAAACTTAACTTCTTCGGAAGTCAGATGTTTTCTAAGTTCCTTTCTCCGCTCTTTCAATTCCTTTTTGCAAGGGTAGTTTCACTTCAATTAAAATAATCAAAGCTCCCCTCTTTAGAAAACCTGCCCGCGTACTGATTAAAGGAATGATGGCAGGCGGGGAGGGGAATGAATTCGGACTGAAAGGAGGAAGAAAGGGGAGATTGAAGAACCAATCCCTCCGGCATCACCTGTCGAGCTGATGCCACCTCCCTTTGTCTAAAGGGAGGAGCTTTTGTTTGAGATACTTCAAATTTAAACTTCCCACACCTAATCCAGTTTGCTCGAAATCATTATTGTGAGGTAATAAACAAACAATAAAAGGGCATCAAATCGATGCCCTTAATTCCACTATCCCTTATACAAATAGTCCAGATCCGAACTGGGACAACTGCTTAACGGTGATTTCCACTCGTCGACTTTTTTGTTTGCCGATGGGATGGTATACCATCCAAAGAACATCGGTCTTTTGTATTGTTGTTTTGTTTTCATGGTTGAATTGTTTACTCGTTTTTTGATGATGATTAATGAATTTGTGCTCGTATTATACTTTTTCCTTTACGATCAGCTTTGGATTGCTTCTTTTTCGCCACTTGGTAAACGGAATAAGCATCGGCTTTTTAGCCTGATAGGCCTTATAGGTCTCTCCAAACTCGTTCATGAGGTCTTTTTCCTCCAATAGGGTTCCGACAACCACATAGGCAGAAATGGCAATGGCAAATAGCAAATGGGTTACTGTCATGGTTGGAGTAGCCCACATACCCAATAGCATACCGAAATACAGCGGGTGACGTACGTATTTGTAAAATAAGGTTACCCGAAACTGTAATTGGGTATAGGGTTTGTTCATCAACTCCAAAAAGGTTTGTCGTAGCCCAAACAGATCTAAATGATTGATCAAAAATGAACTGATGAACAATATGGCCCAGCCTGCAAAGAACAATCCGTAGAGCAAATAATACAATAGACTGTTAGGGGTTACTTCCCATAACACACCTCCAACAGGTTGCCAGTTATATACCAGGTTAAAGAGCAATAACCCGGAAACCAGAACAAAGGTGCTGCGCTCAATGGGTCTGGGAAAATAACGGGCAAACAAGGCCTTGAACCATTTTCGTGCCATCACGCTGTGCTGTACCCCAAAGAGGGAGATCAACAACAGGTTGTTCGCTACTGCCCATAAAATAGGGAGTTGAGGAGCTCGGTCAATTCCAATACCTGGAATTAAGTTGCCGATTGAGGCGATCCAAAAAAGGATGGATCCAAATGCGATCAGGTACGCAACTACGGAATACGTAAACATTACAATTTTCTTCATGACGTTTCGATTTTTAATTCGATGGCAAACCTAGTCACGAAGAAACCCTTCCTAAGAATAGTAGCTGGTTACAAATGGGTTACGTCACCACCACCGGAGGGTTACAAATGGGTTACAAAACAAAGATTTTTGTTTTTAAATAATTGTTTGTCAGATAGTTAAAAAAAACTATCAAATGGTATGTAAAAATGCCGACAAATCCTCCTCAGGACTGAGATGTAGTTTTTTTCTGAGCCTGTTTCGGCTCATTTTTACCGAGGCGGGATTGATATTTTGAAGGGTAGCAATCTGTTTGGTATCCAAATTCAGCTTGATAAAAGAACACAGGCGGACATCGGTTTTGGTTAATCCTTCGAATTGCTCGTTTAAGCGGGCATAGAAAGAGCTGCTTAATTCGTCCACCTTTTGATAGAAGTCATCACTATCTTTATTCACCCAGATCTTGTTCTTGATCTCTTCTTCCAGAAGTTCCAATTCTTTTTGGCGTTTACGCCCCGTGGCCGCTTTTAACGATTCCAGCCGATCCGCAAGAGATTCCGCCCATTCCTGGTTATTCGAAATGTTTACGGCCATGGTGGTTAAATCCTTCGTTTTAAATTCAATTTCGGAATTCAGCAGCTGGTTCTCCACCTTTTTCAACTTTAGGTTCTGTCGGTATTTGTAGTACAAAAAGGTCAAGAAGCCGATCACCAATAAACTCACGATAAGTAATATATAAAAGCGGGTGTTTTGCTTGTTCAATTGACGCTCATACGCTACCTGTTGTGCCGTCTGCAGTTTATGGAATTTGATACTGTCTGCCAACTGCTTTTTTTCGAAGGAGTAGTTCATTTCGGTACGGGTGATCTCTTCGGTACGTTCCACGTTGAACAAGGTATCCTTTAATTGGGCGTAACGTTCGTAGTATTCCAATGCAGTCCTGGTATTTCCCAGGTTTTTATACGCCTGGCTCAAGCAAAAACAGGCCTCCTGCTGAAGAATGCTATGTCCCGAGGCCTGGGACATTTTTTGTCCCCTGAGGCAATCATCCCTGGCCTTGGTCCACTGGCCCAGTCGCAAATAAGTACCTCCACGATAGACCAGGGTAGAGGCAAGTCCACCTTCATCGTTAATCTTGGTTTTTAAAGCAACAGCTTTGTCGTGCAATTCCAGGGCTTTGTCAAAGTTGTTGATTCTAGTGTACTCAACCCCTAAATTGGAATAGCCCCTGGCTTCGGAAATAGGGTCGTTAACTTCCCTGGAAAGCCGAACACTTTCATTAAAACTGGCGATGGCCAGGTCATGATCTTTTTGACTGGAATGGATAAGACCAATGTTGTTGTGCACCAGGGGTAAACTTTCCGTAAGCCCCATTTGCTCTTTTATCGCTAAGCTCTTTTGGTAATATTCTAAAGAGGTGTCAAAATTCTTCAGATCGTTGTGGATGTTTCCCAAATTGTTCAGCGCTCTTGAAATAACGGGCTCGGCCTCTATTTTTTCGGCAAGCTTGAGGGACTTTAAAATGTATTCCTGGGCCTGAGGATAGTTCCCCATTTCATAAAATACTGTGCCTATATTTCCCAATATTATGGCAACTCCGTGTTCGTCACCCAGTTCTTGCACCAGTTCATAATTTTTCAAAAAGTATTCCCGGGCCTGGGTAAATTGTCCCTGCTGGGCGTGGGTAATGCCAATCCATTTAATGGCGTCTGCTTCCCATGCTTTGTTTCCTGTAGTTTGAGAAAATTCTAATAGTTGCTTCCCAATAGTTCGGGAACTATCCGCACTAAACCGCATGTTAAAACGGGCCAGGGCCAGACCCGCTTCAAAACGGACGGAGTCGGGTTCGTTGGTATTTTTAAATCGAAGCAGTAAGCTATCCTGAATAGTGGTCTGTCCTCGAAGGCAGCAAATAGCAAAGGACCATAGCACTACTAATAGAGAATACTTCTTCAAGATTGGTTGATTTTCAACTAAATATAAGGAATCTGGCTTGCAAAATGAGGGTTCTATCACTTTTCTCAATACCATCGGAAATGACTTCAAAGGATCACAGTCATTTCGACATGAGGTATCCCGATGGTATCGGGAAACGATTGAGAAATCTAAAAAAAGTACTTTTAGCACATGTTGCTAAGCTACTTCGTTTACATTGTTACTAATCAGAAGAAAACTACCCTTTACATTGGAGTGACCAATGACATCCAACGCCGCCTTTCCCAACATTACTTTGACAGTCAAAATGCAAGAAAATCCTTTGCAGGCAAGTGTAATTGCTATCATTTGGTGTACTACCAAGGTTTTGGGTCTATAGAAGAAGCCATTGATAGGGAAAAAGAGATGAAAAAATGGAGAAGGGAGAAAAAGAATCGCTTGATTACTTCCTTTAACCCAAACTGAGATTTTTTAAATAGCGAAGTGGTATAGATTTCTCACACTCATTGTATTCGGTTCGAAATGACTACTGGCGTTGTTTTGGTCATTTCAAAGAAGCGAAGAAACCGCCTTTCTTCCTCTAATGGGAGAAATCTAATTTACGTTGTTAAGCCCGAAGTTGTACCTGTCCGCCTTGGGGGAAACTTCGTGTAGCGGATTTAACCAACTTATAGTAGCCAGGGTATGCTCAACCCATCGCTTCTCTCTTTTCCTTGAGCATAATCCTGCATTCCTCAAAGTCGATTTCCGGGTAGGTGTGGTCGGCCCAATCACTTAATTGTTTTAAAATGGGGAGCAGTCCACTTGCCTTTTCGGTCAACGAATACTCTACCCGCGGTGGGGTTTCCGCAAACGATTGTCGTCTAAGCAGTCCATCGCTTTCCAGTTCTTTGAGCTGGTTGGTTAAGACTTTCCTGGAAATGGTAGGTAACAAGGCGTTGAGTTTTCCAAAACGCAAAGCGCCGGTAGACAGCAGGTAAATAATAATAGGTTTCCACTTATTGCCGATAATATTCATGGTATGCACAAGTGTACAGGAATTAGGGTTGTCTATGTATTTCCGTGCCATTAGTTACTTTTTAGATACCACATTTTTACAAAGCGGCCGAATCAAAAGTCTCTTTTGTAAACTATTATTAGTTCCTTTACGAAACAAATTAAAATAAATTTTGGTAATGCCGAACGTATTTATACTCAATGGCCATCAGAAATATCCTTTTTCCGCAGGAAGATTGAATGCTACCTTAGCGGAAAAGGCGGATAAATTCTTCACTGGGAATGGCTATAGTGTTAAAACAACCACAATGGAAGATGACTATGCGGTCCAGGAAGAAATTGAAAAGTTCAAATGGGCGGATATTGTGTTCTTTCAAACCCCTATCAACTGGATGGGGGTAAGCTGGTCCTTCAAAAAATATATTGATGAGGTGTTTTCTATGGGGATGATGGGAGAATTATCCGATGGAGATGGAAGGAGCAAAGAAACGCCAAAGCAAAACTATGGCCTTGGGGGGAAACTCAAGGGAAATTATATGCTATCCGTTACGGCGAATGCACCCAGAGAAGCTTTTAACGATCCCGGAGAAGCCTTTTTTGCAGGGATAAGTGAGGACGAGCTACTACGACCCATGCACTTAAACTTCAAATGGTTTGGCTTGCAGCCTTTACCCACCTTTATGGCATATGATGTCATGAAAAATCCGGAGATCGCGAACGACTTTATACGATTTGAACAACACCTTTCCACCCATTTTTCAACACAATAAGGTATGACACGACCGACACCAAAACAGCAGGCACCGGAATTGACCTTTCCAGTAGTAGGAGGGGATCCATGGAACCTAACGGAGCAGCAACCGGAGCATTTTACGCTGATTGTTTGCTATCGTGGACTGCATTGTCCCATTTGCAAAAAGTACCTACAACAATTGGCGGGCTTGTTACCGGAATTCCAACAACTTGGGGTGAATGTCCTTGCCGTAAGTATGGATAGTGAAAAAAGAGCGCGGCTATCCCGGCAGCAATGGGATATCCCTCAACTCACATTGGGTTATGGATTGGACCAGGCTATGGCAAAAGCCTGGGGGCTGTACCTAAGCAAAGGCGTAAAAGAAGGCGAGCCGAAAGTATTCAGTGAACCGGGTTTGTTTCTAATTGATGGTTCGAATACGGTATACTATGCGGCTATTAATAGCAATCCCTGGGGAAGGCCCTATTTGCCTTCCTTTGTTAAAGCAGTGGACTACATTGTAAAAACCGGCTATCCGGCCCGGGGGGAATTGGTATAGCCTTTCTATTCCACTGTAGAGGACCCTACTTCGCGATGCAGCTTCCATCCTCCATCTACGCGTTTCAGGATGGCCAGGAAGGAATTCTGTAATTCTACCACCGCATCATCCTTATTGGTGTAGTATACCCGGCTCGTTCCCCAGTCATAGGCCATGGAGTCATTCATAATAATAGTTTCGGTAGGGGTCATGATAATGCTGTCATAGGGAAATCGCCCCCTTTCCTGGCCTAAAGCAAACATTTCATCCCAGCCTAAACCCCCGGGGTGTTTTGTTTTCGCATCCGGGGTCACCAATTTCCCTATGTCTTCATACCGTCCTTCTTTTAGAGCAGTAGTAAATTCGGTACGGAGCTCAGTAATAGCGGCCAATTCTTTTTCAATATCCATTGGTGGAGCTACAGTTTCCTGAGTAGTGGTGGACTCTTTAACTTCGCCACAAGCAAACAGCATAACTGTAAGTAAGGATAATCCTATTCTTTTCATTTTTTAAGGTTTTGGTTATTCATTTTCCAAGAGGTTTAATAGCAAGATAGCCTTACCATAGCTCCCTGTCTTAAAGATACTAGATTATAGGAATTTAGCAAGCCCGTCTGTTGGCAGACCGGTTCGAAATGACAGCAAGAATAAGGCCTTTTCAAGACTTGTTCTAATTACTTCGCCTAATAGGTAATCACTTTTTCTACAGTTCCTCCCGCTTCAACAGTAATAGTAAACGTATCGTCATGTCCTTTGTGCGTTCCCAAAGTCTTAATTTTTACGTTGTAGGTTCCCGGATTTAGTACAAATTTTTTTGGATTGCTATTGGCAGAAGTGTAGGTTCTCCCACGATCGACGTTGGTTCCTGAGGTAACTTCTATGAAATTCACAGTGGCATCAATCAATTCACCATTGGCGGTTTGTACCCCAATCATTGCTACACCACTTTCAAAATGGTGGTCTACTTGGGTACTTTTATTGGAGGTAACTTCAACATTGGTTATCGTATGCTGTATGGCTATCCCCTTTACTTGTAGGAGCTGGAGGTGTACATCATAGATTCCAGGATTTACCTCAAGGTCAATAGCCTTCCCATAGGTCCGGCTTTGCGCTACCTGTTGTTTGCCTCCGGCAGGCACCACACGTACAGTGGCATCCCAGCCTTCGTTGTTGTTGAGCGCAATAACGTTGATTTTGCCGCTATCAAAGCTGATGTCCCGGTGTTGGGTTTCCCCTTCTTGTATTTCAACTGTGATGGTAGTGGCTGCCACATCCGTATTCTCTAAGGGTTGTATGATAACTTCGTATTTTCCCGCAGGCAAAGACACAAATGCCGTATCCCCATAGGTCCTGGCGCCGTCTACATCTTTTTTTGTAGCTGCGTCTTTAGCACGGACCCAGGCGTCTACGGGCTGTCCGTTCTTCACTGCATAAATCGAAAAATTGCCATCAGGAGCATCCACGGTTTCGGTAGTAGCCTCGGTTAAAACGGCTCCAAGGCCCTCGGTATTATTGGCGTCGTAGTAGTTGCCGTTCCCTGCGGTTGCGGCACACTTTAGTTGTTCTTTTTCGCCTTCCTTCAAGCCGAATCCTACAATATGCAATTTAAAATCAATGCCGCTCAATTTGGCGGCACTGACCACTTTGCAAAGATCCCCATCGCAAGATTCAATACCGTCGGTTATAAGAACGATCGTAGCTTTTGTGTTGGAAGCTTTTAACGAATTGATGGCCATGTTGGCACTACGGGCCAGTGGAGTTTTGCCGGTGGGATTGATATTTTGTATTGCATCCGTTATCTTCTTTTTTGAATTGTTTGCAAGGTCTACTAGGTATTCGATATCATCACAATCTCCTTTTTTGCGATGCCCATATGCAATCAAACCTATATTTTGGTTGTTCGGTAAATTCCCTACGGTTGTTGATAGTACACTGGAAGCAATTGCTTTTTTTGTGGTACCGTCCAATGGTCCCCACATGGAGCCACTGGCATCGTAAATGAATAAAAAGGGTGAGGGCAAGGTTGGTTCTTGGGCTTTTCCGTTAACAACAAAGCATAAAAGAAAAACGAATAGTAATAATTTGTTCATAAAGGTTGGTTTCGTGTTTTAGTACTGAATGATGGTACTTCCTAATGAAGCACAACAGAGGAAATACGACTATTGTCCTTATTTCCTGGGTACAATCTAATCTCGAGGGAACTGGTTAGTTTCCAGAAAGATACAGTTTGTATGCAAAAAAACAAAACCTATAAAAAAACCGGGGCACTGCCCCGGTTTCAAACTAACTCAATAGATACAAAACTACAATGGTTTGAGCCAAAGTAAAGGTTTCCATTTTTCACGTTCTTTAAGCACCAGGGCAACGTTGATCAAAAAGAAGGCCCCGGTTCGTAACAATCCCGGTATCTCGTCCGCCTCAAGGAAGGCATGGAATAAAAAGATGTTTAGTGTAATGGGCAATAAGAAGATCGCCCCAACAAAGCTGGTGTACTGTAGTAATACCAGGAGTCCAAAGAAGATCTCACAAATGCCCAGCAGCTGCCAGAAATAGCCCGTTTGCTTGCTCCCACTGATATATAATATCTTCTGTAGGATATCTTCCTTCCCAGGGTCCTTGAACTTTTCCGCTTTTTCAAAAACGGCAATAGGACTGGGGTTGGGTTGGAACTTATCCAATCCACCATAGATCATAGCGCCGCCCAGCACCAGTCTGAGGATGATAAAAAGGATGTTTATTGCTTTCATTTATTCCAGGCCGGTTTCCCCTTCATTAGGGTTATAGACATAGTTAAAGGTGTAGTAGCGGGCAGGATCGGCAAAACCATCAGGGTTGGCCGGAGCATTTTCATAATAGCTCAGGATCTCCACTTTGGCAAACCTTCCATCATGGGTGCGGAACACCAGGACTTTTCCGGGAATAGGGATCAACAGGTTAGTGGCAGGATTGTAATTATACCAACCCATATCACTTCCTGTGGGAATGGCAAAAGCGGCGTCGGCATCTTGCGTAAAGGACAAACCATTGGCCGAAGTTATCTCATCAAAAATGCCATCCACAATGGCAGCTCCGGCATTGCCATTACGCTCAGGTTCGTCATCAGTACCGGTAAC
>JANQHL010000117.1 GCA_028277085.1 Flavobacteriaceae bacterium
CCCAAAACATTAGGATGCCGCAGCCCGTTACCAACCGTTACGGTCGATGAAAGTTGCGCCCTTGTGTTCCTACGCACAATTTCGAATTCGGGACTCCCAAAATATTCGGTTACCAAAGGCCGGAACTGGCCTGGAACCGTAGTTTCTCCTACAACAAGTACCGGGATTAATGATCCCCGGTTTTGCTTTAAGAAGACCGCTTGGATGTCCAGCTGGGGGTAGCTGCCGGAAAACACCACTTCCCTGGAAAACCGATACAACCGTTTATGTTTTATAGGTCGGTCCATTCACTGATTTTAAGGTCCTTGTGAAGAAATTTTACGATCACTTGCAAATAAGGTAAATATGTTAAGATCCACCCCGGCAAAAAATCCAAATTGAAGTGCATTGGCTTCAACCGTAACATCGTCCATTCTTATTTCCCGTAAGGCGGGAGCATAACTCACCCCTGCCCCAAGGACTATTGGTATATTCTTAGCGTGCAGCAGTAGGTAGGATCCCGGGGAAAGCACTTCCTTGAATCCAAAATCCGTACGGTTGTTAAGGTTGGCATTGTCATTGTCCAGGCTGTAGTTCAAGACGGCGCCAAGATCCAGGACCTGTACAAAAACACCAACGGCGCCAATACCCTTTTTCCAACCGGTACCCCAGGCAAGTTCTACGCCTATTGGAAGCGTTGCGCCAAGATAGGATCCGTTCCCTTCTTCCACGTCAGCACCATCCAACTGTTCCCATCCCGCCTGAATGCCCGGAAAAAAGGACACAGTAGTGGAAAATCTACTTCGCTGTTTTACCAAATACCCCCCGGTTTCCATAGCAGCTACTTCCAAAGCATTTTCTACGTCCTTGCTGTCTTTTGCCATTACGATATTCACCATAAGATTGCCATAGCGGTGAATGGCAGCTCCACTACGTTCCAGGGACAAAAATTCCGAAGCGGTTTCTTTAAGTACGATACGTTGCTCTTCAATAGTCAATCTCAAATGGAACCGCAGCAGCTCAATTGCTGTATGTTTGGGTACCTTTTTTGCTGCTTTGAGTGCCGATTCCAACTGCTTAAGTTTTTCCAAAACAATTTCCTTGCTATCCGGAAAATTGGTCAATTGCTGGTTAGCAACATCCTTCAAAGCTGCGGTTAGTGCTTCAAGATTCGCTGAAGTCACCTCACCTGTGACCTTTGAGGCATAGTCTTCTACCTGAAACGAGATGCCTTGTTCCTGAACAGCCAGCTCCTTGATAAAAAGGATGAGGTTCACAGTATTCAGTACTACCCCCCCATAGTTCTTGGTCTTAACCCCCTCGATGATCTTCGAAATCTGTTCGTAAGCAGCCGAATAGGTTGCCTTGTACTGCTGTAAGGCAACGATATCCAGGGTATTCACCCCAAAATCCTCCAGGGTGGTGATACCCAATTCCAGAAAATCCAGCGTCAGGAGCACATAATTATGAAAGGCCTCCCCCGTAAACGTTTGATTTTGAGTAGTTTTAATGGTATTCACCAACGTATTGATGCCCTGAATGCTTTCGGCTACATGGGCCAGTCGCGCCTGCAACTTCGAAATAGTGGTGTCTCGAATGGAGTGATAAAAATCAGCCTCCGCTGTTACATTCGGAAGGTTGAAAACGTATTTCAACCGTTGCCCTTCCCTCAGGTATAGCAATTTCCAAAAGGCCTGTAGTTCTGGTTCTGAAAGCGCAAGGACCTCGCCGGGATTAATGTAGGAGGGGACTGCCCCGGTACTGTCTTGAATACTTTTGATCAAGGTACCGATGCCCATAAGGCTGCGGTCTATGGTAGCTACCTGGTCCACGGTCTGGCTTTGCGTCCTGAGATAGGCCTGTTGGGCAATCAGCTGTAGTGTCTCCTCCGGGCGCTTGTTATTCCCCAAGGCCTGGAACAAGTTCACAGCGATAGCCAATCCTGAGATCAGCTCCTTTTTTTTAGCTTCCGTAAGTGGTTCTCCGGCCTCCCGAAGGGCTACCTCAGCGATTTCAGGAATATGGGCCGGTAAGCGGTCAAAATCCTGTTGAAAGGTAGCTTTCCAGGTATCGCCATCCGTAAAAAAGGTGGTTACCGATTTGGTGGACAGCATGCTTAAGGTATTTGGAAAAATGGTCTGTAGTACAGGATCGCTATGCAATTGATCCAACCAGTCCTGTAGAAACGCCTGCATGAGTTCCTTTTGTGCTCTGTCCAAGGCCCAGTCCGTGATCCCTTTTAGAATTTCGGTCTGGGAAATGGAAACCAGGGAACCCAGACCTGCGGAACTTGTAAAGCTGGCCGTTTGCGGACTACTTTCCAATGCCGCTACCGTTGCCTCAAGGAATTCAAAGGACTGCGGGAAGTTTTTGAGCTCCGTTAACGGTACTTTGTTCTGGTTAAAAACCGCTGCGTCCGATTCCACAAAAGCGATGTACCACTTCATTTCTTCCTGGATCCGCTGGAGCATACTTGCATCCAGATCCGTTGCTGCCGCAGGAGCGGCTGGCTGCAGGCCACCTCCCTGTGCCACTGGACCCGTCAGACCAACTGCGCCAGCAGGGTTTTGCCTTTTGTTCGCCCTTAGCCGGCTACGCCAATTCAAAACCCGTCTAGCAAGGGATTCCTGCACCTCAGGAAGCTGAAGGTTCATTTTGGCAATTTCCGCAGTATTTGTGCCTAGCTGGGTGACCTTTCGCTGATTTGCGTTATACAATTGCTTAAAGGCCATCAAGTTTTTGGCATCCTCAAAAGTGGACTGCGAAAAAAGGAACAAGTGCGCTAGTTGGAACAGCACTACACAACACAAGGATCGGTTTTTCATACAAGGTTTTTTTAGTGAATTAGTGGAATTGGATTGGGACAATAACGCTTATCTCACCATGCCATCAGGAATGATAAAAGAATACATAAGACGAAAATTTTCCTTGCCGCCACCAGGACCCTGCTGCTCTTGAAAAATAGTTGCGATTGCGTGCACCGGCCTGGGATTGCAGGGGATGCACTACCACACCGGCTTGACGATCTGCCGTATGGTCAGCGGTCTCCGGAACGATGACGGTAATATGACCGGAACGCCTGAGATCCTTCCTTTTCGCACAGATAATACCGACGCCTCCCTCTTGATTCACTGCATTTTGAATTTCCTCCGGGACGGTCATGCGTAGCCATCCAAAATCATCTCCCCATTCCAGGAGCCAATCATGTAGTGCATTGGCATTAAGCTCATATACCGTTTCCCCGTAGAGCACTTCAACTTCTTCCCCTCTCAGCAACTTTTTGATCGCCTTTTGCCTCCACCATACTCTCGGGATATAGGTGTCGCAGAAGTGGCAAAAATCATAGGCATAGATATTACAAAAAGTGTTTTTATTCGTTGGGCGATAACGTTCGCTATGTTCCACATTTAAGGTGTTCACCAAATCTGCAATGCTATTTCTTTTGGTTTCCGGACTGGAAACATCCCGATGATCAATCTGTGGAGTGCCAATGGGTTTATGCATCATACGCTTAGTGTATAAGCTTGCCCTTTTATCTTTAGGATAGTCTGCTTTGTCAATCCCCTGAACCAAAATCGGGCGATCCTCAAGCGGTTCTAAGTACCTTGCTGCTACAAAACCGGTTAGCCCGGTGGATATTGTCTGTACCTTCCACCAGCTTGCGCTTGTTTCTTCCAAAAGCGCAACCACTGTTTGGAAAGACAGGATCCCTATAATGTTAAAGGCATCTGATGCGGTTGGAGCATTCCGCATATTTAAGGCCGATGCTATTACAGAATACCGATTCATCCTTGTGCCTGATTGTTGAATTGTTGCTGAGAATAGGCCTCGTCAATATCCATCAAATCCCGCTCCCTGAACTCCTCTTGAGGTATTGCTCCATAGGATACAACACCGGGTCCCTGTGTGCTGCTTACAGGAGCCCGACTGTTCTCATTTATCTTCAATCCCACATAGGCTGCTGAACTAATTCCCATTAGCCCAAGTTCCATTGCTCCAAATTCTACAAACTTGTTGTCCTCTTTGAGGAATTCTGCTATAAACATCAATCCAAAAACGATATTGAACACCAGCGCCTGGAACCGATGTACACTAATGCCGTTATTATCGGAAACAATATTGTATAGCATATATTTAGATTCCGGATGTTCCTGGTGCCGAGCCACTTGGTTGTCTATGTCCTTATTATCAATAATACGTGCCGCGGTGGTGGTTCCGATACTGATTCCCAGTAATATTAGTGCCGATGAATCCAACTCCTGCAATTCCCCATGTCTTCCATAATAGGAGGTAAAACAGGAAATAATGATCAAGGTCCACCACATTAATTGTACCCGGGCAAAGCTATATGGCTTCTCAGGTCCTAAAGTGGTATCCTTCAAGATATCTGTGGTAAAACTTAGTATAAGCCCGACAAGAACGATCAGGCTTGGAATAACAAATTTGAACCAAATATTTTCTTCCATATCCATTGGTATTTAAGGTTGTTATAATTCATTACAGCTAGTAAGGTCACCAAATCAGGGGGGGGGAGATAAAACACCATAAACTTGGTTAACCAAGGGTCTGGGAGAACTGTGGAAACCTGTTTTCCTGTGCTTCTAACGAGGTTTCTTCGTCCTTCAAGTTAAGTATTATACTAAAAAAAGCTTTGAATGTAAACCTCATTTTTTTTAAGGTTTTGATACAATTCTTCACAAGATTCGGGTATTTTTCCTTCTTAAGTTAAGAATTATCTTTCAAAAATGGTGTTAGCGCTTGGTGTTTTGAAATTCCCTAATTTTAAATTCATAGTAAGAAGTAAGGTAGTTGTACACTGTAGTCGACATAGAAACCACCGGCAACGGGATAAAGGGAAATAAGATCACTGAAATTTCCATTTTCAAATTTGACGGGCTACAGGTGGTTGATGAATTTACCAGTCTTGTGAATCCCTTATGCCCCATCCCGAATTTCATTACGGGCATAACGGGAATCGACGACCAAATGGTGGCCCTGGCGCCCACTTTTGAAGAAATTGCGGACAACATCTTTGCGATTACCCAGGATACTGTCTTCGTAGCCCATGCTG
>JANQHL010000144.1 GCA_028277085.1 Flavobacteriaceae bacterium
GAAATCACCTTAAGCATGGAAATCTTGTTTTTGGGGGGTATAAATGCCTACTTCGGCCTCAATCTTGTGAAGCTCGTATTCGGCCTTTTCAATAGCGACAAACTGCACCTTATCCCCCACATTTACAAAGCATGGGTTTTTACTGTTAGGATTGAACATAGGAACCGGACATCTCCCAATGATATTCCACCCTCCAGGGGAATCCTGTGGATATATCCCGGTTTGTTTTCCTGCCAGGCCCACAGAGCCTTTGGGAACATGGAGTCTTGGTGTTTTCCGCCTAGGAGCTTCCAGTATTTTTGGTAGTCCTCCAAGATACATGAAGCCGGGTAAAAAACCGATCCCGTATACGGTGTAGGCGTGTGAGGTGTGCTGGGTAATCAGTGCCTCCACAGATAGTCCCAAGGTTTCCGCTAACTCATTTAAATCCATTGCGAATTCCGCATCATAACATACGGGAATTTTCCAGAGGTAGTGTTGTAACGTAATCGCTTCTCTTGGCTCCCCATACCACTGCAACAATTGTTTTGCTAATTTGTCCTGGTCAAAATGAGTGTGGATTTGAATTAGAGTAAGGGAATTATAGGCCGGTATCATCTCCCAGGAGTCTTCCAACTGGGTTCGTAGAAAACGTTGATAAGCTAAAATGTCAAGTAGTATGGCTTCATCTACCCGTTGCGGCCATTCAATAAGTATTGCATTCTTTCCAAAAGGTTTAAGCGTTATGGGGAACTGGCTCACTTTGCAGGTTGAATGTTATATTTTGGTAATTCTTCATGAAGATACATTAATATTTCTAATGCGCTGGCAGTATCTCCATGCACACAAAAAGTATCGGCCTGTAAGGGCAGCACTTCTCCGGAAATTGTTTTGACTTTGTCTTCCAAAACCATCCTACGTAAATGTTGCAGAACCGCCTTAGGCGATGTAATTACTGCATTTTTTACATTTCGGGAAACCAGGCTTAGATCCTCGTTGTAGTTTCGGTCCGCAAAGGCCTCAACCCGAATTTTAATTCCGGAATGGATGGCAGCTTGGGCGATACAGGACCCGGGAGGAGTATACATATACCTGCCCGGTGTATACGCGGTAACGCATTCCAGAAATACTTTGGCCAGCACATCGTCCTTTGCCACCGTATTGTACAATGCGCCATGCGGTTTGATGTGGTGCCAATAGGCCTCTTCTTCTTGGATAATTCTGGCAAAGGTCTCAAGCTGTTCCTTGAGGCTTTGCTGTAACTCAGGAACAGCTATCGATAAGACTTTTCTACCAAAATTTTCTTTATCGGGGTAACTCGGATGCGCCCCGATCTTCACCTTGTATTTTTTGGCCAACCGAATGGTGGCCCGCATTGATGCTTCATCCCCGGCATGCCCCCCACAGGCGATATTACACGACGTGACTAATGGAAGTAGTTCCGGGTCATTTCCTACTCCTTCACCAACATCACAGTTTATGTCTATTGTTTTGATCATCGTTTATGCTACACCTACTACTTTTAAGATGCTTTTTATGCCCAACAGTAACGAAAGTAATACGATCAATACGCCAACGCCATTCTGGATCGTGGTGTTTTTATACCCCTTCATTATTCGGTTGTTATTCGTTATCCCTACAAGTAGGACCGCCATTACTGGAAGTAAGACCCCATTCGCGATTTGCGCAAATTTGATGATCTCAATCGGGGTAAAATCCAATGAAAGCGAACCTACACCAAGCAATAGTACCACTATCCAAACGGCACGAAACCGAACATCTTTCCTTTGGGCCTTCCAATTAAAACTGCTATTCGCCACATAGGCTGCTGCCAGGGGTGCAGTGATTGAAGAGGTAATTCCCGCAGCAAAAAGACCGATCCCCAGGAATATTTTGGAGGCTTGCCCCAATAACGGTTCCAGTCCCATGGCTAGATCAAGCACTCCGGTTACTTCCTGGGTGGGTATCGCCTTAGCCGCAATGATGATACACATAGAAATACCTCCACCTAACCCCACCGCCAAGACAGTGTCTATCCTGGCCTTTCTGAGGTCTCCGGCGGCCTTCCATTTTTCCTGGACCAGGGAGGCGTGCAGGAACAGGTTATAGGGTACAATAGTAGTGCCTACTAGTGCCAGCACGGTTAGCCATCCTTGTTCCGGAAGCCTTGGGATAAAAAGGCCTTTCGCGACTTCCAAAAGATTGGGTCGGGTTAAAACCGCAGTTAGGATAAAAGATAAGCTCATCAAAAAGATAAGCCCGAGAAATACCTTTTCCAGGGTTTTATAACTCCCGAGCCATAGGATACCAAAGGCAATAGCCCCAATACCCCAGGGGAACCACGTCACATACCTGTCACCGAATACTGCTTCCAGTCCTAGTACCGCCCCTCCGATATTTCCGCCTTCATAGGCCGCATTCCCAATCAATATGGCGAAGAGTACAATGGCGATGATGCTGTTTCGAAGCCAGGCAGATGGTATTGCCCCCTTAATGGCCTCGGGCAAGCCTTTCCGGGTCACCAGTCCCACCCGGGCCGCCATTTCCTGTAGAAAAATGGTAGCGATTACAGACAACAGCATCGCCCATAATAACGCATACCCAAAGCCTACCCCGGCGATGGTGCAGGCGGTAATTGTACCCGGACCTATAAATGCCGCAGCTACCAATATTCCCGGACCTGAACTTTTAAACATACGAACTACCTTTCACCGGAAAAATACACTTTCTGGATCGCCCGGGCGTGTATTTCATCTAAAAAAATGCATTTCGTCTAAAAGTGGGGTGTCATACATCGAAGGGCCATACGAATCCCGAATTGTTAAAGTTATAATAGTCCCAAATCTTAACATTGACATAACTGACCTACATTGATGACATGCAACGATTGTAACACACCTATCGACCCGGAATTGGGCTATCACACTGCTAAAACCTTAGGCGTTGCTTTATGCGAGCGGCACCGGCGGTTAGTAGAAAAGGTAATGGCGGAAAACAACACGCCTAAAGAAGCCATTCAGCTCTTCTACGCGCTTAAGGATGCCGGGGCCCACCCGATGCTGGAATGGTGGGATGGCCAAAGATCTGTGGACATTGCCATTTCCAGGGTAAAATTGAATATTGACGTTGAAACCGAATACCGTAATATTACCCACGAACAAGCGATTCATGATTTAGAGGAGGCGATGCATTCCTTTAAAAACGGGTTTACCAACATCCGGATACCCCACATCGCCATTACCCATTATTTGGACGATACCGTGAAATACATTTTGGGGATCATCCAGGGACTCAAGGCAAATTTAAAAGTGATTTAACGCCCCTCTTTTATCGTATCACTTTCAACAAATGCCTTAAACCGTTGCAATCGGGTCTTTAAGGTATCGGCGTAAGAAGCCCCTTTGTATTTTTCAAAAGTGCTTTTGGAGAGTCCTTTATACCAGACCGTTTCCGTAAGTTCCAAAGGTGCATCCGCGCTTAATGTACGCCGTATGAATACGTTCCCCGAGGAAAGCTTATATCGGACGGTATAGGATTGATTTTCATCATATTCTACGATCGCTACCTCAAGGATTTCCCCTGCGCCCACAATGGCCTGGCAGTTTTGGTTTTTTTTGAGTTCGGGGCAGCGCACATCCACCACATAGTTATCCCATACGCTAAATGTGGAGAAGTCCGTCATAGCCTTCCAAACGTTTTCTTTGGTTTCTGATAGTTGAATTGAATTTTCAAATTTTTTGCCGGTCCCTTGTCCCAGAACGAAAATTGGCAGGATCAGTGCCAGCAATTGTACTATTTTTTTCATGGCTTACAATTTTTGAAAGTTATCTGTTCTACGTATAGATAAAGTTCAAAACTGATCCCGAAAAAAAGAGTGTCAATTGACACATTCTTAGGAAACCTCAGGCAACGGCAAGTCGTCTTCTGATCCTGTGCAGGGTTTCCCTGGAAGTGCCCAACAAAGACGCTATAATGGCCACTGGCACCTGTTGTACCAGGGCCGGGTTGTTTTGTAGTAAATGCAAATAGCGCTCTTCAATGGTCATTTTTGACCGGTTATTGGCTTCAATAACCTTTGCTGAGAGGATCTGTTCGGTAATCGTATGAATGAGTTCACTTACCTCATGGTTTTCCGATTTGATGCGCATATAATCGGATCGCTCTAATTTATAGTACTTTACAGGGGTGAGCGCTACACATTCCCCGGTAGTGGGTAGCTGGTTATAAAAACTCTCCAGGTCCGTCCAACAGGTATTGGGGCCGATTACGTTTAAAGTAACTTTATCGCCAAATTCGGAATAGGTATAATAATGCAGAAATCCTTCTTCCACGCAATAGATGCTGTCTGCTTTCTGATGGGCTGCAATTAATTTTTCGCCTTTGGACAGCGTTCCCTCACTGATCAAGGAGAGCAAGAACTCCATATTGGCCTTTGAAAGCTCCCCAAACCGGCTAAAATAGTGATACATAAAATGCATACCCTAAAGTTACGTTTTTTTGATGGGGTTGTGGTTTTGGTTTGAGTTGTTATTAGTGATTTTTTTGTTTACCCCAACCACCCTTCATGATCCCAACTACGGTATGGTATGGCTTCGGAGATATGATGCCCTTGAATTGCTTTCCTGTTGGGGATAGACAAGCAGGAGCTTATTGGGTTCAAGTACCGGCAGATCCGCGAGGTTGGGAGCTGGCCACCGACTGATCCAGAGGTGTTGCACTTTTATGGGTCCGAAAGACCTCCTGAACGATACGGTGTAGGTCAGTGATCACATGTTGGGCTATCCTGGATGGGTTGTTTAACAGCACGCAAATGCCCAGGTCTTCCCCGGGAAAGACGGCTATTTCATTGCGGAAGTGGTTCACACTTCCCCCGTGGTGCCATAGGGTCTTTTCAACCTCTGAGCTATCCGACCGGTAGGTGTGGATCCTCCAGCCAAAGCCGTAATACGAGGCCGTATGTCCGGGCCAGCGCTGATAGTACTTGTGTCGTCCGGGAATCTCAATAAATGGCGTAAAGGCTTCCTGAAGGGCTTCCGCAGTCATTATATCGGGATGGTGACCGAGCAAAAGCTGCATCCATTTGGCCATGTCCTCAGCGTTCGAATTGATGCCCCCGGCAGCAACGGCGTTATAGTAGGAGTTGGTAAGCCTTTCGGATCTCCATGCACGCCGGGATTTTACATGTGGGTTGGCTTTATTCGTTGTCTTCTTGAGTGCATCAAAGTCCATGGTGGTCGCGCACATTTCAAGCGGTTTAAAAAAGCGTTCTTCCAGGGATGTGGTGATCGCCTCCCCGGTAACCTTCTCCATCATCTCCCCGGAAAGTGCAAATAGCGCATTCTGATAGCTATACATTTCCCCGGGCTTGCTTATGGGCTGTACGGCAACAAATCGGCTTGCGATCTCTTCGAGAGATAGTCCGGCCTCCACCAGATTGGTGTAGCTGTGATAGGGAGCTCCCGAGGTATGTGATAATAAATGCGCCAGGGTGATGTTATCCGTATTCTCCCGATCTCCTAATTCAAATTCAGGAATGCAATCACTGACCCGGTCTTCCCAGGCCAACTTTCCTTCACGCTTTAGATCCGAGGCAAGCACCCCCGTAAATCCCTTTGAAAGCGAACCCAGACGGAAGACGGTTTGCCCGTCTACCTTTTTGCCGGTACGACTATTTCGTATTCCGAATCCATCCGCCAAAAGCACTTGTTCCCCATGTACAATGCTTACACCGGCACCCACAACTTCCCCGGAGGCTATGGCGGTATTAAAATAGGAGTCAACGGCCTGTTGCAGGGCAATCTGCAGTTCTTTATCTACAACGTTAGTAGTATGCTTTAGCGCGGTATCGCTGTTTTCATCAAAGGTTTCGCTTGAAGAATGCTTGGCTGAATCAGCGTTACTGTCGCTTACCGTCAGAACAATTAGGAAAAGAAACAGGATCGCCAAATCAGCGAAGACTTTAAATAGGTACATGTGCAAAAAAAGCTTTCGTCCAGATCCATGATGACACAGAACGTTTGAATAGTAAACCCATTAATCCTTGGATTATTATATGTTTCGGTGTTTTTAACAAGAACCCTTTAAAAATAAAGAAAATCCATTGAAGCAATACATATACGTCTTTCCAACTACAGGCTAAGTGGGTTTATCAGTTATTAGCCTGCCGCCAATAAAACAATCTACCCCAACCACCCTTCTCGATCCAAACTGCGGTACTGTATCGCTTCAGAGATATGGTGCCCTTGAATTCCTTCCTTTTGCTCCAAATCCGCAATAGTACGGGCGACTTTTAGGATTCGGTCATAAGCCCTTGCGGAGAGATGCAAACGTTCCATGGCGGTTTTAAGCAATGCTTTGGAACTATCATCCAACCGGCAATATTTTCGAATCAGCCGGGTGCTCATTTGGGCATTGTAGTGGATCTTCTCCAAATGCTCAAATCGATCGGTTTGAACCTCCCGGGCCGCAATCACCCGATCCCGGATAGCGGTACTGCCCTCTCCTTTTCGGTCTTCCGATAGTTTTTCAAAAGGGACAGGGGTTACCTCAATATGAATGTCAATGCGATCTAACAAGGGCCCTGAAATCTTCCCCAGATACCGCTGCATTTCGGTGGGGGATGTGGTCACAGGCGCATCGGGATCGTTAAAGTAGCCCCCGGGACTGGGATTCATACTGGCTACGAGCATAAAACTGCTCGGATAAGTAACAGTAAATTTCGCCCGCGAAATGGTTACCTCACGGTCCTCCAGGGGTTGCCGCATCACTTCAAGCACGCTGCGCTTGAACTCCGGGAGTTCATCCAAGAACAACACCCCATTATGGGCCAAAGAGATCTCACCGGGTTGAGGATAGGTCCCCCCTCCTACCAAGGCCACATCGGAAATAGTATGATGCGGGCTGCGAAAAGGGCGTTGCGCCATTAATCCAGAGTTGTTTACTTTCCCAACAACACTATGGATCTTGGTGGTTTCCAGCGCTTCATGCAAGGACATCGGTGGTAAAATAGAGGGTAACCGCTTAGCCAGCATGGTTTTACCCGCACCCGGAGGACCAATCAGGATAATGTTATGGCCTCCCGCAGCTGCAATTTCCATACACCGTTTGATACTTTCCTGTCCCTTTACGTCGGAAAAATCAAATTCCGGAAAGTTGAGGTTATTGTAAAACTCCTTACGGGTATCTACCACGGTTGGCGCAATGGGTTTCCCCTCATTAAAAAAATCGATAACCTCTTTGATATTTTCTACCCCAAAGACATTTAGTTTTCCAACAACTGCCGCTTCTTTTACATTCTCCCTAGGCAAAATAAACCCTTCAAAACCGTCTTTTTGGGCTTGGATGGCAATGGGCAACGCCCCCTTGATAGGTTGTACGGCGCCGTCCAGAGAAAGCTCGCCCATTATAAGGTAATTGTGAATTCCTGGGGCCGCTATTTGTTCAGAAGCCGCTAAAATCCCAAGGGCCAAGGTTAAATCATAGGCGGAACCTTCTTTACGAAGGTCGGCCGGGGCCATATTGATCGTAATTTTCTTTCCCGGAATTTTGTAGCCGTTGTTTTTTAAGGCAGCGGCTATTCTATAGTTACTTTCCTTGATCGCGTTATCGGGCAGCCCCACCAAATGGTAGCCAATACCGCGGTCTACATTGACTTCAACCGCGATGGTTTGCGCTTCCACCCCAAAAACCGCACTTCCGAATACTTTGATGAGCATTTTCCCTTTTATAGCAAAAATACGCTTTATTTAGAAAATTTTCTACATTTTTTATCATGGAGTTCCCAGGTCCAGGAAGAAGCCTTCTTCTTTGTAAAAATCTCTCAAGCTCCACCAACCCATCAATTAGCACCCAGCGGGTTCTTTAAACTTGCTAATTTTTTGGTATAAAAACTAAAAGATCCTCAGCGGTATTTTGAATCTCGGAGTGGTTCATCATCATTTTTCTAAACTCTCCGTTCACAAACATTTCAGCCTGATCCCTATAGTGTTTACTCAAGGGATTTCCTGACTGCCCGGTGGGCAAAATACTTATACTGTTTTCTATGTCCGAAAAGTCAATGATTCTTCGGGTAGAAGGGATACTTCTCACTTTATATCTCCCATCTTCCTGTCTACTGAATTCCTGGTTGTTCAACGTCCCTCCGGTGCCAGGGCTTGGAAAGGGGCCAACATTGAAAAAACTACGCAGGGAAGCTACCCTTCCAATAGGATGGTCGTGTTCCAGGAAATGTACGCTATCCCAGGTCCATGCCAAAAAGTCATTTCCGAACTGTTCGGTCAGGTCTTGCCATGTCGCCCGGAAAGCTTGCCGTATAATTTCTGTTTTGCTCTCTTTTACACCGGAGGTGGTGACATTGTCCCACCAGACAGATGCGGGATTGTCAAATACTTTGTTCATCTTAAGAGGGACCCTGTAGGACCGGTACTCCTCCAGGGATGAAAACTCATCTGCAAAAATATGTTGATGCAGATTTACCACCATGCTTTCAAAAAATACCCCGCCAACACTGTTAAGATGATATTCTCCGTCCCAATCGCTCAATAAGGCGACAAATTCCTGTTGACTTTCCGAGAGCGACGCTAACACCAAATTGTCCAGCCAACCAGTTAACTGCTTCGTTGCCGTCCTAAGATATACATCTGTGGCCATTGTGGTCATATCTTCCTTTGTCCATCCATCCTTCTTTTTTTCAAGGAGGTCTACAATCCTACCTGCGCGATAGGTGGAATTTGCAAAATACCCTGGAACATAGTGTCCAGCAGTGGAATCTGGTTGATTATTGGCAGAGTACACATAATTCCATGACGGATTTACACAATGCGGATTGTTTTCAAAATCCAGATAGGCTATGGGATCTTCCTCCACGGAGGCGCCGTTCAAAATAGTTTTGGTTCCTATGCCTTCCGGCATTTGATACAACTTTGCGGTACCCCACCAGCCAATGTTCCCTTCGGCATCACCGTACATAACATTAAGCCCGGGGGCATGAATTTTGGGTAAGGCCTTTTTAAATTCTTCAATGTTATCCGCATGGTTGATTTCGAAAAGCCCTTGTAATAAGGTATTGTCAAATTGTGTGAAGAGCCAATGCATACTAACCAATCGCTCACCCTCTACCCTGGTACGCTTCGCATAATTTGCATTCACGATTGGTCCTCTATGTGTTTTTTTAAATTGAAAATCCACTGTTTTCCCACCTTTGACCCTGATACCCTTTTTAACGTACTGGAATTTTCGCCATTCCTCTCCATAACGGTATAATGTAGTATCGGTAGGATGCGTTTCTTCGTAGTAAAAGTTGGTGTCATCATTGGCGAACATGGTAAAACCATGGGCCATTTTTCTATCATGAGAAAGTAACGGAAAGGGCACTCCTGCCAAATAATACCCGTATTTTTCATATTCCGGGGTGACGAGGTGAGCCTCATACCAGACGCTGGGTTGGGCCTGCGCTATATGGGGATCATTTTCCAGTAATACTTTTCCATTCTTGGTTTTGGCAGGCGCCAAAACCCAGCTGTTACTACCATAAAAAACAGGGACTGGCAATTGCTCCATGATCTGCGAAATGTGCTTCTCCAAATCCAGCGTTTCTTCATATCCGCCACTGTTGTTTGTAGGGATTGTGATTTCTTTTGAAGGTGTCTCTACAAATAACTCTTTGGTATATGTGGAGTCCAGCCTGTGCAATAGATTGGTATTTACGATATCCCGTGCTCCTTTATTAAAAGTAAAGCCCATGTAAGCAACTGCATTGAATACGTCCTGTAGTTCAAAAGGCTGTTTTTCCAGGCCGGTTAGATAAAACTCAACCGGGGTAGGTCCCTGCGCTATAAACTGATTAATCCCATCCAGATAGGCCTGTGCTAAAACTATTGCGGGATCTGAGGGGTTTGCTTTGGCTACCGCCTCTTCATTATAGTCATCTATCCCTAATGACAAGAAAAACTTATCGGTTTCCAGGGCAATTTCACCAAATATCTCAGAAAGCCGTCCCGCTCCGGCCCTTCGCAAAAGTTCCATTTGCCACAATCTATCCTGTGCATGGACGTACCCCAGCGTTCGTAGTGCATCGGTTTCGTTTGCTGCATAAATATGGGGGATACCATAACGGTCAAAATAGACTTCTACCTCGTCGGAAAGTGAACTTAATTCTTTTTCCCCTTCATAGGTCGGGGTAAGGGTATTCAGAAAGATAAGAGCGGCTACCAGTACTAATGCTACTATTCCTAATAGGATAAGTAACACCTTTTTTAATTTTCTCATGCAGGCAATTTAGTTTCCCAACTAAATTACTTATTTCATACTTAATTGATGCTGATCCAAACCCGAACTAAGCCATTGTTGGTAAGTTTCCACATCCACATATTGCACTGCCTCATTCAGCACCTCCAAATCCGGAGAAAGTAAAACGTAATAGGGCTGTGAAGCCGCATTAAAGTTAATTGTCTGAAAAGTACCCCACTTCTGCCCTATCGTAGTAATCGTCTTTATACGACCCGATTCGTATTGGAAATCGAACTGCTCCTCCTCTGGTAGCTCTTTTCGGTCATCAACGTAGAGTGAAATCAAGACGTAATCATCCCTAAGCATTGCATAAATTCCAGGGTCACTCCAGACATTCTCTTCCATTTTTCTGCAGTTGACACAGGCCCAGCCCGTGAAATCCAATAAAATAGGTTTGCTTTTCTGCTGCGCTACCGCCACTCCAGTATCAAAATCTTTGTAACACTCCAATCCCAAGGGGCAATCCGTTTCGCTTTGCAGCACAGAATAGAAGTCAGGCGGAGGAAATCCACTTAGCAATTTTAGATGGGTCACCTGGAAAAGGCCCAGGATAAGGTACAAAGAGAACCCAAAGCTCAGTACCCCAAGCAGCCTTCTGCCTTTTGATATTTTCTGTTTTAGTGTATCGTGGGGAAACCGGAGTACCCCAAAAAGGTACGCCCCCATGGCGATGAATAGCACTATCCAGATGCCGAGAAAAATTTCGCGTTTAAATATTCCCCAGTTTCCGACCAGGTCTGCATTGGATAAGAACTTAAACGCCAAGGCTAACTCCAGGAAGCCCAGGACAACCTTTACTGTTGTCATCCAACCTCCGGATTTTGGTAAGGATTGCAACCAGGTAGGAAAAAGCGCAAACAACGCAAAAGGAAGGGCTAGCGCCAACCCAAAGCCCGTCATCCCAATGGAAAGATTGGTGGCGACATTTCCCTGGGCAAGGGTGGTACTTCCCAATAAGCCTCCTAAAATAGGACCGGTACAGGAAAAGGAGACAATTGCCAAAGTTAAGGCCATAAAAAATATCCCAAGGACTCCCCCTGCTTTAGCGGAAGCACTATCCAGTTTGTTTGCCCAGGAACTTGGCAGGGTTAATTCGTAATACCCGAAAAAGGAAAAAGCAAAAACAACAAAAACAACAAAGAAGAAAAGATTCAGCCAAATGTTAGTGGCAATGGTATTCAGGATCTGTGAATCCACTGAATCGAAAAGATGGAACGGAAGACTCAGTAAAAAATAGATCAGCACAATAAAAACCCCATAGAGCAAGGCATTTTTTACGCCTTTGGAACGTTTTCCACTGTGTTTTGTAAAAAAGGAAACCGTTAAGGGGATCAGTGGGAAGACACATGGCGTAAGTATTGCAATTAATCCTCCAATAAAGCCTAAACCAAAAAGCATCCATATGTTCGATTTTTCCCCCTGAGGACTTAGCAATGTTTGCTGCAGACGGCCCTTGTTTTTCAAATCCAATTTTAGCGTATTCGTCATTGCAAGACTTTTGTCGTCCACAACTGCGTCTGAGGTCTCAACAACCGCAGTCCCATCCAAAGAAAAAACAAACTCTTCCTCCTTAAGTACGCAAACTTCTTTACATATCTGATAGTACAATATGGCTGTGATCTGATTGATTTCCGGGTTTAACAATCGTATACGTTGCTTAAAGAGGGCTTTTTCTTTAAAAAACGTTTCCTCCACATCAAAAACTTCGGTGTACTTTTTATATGTCTTCCCTTCTACGGTCTCACCGACCAACTCATAATCGATACCAGCTTGCCGAAATTCAAATTCACTGGGCATGGACCCTCCTTCGGCGGTATACAGGGAATAGATAAACCAATCTTTATAAATATCGGCAGTAAAGATTAATTCGTATTCCCCTTCCCCCACTTCCCGGAACTCATGACTCCAGGTAGCCGGGTTTTCATCAGATTGCGCTACGCAAAAGCCCGATAGCGTTAGCGTTAGGACTAGAATAATCGTGTGGAGGTGTTTTTTCAAAGTACTGTAATCTTTAAAATTTCCTTAGTATCCCCTGTTACCTTAAACCGTTTGTCCGGTCGTTTTCCCATTACCCAAACCACTTCATTTCCCGAACAGAGTAGCCATTGTTCTTCCTTGGCAATGGTATCGAACTTCTCATCCTTAAAAAACTTGGATAGTTTCTTTCTCCCTTCCATTCCCAACGGGTAAAAATAGTCGCCAATTTCCCATTTCCTTATTTTTAACGGATAGTTTAACTTTTCCTTATCAACATAGAGGATGTTTTTTGAAAAAGAACCTAACGATAAAACCTCCTCGAGCCGCAGTTGGACGGGGTATTCCAAATGATCTTGTCCTTCATCCAGGAAAAAACACGGTCGTTCTTCTTGTTTTATCGGTGCCAGGATTAAGGTGGTCCTGTCTTTTATGAGGCGATGGGTATCTGAACGCAGTGCTTTCCCACTAGTGGATCCCAACAGCTTTTCGATATCTTCCGAATTCGTAAAACCATATTCCCGGAAGAGCAAAAAGAAATATCCTGCTTTGGGGTGTAAGGAGGTCAGTTTTTCCAGGGAAATATGAATAGCGTTGGCGCCCTGTTCAAACAACCGTTGTTGGAGTAGTTCCTTGTAATCCTCAAGCAATTGATCGCTGTGCTGTAGGTATTGCTGTGTTTTAAAAAAATTGGCCAGGAAGGTAGGATGCAAAGCTTCTAATTCCGGAACAATGTCATGGCGCACTTTGTTTCTGAGATACTTCGTGTCCAGATTACTCGCGTCTTCCCGCCACTTTATTTCACGCTCTTTGGCGTATTCCATGATTTCAGTCCTGCTAAAGGGTAATAACGGGCGGATGACCTTATTTTGGATTTCCGGTATCCCGGTAAGTCCGTCCAGGCCTGTGCCTCTGGAAAGATTAATAAGAAAGGTCTCTACACTATCGTTTAGGTGGTGGGCAGTGAGTATCCAATCATAGTGGTATTGATCACCAAGCGCAAAAAACCATTCATATCTAAGCTGTCGGGCTTTAAGTTGCACTGAGCCCGTCACTTTACTCAAATCGAATGGGCGGGTATACACTTTCTTCCCGTGCGCTTTTCCCCAGGCTTTGACAAACGCCTCATCCTTATCGGATTCCAGCCCACGCAATTTGAAATTGCAGTGTGCCAGATCAAAATTCATTTTGCATTCCAATAATATATGCGCTAAGACCATACTGTCCAGACCACCGCTGCAAGCCAGTAACAGCTTGGACTTCGACAAAAAGGGAAAAATGCTGTTGCAATGTATCTTGAATTTTTCCAACATCTTTCCGACGATATTAGTTAGAGCTGCTCCAAAAAGGCAGTTACCGCCCGGGCGTGTTCTTCTTTCATACTGTTGTCAACAATACCTTTCCCTTCGGCAAAATTGTCTTTGAAGACGGGAAGAGAAAATGTCGCTACTACTTCTGCCCCAAAACCAGGAAGCAGGTTCTTAGTAATTTCCAAAGCACGGCTACCTCCACCCTTACTGTTAGAGGTGGCCATCAATAACACCTTTTTATTACTCAAAAATTTTCGGTCTAAGCGGGAAAGCCAATCTATGAGGTTTTTAAAGTAAGCCGACGGGTTACGGTTATGTTCATTTACCGAAAGTACTATGCCATCCACTTTTCGGATATCCTCACGTAATTCCATTAATGAATTGGAATAGCCCTGGAGGCGTTCCAGGTCTTCACTGAACATCGGAAAGGGATAATTGCTCATATTCAATAACCGTGTTTCCTGATTCCCCAGTAAGGATAGGGTGTACTTTACCAGTTGAAAGTTAATGGATTGTGAAGAATTGCTTCCTGCGAATGCCAGTATTTTAGCCATAGATACACATTGTTGATTTATCTGCAAAATAATCCAAAAACCAAGGAATTGCCCGTTTTTTAGCTAATTTTGCACCCTGAATGATC